>JBEKIX010000106.1:0-10373 GCA_050011535.1 Acidobacteriota bacterium
GGCGGCTGCTCGCATATCTGGCGCTGCTCGAAAAGTGGAATCCCCGCGTGAATCTCACGGCCACGACGAACTGGGATGAATTGGGGAGCTTGTTTGCGGAAGCGATCTGGGCCGCGGGCTTTTACCCCAAGGGCCCTGTGGCGCACCTCGATATCGGCAGCGGCGCCGGGTTTCCTGCAATTCCGATGCGCGTCATGCTTCCGGAAATGCGGCTGTGCTTGGTGGAGAGCCGTACCAAGCGGGCGACATTTCTCGAAACGGTGGTAACCGGTCTGCGTCTGGAGGGGAGCCGAGTCATTTGCAGTAGGGTCGAGGAGATCCTGCGCTCGCGGGAGGCACCGCCGTTCGATATTGTCTCGTGGAAGGGACTGAGATTGAGCGGTGACGCGTTCGAACTGTTGCTGGCGGCAAGCCGCCCCACGGCTCAGTTCTGGGTCTTTCATGGGCAGAAACTTCCATTGGAGGCGCCGAAACGCGCCGGCAGGGCCCTGAACCTTACACGCCGGGAACAGTTTCCGGGGCGCCCTGGCTGGCAGCTATCGATCTACGGTGTTTCACGTGAAACAAGCGCACCGTAATCATGATTCGTGTGCCCAGGCCGGTCGAGTACGGCAGGCTTCCATTCCGACCACGAGTTTCACGTGAAACAGAGTGCTCTCGTTTTTTGATTTGAGGCGAGCAAATCGGATGTGTTATTCTCGCCGTCATCGTGCGCACACGCTGCAGGACCATAGCCATTACAAATCAAAAAGGGGGCGTCGGCAAGACGACGACGGCCATCAACCTAGCCGCCGCGCTGGCGATGGCCGAAATGCGTGTGCTGGTCGTCGACACCGATGCCCAGGCCAACTGCACCAGCGGCCTCGGTTATACGCGCGGTTCCATCCGGCGGAGCATCTACCATTCATTTGTCCTCGATGAACCGCTTTCGAGCATCATCGTGAAGACCGATCTCGACAACCTGAAGCTTGTGCCGGCGGACCGCAATCTGACCGGCGCCGCCATCGAAATGGTCGATCTTCCCGAGCGGGAGTCCCTGTTGAAGCACCTTCTGGCACCACTGGAGGCGGATTATGATTTCATCCTGATCGACAGCCCTCCATCCCTGAACCTGCTCACGCTTAACGGCCTGGTTGCCGCGCAGTCGGTCCTGGTGCCCATCCAGTGCGAATATTTTGCCCTCGAGGGAGTCTCCGAACTGCTCGACACGGTGGCTCGGGTGCGCCGTAGCTTCAACCCAGACCTGACGATCCAGGGAATCCTCTTGACCATGTTCGACGAAAGGACCAACCTCAGCGCGCAAGTGCGCGAAGACTTGAGGAATTTCTTCCCCAAGGACGTCTTTGCCACGGTGATCCCCAGGAATGTTCGTTTGGCAGAGGCTCCCAGTTTCGGCAAGCCTATTGTTCTGTATGATATAAGATCAAAAGGAGCGGAGAGTTACATCAATCTGGCCAAGGAAATTCTCAACCATGAAAAAAAGGGTGCTGGGTAGAGGATTGGAAGCGCTCATCCCGGATGTGAACCAGGCTGAGCCGCCTTCCAGCGAGATCGATATCGATCAGATCGCCACGAATCCGGATCAGCCGCGCTTGAACTTCGATGAGAAGAGGCTCAACGAGCTGGTGGATTCAATCCGCACGCACGGTGTGCTGCAGCCGGTGCTCGTCCGGCCGCTGGCCAAAGGATTCCAGCTGGTGGCGGGCGAACGGCGATTGATGGCCGCCCAGCGGGCAGGCCTGCTAAGAGTGCCCGCTCTGATTCGGGATGTGCCTGACGAACGGCTTCTGGAACTGTCCCTGATCGAAAACATCCAGCGTGAGCAACTGAATCCGATCGAGGAAGCACAGGCCTATCAGAATCTTATCGAGACCATGAAATGCACCCAGGAGGAGCTCGCCGGACAGCTCGGCAAAGAACGGAGCACGGTCGCGAACGCCTTGCGTCTTCTCAGGTTGCCTCCCGCAGTCAAACTGCTGGTCGCCGAAGGGAACCTGTCGCCAGGACACGCCCGCGCATTGCTCTCTGCCGATGCTTCTCCCGCCGAGATCACCCGTATAGCCGAGGTAATGGTCGCCAAAGGCTGGTCGGTGCGCGATGCCGAGCGCTGGGCAAAAAGAGGCCGGTCCGAAAGGGCGCGCGCTTCCAAGCCCGAGGATCCAAACATCACCGCGGCCACGGATCGCTTGCGCCTTCTTCTCGGAACCAAGGTCGAGATCGTGGGCGGACGCGGTGCGCGCGCCGCAGGTCAGATCCGCATACACTTCTTCAGTAACGACGACCTTATCCGTATCTACAGCATCATCAGCGAAAACAAGCGCAGGGACGGGGGTGTGCGATGAAATTCAAGAGAGAGAGCGGGGACGAGATCGTAAGCCTTCTCGGAGAGGGTGTTGAATTCCAGGGTGAGCTTTCCTTTACCCATGGAATCAGGGTAGATGGCATCGTACGAGGGAGAGTTCGCTCCGAATCAAGCCTGGTCATCGGTCCCAAGGGAAAGGTGGACGCCGAAGTCACCATACGCCGCATCGCGATCAACGGAGAATTTCGTGGCACCATACGCTCTTCTGAACGCGTGGAGATCCACAAAGAAGGAAAAGTGTACGGCGACATCTACACCCCGTGTCTGATCATCGATGCGGGTGCCACGTTTGAGGGCAAGTGCAACATGAACGAACAAAACGCCGGATCTTTGCCCGTGGCCGAGGCGCAATTGCCGGCAGCTGCTTCGTCGGCTGGAGACAAGTAAGTTGTCTGAACGTAAGAGATTAACGGAAATGGCACCGGGCGCCGGCTGAGCCGGCAAGCTGTGCTCCGCCAGCCTGGTCCAGGTCCTGGATCAAATGCCAAAATGGGATCATCCCGATGTGCTCGTCGGCTTTGCGACCGCGGATGATGCCGGTATCTTCCGGATCGACGCGGACCGCGCACTCGTGCAGACGCTCGACTTCTTCACCCCGATCGTCGATGATCCGTTCTGCTTCGGCACCATCGCAGCCGCCAACTCGCTCAGCGATGTGTACGCAATGGGCGGCACGCCGCTGACCGCCATGGCAATAGCCTGTTCTCCCGATGGTCCCGAGGACCTGGAAATACTCGCACAGGTCATGCGCGGGGGCGCTGAGAAGCTGCGCGAAGCCGGGGTCCCTGTTATCGGCGGCCATACCCTGGCGGATCGTGATCTGAAGTTCGGCTACTCCGTAACCGGACTTGTCCACCCAGGGAGGATTCTGACCAACGCGGGCGCGCAGCCCGGCGATGCCTTGATTCTGACCAAGCCCCTGGGGATCGGCATCATCACTACCGCCATCAAGCGCGGCCGCGCAAGCGCTGATATTATTGCCAAAGCCGTCCGCGTCATGACGATGCTTAACCGGGACGCTTCCGAAACCCTGCTCTCATTCCGCTGCCATGCCGCAACCGACATCACCGGCTTCGGCCTGCTCGGCCACGGCTGCGAAATGGCAGATGCGAGTCACGCCACCCTGCGCTTCCACGCGGCGTCAATCCCATTCATCGCCGAAGCGTACCCCCTGGCCGAAGAAAAGATCTTTCCCGGAATAATCGCCAAATCATGGAACCTGATTGCGCCCAAGGTCGTCGTGTCAGGGTCCGTAGCGGAACCGCTGCGAATGATCCTGCTCGATCCTCAGACTTCAGGAGGGTTGCTCGCGGCCGTGCATCCGCAGGATCGGGATTCCCTGCTCGAAGCGCTGCAGCGCCGCGGCGTGGACGCGGCGTCCGTGGGGGAAGTGGAAACGCAAGGCAATGCCAGCATAATCGTGGTGTAATTCGAGATTCGAGATTCGAGATTCGAGATTAAGAGTGTTTAATTTCGAATCTCGAATTTCGAATCTCGAATTTGCTTAGTACGGAGGAATCGGAAATCAAATCCGGAGATCAACACTCGACATCTACAGCTATCTTCAATGATTTCAAGAATTTAGCGTCATCTGTGGTGATTCTCAGGTGGACCGGATCGTCTGATTTGGGAGACGGGGAGACGGTTTCGTTCTCTCCCTTGCCCTTGCGATTAAACCCGATCGTGGCATCAATGACCAGAAAGGCCTCGTAGCCTGCCTCCTGAATCTGGCGAACGGACCCGTTGATTTTTTCGGAGTCGTTCAGGGTCTCGTTAATCGCCTCTTCGAGGTTCCTCATGAGACGTTTGATTTCAGCGTCTGGCATTCTGCACTCCGGACCTTGCCGGTGTCGAGCGAGCACTTCGCAAGGGCCTATGAAATCGTGATAAGGCGTGTCATTATCTTAAAAAAGTAGGCTTTCGGTGTCAAGATGGAACTGATGTGATCCGTCTCCCCAAGCTGAATCGCCGATGTAGGAAACGAGCATGGAGCAACAGGCGATCTATCACTCGAATGCAAATTGGGCCGAGACCGAAAGAGCGGGTGAATACCCGTTCACACGGGCCATCTATCCGAATATGTATCGCGGGCGCCTTTGGACCATGCGGCAATATGCCGGCTTCGGCGCGGCGGAGGAATCCAACGAGCGCTATCGCTACCTGCTGGAACAAGGCCAGACGGGGCTGAGCGTCGCCTTTGATCTTCCGACCCAGATCGGTTTGGATCCCGATCATCCTCTGGCGGCGGGTGAAGTCGGGAAGGTAGGCGTTTCGATCGCCTCACTTCGCGACATGGAGATCCTGCTGCGCGATATCCCTCTCGATCGCGTTTCCATTTCCATGACGATCAACAGCACAGCCGCCATTTTGTTGGCGATGGTGCTCTGCATCGCGCGCAGCCGTGGAATATCCTGGAATGCGCTGCGAGGAACGATCCAGAACGACATCCTGAAGGAGTACATTGCCCGCGGCACGTACATCTTTCCGCCCGTGCCGTCGCTGCGCCTCACCACCGACGTCTTCAGCTTCTGCTATCGTGAAGTTCCGAACTGGAATCCGATCTCCATCAGCGGATATCACATCCGCGAAGCCGGATCCACGGCGGTCCAGGAGGTCGCGTTCACTCTCGCCAACGGCATCGCTTACGTGCAGGCCGCTCTCGACGCCGGCTTGCAGGTTGATGACTTCGCGGGCCTGCTCTCCTTCTTCTTTAACGCCCATAACAATTTTCTGGAAGAAATCGCGAAGTTCCGGGCGGCTCGCCGTCTCTGGGCCTGGATCATGCGCACGCGATTCGGCGCGCAGGGCGCGCGCTCGTGCATGCTCAGGTTTCACACCCAGACCGCGGGATGCACACTCACCGCGCAGCAGCCCGAGAACAACATCGTGCGAGTCACACTCCAGGCGCTCGCTGCCGTGCTCGGCGGCACGCAATCGCTGCACACGAATTCCATGGACGAGGCTTTGGCTCTGCCGAGCGAGATGGCGGTGCATACCGCCTTGCGCACCCAGCAGATTCTGGCCTACGAGAGCGGCGTCGCAAACACGGTCGACGCGACAGGAGGATCCTACGCCATCGAGCAGATGACGAACCAGATCGAGGACGAGGCACGCCGCTACATTCTCAAAATCGATTCGATGGGCGGGGTGCTGAAGGCCGTCGAGTGCGGGTACATCCAGCGCGAGATCCAGGACGCGGCATATCGCTTCCAAAAAAGAGTGGAGGTGTGCGAGGATGTCATCGTCGGAGTGAACCGGTATGCCGACTCCGAATCCAAGCCCATCGAGATCCTGATTGTAAACGAAGCAGTGGGGGAGGAACAGTGCCGCAAGCTCGCGGAGCTGCGCGCGGCACGCGACAATGAGGCGGTGCGCCGCGCGCTTCAACGCCTGCGCCTGGCGGCACGCGGTCGGGAAAACCTCATGCCGCCGATCCTGAAGGCGGTGAAAACGCTGGCCACCGTGGGCGAGATCTCGGATGGTCTGCGCTCCGTCTTCGGCGTATATCACGAATCGGTTACCTCCTGATCCGGCCAGCCACCGCCGTTTCAAAGAAAGGCGGTGGAGGCGATTGCTATCCGCCGGGATCTCGGGAAAGATGCTGCTCCCGGCCCGGCGCCGCCTTGGCGAGGCCGCATCTTTACATTCCATGAGGAGCATTGGCCCATGAATACCATGAACAAGATCGTCCTTGAGAATGTGCACAAACGATTTGATTCCACAGTGGCGGTCGCGGATGTTTCGTTCAATGTTCCCCAGGGCGGCGTGTTCGGACTCCTCGGGCCGAATGGCGCGGGCAAGACGACACTCATCCGAATGATGTTGGACATTATCCGACCCGATTCCGGGACCATTCTCTACGACGGCCACCAACTGACTCCGGGAGACAAAGACCGGATCACCTATCTGCCCGAGGAGCGCGGCCTGTACAAGAAAGAGAAGGTCCGGGATCTGCTCGATTACTTCGCGCAGCTGAAGGGAATGCCGCTCGCGGAGGCACGGCGGCGGTCGCTGCTGTACCTCGTCAAGATGGAGATGGCCGATGTGCTGGACAAGAAGGTCGAAACGCTCTCCAAGGGCAACCAGCAGAAGATTCAGATTGCGGCAGCGCTCGTGAGCGATCCCGAAGTGATCGTTCTCGATGAGCCGTTCGCCGGGCTGGACCCCCTGAACGTGCGCCTCACGAAAGAGATTCTCACCGAAGAACGGAAGGCGGGGAAAACCATCCTCCTTTCCACCCACCAGATGAATCAGGTCGAGGAACTCTGCGATCATTTGTTCATGATCGATCAAGGTGTTCGCGTCCTCTACGGGCCGGTCTCGGAAATCCTGGATCGATATTCAGAACCGGCACTGCTGCTGGAGTGCTCGACGATCCCTGAGAGTATTCCGGAGATCGATCGCGTGGTCGTGGAGGGAAAACAACAGAAAGTATATCCGAAGGCCGGGGTCGCGCCCGCGATGGTCTTGCGAGCGTTGATAGATCGCGGCGTGCAGATCGACAGGTTTCAAAAGGCGGCGACGCCGCTCGAGGAGATCTTTGTCCGCGTTGTGCAGGAGCGACGCAGGGAGGCGCAATCATGAAGAAGGTCTCGTTGGTTGCCAAGCGGGAATACCGATTCACCGTGCGCCGCAAGGGTTTCATTATCACCACGCTCGGGATGCCGTTGTTCTTCGTGCTCATGTACGGCATCTCCGGCGGGGCCGTGCTCCTGTCGATGCGTCAATCGCGCGCCAAGATAGACACCATCGGTATTGTGGATGAGAGCGGCCTGCTTCAGGCTTCTCTGCTGCCGCAGGTTCAGAAGAGCCTGGTGCTGCCGCCGGCCGATACGGGATTGCCCGGAAAAGCAGCAGCGGCGGCCGCCCTTGGGGAAGGCGGAGTCAGCCTGCGTTCCTTCGACTCGCCCGAATCGGCGAGAGACGCGTTCCTCCGCCAGGAAATCCGAGGCTACTACGTGGTGCCTCGAGACTATCTGCAAAGTGGCGCCGTCCAGCTGCAGATCAAAAAAGGCAACGTCATGTCCGACAACGAGCCCGGATGGAATCTCCTGCGCCGTTGGCTGGCGGCAAGCCTGGTGGCAGGCAAGCTTCCCGAGGAAACGGCGCAGCGGTTGTGGCTCCCGCCCACGCTCGACTCCAATCCGCTCAAGGCAGACGGCTCACCCGACACGGCGGGCGCCTTGGGAGAGATCACCTCTTTCGGGGTCCCTTACGTTTTTGCCATCTTGTTCATGATATCGCTCATGACGTCGTCGACTTATCTGCTCCAGGGAGTGGCGGAGGAAAAGGAAAACCGCGTCATTGAGATCCTGCTTTCTTCCGTCACGCACAATGAACTGCTGGCGGGAAAAGTCCTGGGATTGTGCGCCGCCGGACTGACGCAGCTTGGCGTCTGGATCGTGATGGTTGTGACGCCGGCGATTTTCTTCATTCCCGGAATCGATCTGCGCTGGAGCCAGCTGTTCATCGCGCTCCTGTTCTTTGTTTTGGGATTCATGATGTTCGGCACGCTGATGGCGGGGTTGGGTTCGCTCGGAAATAACTTCCGCGAGAGCCAGCAGACCGCCATGGTCGCGACGATGTCGTCCGTCATTCCGATGTTTTTGCTCATGCCGATCTTGTCGCAGCCCAACGGCACGCTGGCGCGCGTTCTGTCGTACATTCCGCTGACAGCGCCAGTCACGATCATGATGCGCATCGGAGCGGTTCGGGTTCCCTGGTGGGACATCTTATTATCGGCCGCGATCCTGTGCGCCAGCCTACTCCTGTTTCTGCGGTTGGGAGCGAAGCTGTTCCGCCTGGGCACGCTCATGTACGGCAAACGTCCCAGCGCCATGGAAATCGCCCGCTGGCTGAGGGAAGCGTAATACTGACTTCCACCGTTTTCCATTTCTGGAACCCATAGATCCGCTTGCCTGATCGGGCGGCATTTTCCTCCATTCCCGCGAAATTAACTTCAAGGTCGCGAAACTTCTAGGGTGCGCTGACGGCGCTTGCATTCCTGCGGTTCTTGATTCCATCGACGAAAGGAAACGATCATGATCAGGTTTGCCGTTAGAGAATCGCGACTTCCTTTTCCCACCAAGCCTCTGGTCATCAACGGGATCAGAGTGGAGGAATACCTCATACCTGACAAAAAGAAGGCCGAGGTGCTGCGGGAGCTTTACATTTTTACTCCCGTGCCCTCACTGGACGAGGAGAGGGTCGACCTCCACTCCGGAAAGAAGTTCAAGGTGGGCGAATTCAGAGTGACTCGTGAGGGCGGCCACAACTGTCTCGTCAGCCCGTACTATGAGGAGGGCGGGGGTACCGTGATCGATTGGATTGATCCTGAAGATGAAGAGCCGTGCTAGGAGCCAGTCCGAGAATTAGGAGGGGCCGCGTTCCGAGCGCCGTGGGGGCAGATGCAAGGCGGCGCGACGCAGGCGATGTCGATGTACATCGTCGAGGAGCGCCAACGCCGCAGATGCCCCCGCGCCGCCGGAACCCGAAGACTTGCAGGGATGACACATATCCGTCCATGGTGTTGAGCGGACTTGATTCTTGCGCGTCATTGTCTCAGTATCCATGCCGCCGGGGATAATCCCCACACGACGACAAGAAATCAGCCGTTACCGGAGGTATGGAATGAACCGGGAAAAGAGGTTTTCCTGCGAACGCTGCGCGCTGCGCCGATACTCGGAGAGGAAGCCCCAATCGATCATCGCCAGGATATGGAAGTGGCACACTGGCTGGTGCCCTGGCTGGAAAGCCTACCAGAGGCACCTCTCCAAACAGGCCAAAACAGCGTAGCTCACAATGAATAATCCCAGCTCTTGAGCCTCTCCGACGCCCGGGCCACGGCCCCGGCAGATTCGAGAAGGGATGCACAATTCGTCTATTTAAGGACGATGTCCAACATGTCTTCGATCATGCCGGTCTTGGGATTCTCCTTGATGCGGCCGATCTCTTTGCCGTCCCGGGAGAAAATGAACGTCGGGACTTTTTCGACGTCCATCTCTTCGACGTAGTATTTGACGTCTTTGGTTGCCTTCCGCGGCACCGCGAAGTATCGGATCGGCACAGAGACGCCAAGACCATCCATGATCTTGATGAATACCGGCACATTGTTGCGAGAGTCCGGACACCACAGACCAAGGTAGACGTCGATCTTCATGTGCTCGTCCATCTTGGCTTTGAGTGCGTTCAGGATGTCTGCCGGCGGCTCGTACTTATCGTACTTGTCCTTCCATTCCTGACCGTTTCCGAGGATCTTGTCCCGGTCGATCTGTTCCGCCGATTGCCGGCCGAATACCGTAATCGAAACCATGAGGCCGATGGCCGCGGCCATCGCCATATAAAGACCGTGCTTCATTTGCCACCTCCGCGTGAGTTTTCCTATCTTGTGAAAAGCGCGGAATTGAACACAATTTTGAAAGTGCCGAATGACTGGTCGCGCCACTTGGGTCAGGAGAAGCATCGCAGGAAACAATCTCGCCATTAGTCGCATCGCGAACACTCCTTGGCTTTACAACACGACATTCGGTTTAGATGTGGAAGCATTCTTATCCGCGAGACGCCGGCGGCACAAGCTAAATGTCAGGCGTCCGTGGGAGCGGGCCCGCTAGGCCGCGCTTGCTAAATTCTCTGGTAATGCCGGATTACGCGCTGATGCCGGTGACAGATGTGATCCTCGACGACGCAAGATCCACCGATCGCACGCTGGATGTGGCCATGGAGTTCCGTTGCACGAAGCCGAAATTCCCCACCCCCATTCAACTCCGCTGACACACGATCCGCAGCGGAAGTATCCAATCCGGAGGCCTTAAAACTCATCGAGAGCACCGTCATTTCAGAGAGTTCTGGCTGAGTCCGGCACAAATTGATGGTATTCTATCCATGCCAAATCGAAGAGATCAATGCAGTTATTGCAACAATGAGCCGCCAGCTAATCACATGCGTCGGGGCTGCAGAATATGGACCTGACCGACTTTCACGCCAAGTACTACGCGCACGAGCTGACCCGGAG
>JBEKIX010000107.1:0-17360 GCA_050011535.1 Acidobacteriota bacterium
CCGTCGGCGGCCAGGCCGAGCGCGGCAATCGCGAGAAAATCATCACGATTCTCCTCAAGACGTGGGTGACGGTTCCGAGCGATCTCGATCCGCTGCGTATCGAGGGCCTGGAACTGCTTAAGCGTGTTCCTCGACGCGATCATTTGGCCATCCATTGGGGCATGGTTATAGCCGTTTATCCGTTTTGGTCGGGCGTGGCGGTGCAAGTGGGTCGGCTCTTGAGGCTTCAGGGTTCCGCTGGCGCGGCCCATGTCCAGCGGCGGATTCGCGAGCAATATGGCGAGCGGGAGACCGTTTCCCGAGCAGCCCGCCGCGTGCTGCGTTCGTACCTGGACTGGGGCGTGCTTCAGGAGACCGGCACAAAGGGAATCTATGCCGCCGGAAGGACGCTGGCCGTTGATGATTCCCGACTGATCGCCTGGCTGGCCGAAGCATCCCTCCATGCCCGCGCCAACGGCTCGGCCCCGCTGAAAGATCTGATCGATAGCCCCAGCTTTTTCCCGTTCCGGATCAAGCCGATACACGCCAGGAGCTTCGTGGCTGCGTCATCCCGGCTAGACATTGTTCACCATGGGTTGGACGACGACTTGGTGATGTTGCGGAAGCAAATCACGAGATGATAGGAACTGCAAACTACAGACTCAAGATATTCATGAATCGCGCCACCGACGTTCGCCATCAATTAGGCTTGGAAGATCACGTTCCGAGGACACTCGAGGTACAGAATGTGTTCCTTGCTGACTCGGCAGATCTTAGCATCAGCAGTAATACTGAGTCGTTGAACCTGCCGTTCGCTCAGTCGGTTCGATATTAGCCTGACGAGGAGCGACCGCGGTCGTCCGCCCTGAGACTGCGGCTGTGGCCGATGTGAGGGGATCTGGGTCGGGGGGATTGGGGTCGGACCTGGGTAAATGGTGCAGTGATAAGAGATCATGCTCTCAGGAGGGTCCAGGGACAGGCTTAGCTGCTGTTTTTGCCCTCCTTTTTTGATCGCAAGAACAATCGACCTCTGGATCAGCCGCTCCACTCAGAGATCATTCTCTACCAGACTGAAGACGGTACAACACGCATAAATGTACACCTGGAAGGCGAAACAGTTTGGCTGACTCAGAAAATCATGGCGGAGCTGTTTCAGAAAGATGTGCGGACCATCAACGAGCATATTCAAAACATCTTCGCCGAAAAAGAACTCGATCCGGATGCAGTTATCCGGAAATTCCGGATAACTGCCGCTGACGGCAAGTTCTACGAAAAAAACATCTTCGCCGAAAAAGAACTCGATCCGGATGCAGTTATCCGGAAATTCCGGATAACTGCCGCTGACGGCAAGTTCTACGAAACGCAACACTACAACCTTGATGTCATCATCTCCGTCGGATACCGGGTAAAATCGCACCGAGGCACTCAGTTCCGCATCTGGGCCACCCAGCGATTGAGGGAATATATCATCAAAGGCTTCACTCTTGACGACGAGCGGCTCAAGCAGGCCGGCGAGGGCAGCTATTTCGACGAACTGCTCGCCCGTATCCGGGATATCCGATCCTCGGAAAAGATTTTCTGGCGCAAGGTGCTCGACATTTACGCTACAAGCATCGATTACGACCCCAACACTGACCTGTCCCGGCTGTTCTTCGCCGTGGTCCAGAACAAAATGCACTGGGCCGCCCACGGCCACACCGCCGCGGAGATTGTCGCCGCCCGCGCCGATGCCGCCAAGCCGAACATGGGCCTGACCTCATTTACAGGAGTCCATCCCAAGCAGGCCGACAGCGAGATCGCCAAGAATTACCTGAACCCGGAGGAGTTGGATATCCTAAACCGGATTGTCACGATTTACCTCGACTTTGCCGAGCTTCAAGCCTTGAGCCGCAAGCCGATGTACATGAAGGACTGGGTCGCCAAGTTGGATGATTTCCTGCGAACCAGCGAGCGAGAGATTCTCACCCATGCAGGGAGAGTCAGCCATGAGGCAGCTATCGAGAAAGCGCGTATCGAATATGAAAAATATCGCCGACAGTTGCTGGAAGAGCCAACCCCTGTGGAACGGCATTTCATCGAGGCGGTCAAGGAAATCCAAATACTGGAAAAATCAAAACCACGAAATACGGGAAAATCGCGAAAAAACAAAAGGTGATTCCCTGTGTTTCGGGCATAGGGACTGACGACGACAATGCGTTGAACAAATGTGATATCTGCGGGATCGGGAGGATTGGGGACGCTCTCCGATTTCGCAGAGAAAGTTAAGAAGCGGGCGGTGCCTCTCCAAAATAGGTGGGCCGTCCCCCCGGTTTTTGAGGAAGCGGAGTTGGACGAGGCATCAACTTGTAAGAATTTCTTACAGGTTCGGGAGGAAGGCGACTGCCCCGGCCGGCTGCCAGCAGAGCGGTCGAGTCATTAGGAGAAGCAGAGCATGTTTGATTTCCCGATGAGCCGACTTTCGAGATTTGCGAAGAACGGCATGCCGATTACGTCCTTGATGATAGAGAAAGATAGTGCTACAAGCAGTTTTGATACCACCCCGGGTAGCTTCGGCGAAAGGGCGCGGGGCCGTTCCGAAAGGAACGGCTCTTGCATTTTACGGGGGTGCGCATGATCACTTATTTCTACATCGATGCGTTTAACCTCTACTTTGGTTCCTGTCGCGGCACCCCGTACAAATGGCTCGATCCCGCCAAGTTGTTTGCCATCATTTTTCCCACAAACCGGATTGAGAGAATAAAGTACTTCACGGCACGCGTGCGTCCGAGGTCCGACGATCCGGGCCAGCCCATGCGTCAGGAGACATATTTGCGCGCGCTCCAGACGATACCTAACCTGGAGATCCAGTTTGGTCACTTCCTGGCACACAGCGTGCGCACGCCGCTGGCGCATCCCATCATAGGCCAGGACCCCCTCGTTGAAGTCATCAAGACTGAGGAGAAAGGTTCCGACGTGAATCTCGCGACGCATCTCGTTCACGATGCTCACATGAATCGATTCGAATGTGCCATTGTCGTGAGCGGTGATTCCGATCTGCTGGCGCCTGTTGAAATTGTGACCAACGAAGGAGCTGGGGTCAGGCCCGGAAAATTTGATTTTATGCGGCTATGGGCAGTCGACGAATTCTGGAAAGCGTCATGAAGAAGACCATTCGCCATATGAGTCAGCCTGTCCCTGATTTGCTTCGCTTCCGGGGCAGCCGGATGCGCGCCGATCCGGTTAGGCGGCGCTTAGGCGAATGGTTTTCCGTGGAAATCCAGACTATCGGAGCGTTTCGAGATCTTCGAGGCTCAGGTCAGCGTCGCGCAGAATACTCCTGAGAACCTTGGGGTGGAGGATTTGTGAACCGTGAATCGGTACGGTCACGCGCTTGCCGACGGCGTTCTTGTAGATCGCGTGGCTGCCGCTCTGCCGTACACGGGAGAACCCGGACCTCTCTAACGCGACGATGATCTGCTGCGCTGTGAGACGCGGGAGTTTCGGCATCAGACCGCGACTTCCACGGTGGACAGCGTTACGGAGACGTGCTCGGGGATTTCCTCTCCGTCCGCAAGGCGGTCCTCAATGTGAAGCCGGATGGCGTCCTGAATGTTCTTCATCGCCTCTTCGTACGTATCCCCTTGGCTGTAGCAGCCCTGAAGCGCAGGGCATGAGACGAAATAGCCTTCTGTATCGGCTTCTATGACGATGGGAAGAGTAACTTGTTTCATGGCTGAGATTATAGACTTGGCGTGACCTTCCGCCAATCGAATTTCGCGCATCGCGCTCTCCCGCGTATTGCGAAGCGATCGAGCCATCCACGTCAACTCTGAATACTGCTTTACAGCGCGCTTTACAAATCCTATGATTGTAAAGGAGGCGCACAAAATGTATGAAGCCAAATTATCGAGCAAGAATCAGATAGTAATCCCGCGGGGCGCCCGAGTGCCGCTGGGCCTCAAGCCCGCCGATAAACTCCTCGTCGTGGTCAGAGGAGACATGATCATTCTCATGCGGAAGCCAGAAAAATATTCGGATGCGCTCCGGGGTGCTTGCCAGGCGCCGTATGCGGAGCATTATCTCCCAAAAGAAAGGGACAGCTGGAAATGAGCCGACATTCTCCGGCTGAATTCCTGCGGAAGCACAAGAGGATTGGGCTAGATACCTGTATGTTTATCTTCGAGGTGGAAGAAAACCTGAAATACATCGAGATTGTTCACCCCATTTTCCGATGGCTGGAAAAGCCTGAATCGTATGGAATCACATCAACCGTAAGCATGCTGGAATTGCTGGTTCACCCCTATCGGAGATCCGACCTCGACACCGTCAACAAGTTTTATGCACTGCTATCTACCTATCCCAACCTGCACTGGGTGGAATTGACACTGCCGGTTGCCGATGCGGCTGCCCGACTCAGAGCGGAATTCAACCTCAAGACGCCAGATGCTATTCAGGCTGCCTCCGCGATGTCGTTGCAGGCTACCGGATTCATATCCAATGATCCCGCCTTCAAGCGCCTGAACACTCTGGATGTACTCATCTTAGACGACCTGCTGTCACTCTAGCAGAGGAATCGGGGACGGACCTCGATAAATGGTGCAATATCAACAGCTTGCTTATTTAAGCGTTTCCCATGAGGCCGAACGTCTATGTTGTCATGCCATGGCTCAATTATTTCCTTTCAACCCTGCGCAGAGCTTACCGCGAGTTCGAAGATCGCGCCGGGAGACAACGACCCACGCGCGGATCCAAAGCCGGCCTGATCGAATACGCACTGGCAAACGTACAGAGCCCGTTCGGAATTGCCGATTTGGAGAGGCTCTGTCCGACCGTAAGCAGGGACATGATCCGGGTGGTCATGAACCGATGGCGCGACGAGGGACGCATCGAGGTGCTGGGTCGAGGCCGGGACGCCAAGTGGCGCCGGCTGGAACAGAAGTAGTTAATCCCACATTAATGTAGTAATAAATGTGGCAATCCACGTCAACATCGAATCATGTCTGCCTTTCCAGGGAGGGCCAAGGCAACACTTCCGAGTGCTCCCGCGAATGCAACAAGACGATGCAAGTGAATCAGGATGGCCGGAGATCTGTGGATCGCACAGCATGTCGCCGATTCTCCATGGACGTGTGCTATTATTGCTCTGCCAAGGGAATCGAAAATGAGTGAGGAAAAGGAAGAGAAGGCAGGCTTGATTGCGCAACGCATCACCATGGATCCCGAAATATGCCATGGCAAGCCTTGTATCCGTGGATTGCGCTACCCGGTTGAGACCATCCTTGAATTGCTAAGCTCCGGAATGTCCGTTGACGAAATCTTGGCAGACTATGACGATCTGGAACGCGAAGATATTCTCGCCGCCCTGGCTTTCGCAGCTCGCCTGAGCCAAATCAAGCGGCTCCAGCCAACTTTGGCATGAAATTTCTCCTGGATGCTCAGCTACCACCACGTTTGGCAATCCGGCTGCGATCCTTCGGCCATGAATGTTCGCACACGCGCGAGTTGCCTCTCGGAAATCGAACTCCCGATTCCACGATAAGCGAGCCAGCCACGAACCCTTCTGTCAATCTTCGAGGGTTTGAACGCTTTCGTGGCTGGTAACCGTCGCACGGAAGGCAGATGCAGGGCGAGGATCGAGCAGGCGGTCCAACACCGACTGTTCCGCCGGGCTGATGTCGGACATGATGCGTGTCTCGTCCGCGTCGACTGCCGCGACGGGCAACCCGTCACGATAGATCACGCAGTTGCCCAGCAGAGCAGGAATTCTCATGCCCGGTGTGAGAATGCCGGCGAGATTCAGAGGATCGCAGGCCGAAGCCCGCAGCAATTCGCTGGAGGGCTCTCGGCGCCGCAGCGCGCGCAGGCTCGCGACGGCTTCCGGCAGAGCGAACTGCTCACCGACACATCCGGAGACAAAACGCCCGCCGCGGATTTCACCGCGCGCTTCCATACGCCGCAGCACCGGCAACAACTCTCTCCAAGCCGGAGCCGAAGCTTCGCGCGCGAGCAACTCGCGCAGGAGGATTCCGTAGCGGCGCAAAATCTGACGCGCCCACAATTCCGTTCGATCTTGAGGAATGGGTTCCTGGGGCACGAGAAGCGACCAGCGCCCGACTCGAGTGCGCCGCGGATGGCGGCGCCGGCGCGGCGAGCGTTCCTGACGTCTAGCTTCGCCAGTCACCAACGCCCTCAGACCTTCGAATGCATCTGCCGTGACCAGTCCCGCGGCCACAAGCTGCCAGAGCCCCTCCTCGGCTTCAGCCGGCAGATGGCGCGTTCCCGCGCATATTTCCAAAAAGAAGGAGGCCCCACGGCGGCGCAAAAAAGCAAGCACGTTGCGGGCAGCAACCGAGAGTCCTTCCTCGTCCGCCAGGGCTCCGTCCAGAAGCCAGGCAATATCGGTGCGCATTCCGATTCCGAGTGGAGCTGTGCGCGTCAAGCCCGGCCTGTGTGCGGGCACTTCGGCCTGGGTGGGGCGATGAGTCCAACGTCCCCAGGTGACTTCGCCCACGAGGCAAAGACGGTCGAGCAGGTCCGGCTGATAATTCGCGATGCGCGCAGGAAAGATCTCCTTTTCCCACGCGGCTGCCGCCGTTTCGAACCCCTGCAGCTGCTCAACAACCTCGATCAATCCCGCCTCGCCGTTAAGGCGGCTCGACGGCTCCAGGTGTTGCCAGGATAAAAGAAAGCTGACGAGCACCGAGGCGGGCACCGGTTCGATTTCGCGCCGCAGATGCGTGATGGTGGCGCGATGTATGCGGGCCAGGAGGCGCCGATCGCAGAATTCCTCCTCGCCGCTTCCTCCAGTAAAGCGGCCCCGCAAGACCAGGCCATCGCCTTCGAGAGCAAGAAGGGCGGTGCGGATACTTTCCACATCGAATCCTGACGACGCGGCCAGCCCGCTCGCTGTTACAGGACCGCTCACCTCCAGCCACCCGCGCGCGAAGGCGGTGACCAGTCGCTGTTCCGACTCACACTCACCTCCCGATCCAAACTCATCCGGGCCGCGCACAAGGTTGTCGTGCTCGATAGCCGCCCAATACGAGGCGCCGCCGCGCAAAATGCGGCGCGCTCGTCCGGTTGCCTTCAACACGTCAAACCAGCGCGGAGCGTCTGCGTGCAGGCGGCGGCTTTCCGGCTCCGGGAAAAGGACCAGGCTGAGCAGCAGGTCGTGCAGTTCATCCGCGTCACGGACTGCCGGCCAGGCGTCCGCGGCCACGCGGCGAATGGCTTCAGGGTCCAGCTTGCCGAGATCCCCGGCATCTTCCGGCAGCACGCGCCTCAGGAATACCGCGCGGGCCCGCCGTTCTTCCAGAGGCGCGTCATCCAGGAATGCGTAAGGCATCGCATTCAGGATCTGATGCGCAAAGACCGAGGGCCTCGGGGTGTCTCTGGCGAGCAATTCCACGGTGCCGTCCTCGATTTTCTTCAGCACGTTGCGCAAGCCTGCGAGGTCGAGCGCTTCCGTCAGGCAATCGCGCAGGGTTTCAAACACCAGAGGATGATCCGGGATTGCAAGATCCTGTTCCCCGTGGTTGTCCTGGCATTGTGTCCGGGCTGGGAAGATGGCGCTGAGCAGATCGTCCGCACGCATCCTCTGGATTGCCGCGGGCACACGGCGGCCGTGCGCGAACCTGAGAAGCGCCAGGGAGCGCGTCAGAGTCCAGCGCCAGCGCGTCGAGAAAATGGGAGAGGCCAGCACGGCCTGAACCAGGGTCTCTTCCGCTTGCGCGGCGCGCAGAAAGCTTCCGATCTCTTCGAGGGGGAATGAATGCTGCGACCCGAGCGAGAGCACGATTCCGTCATCCGTCGCCGACGCCTGAAGTTCAAAATCGAAGCGACGGCAGAAGCGCTTGCGCAATGCCAGGCCCCAGGCACGATTGATGCCCGCGCCCCACGGAGAGTGGATCACGAGCTGCATCCCTCCGCTCTCATCGAAGAAGCGCTCGACAACGACGCGTTCCAGGATCGGGACACTGCCGAGGACACGCCTGCCCTCGGCAACATAGCGCAGCGCCTGCTCCGCGCCCGCCCGAGGTAATCCCGCCGAATCCTGCAGCCAGCCCAGGCATGCCTCGGGAGAATCCAGCCGTTCCTCGATCCCCGAACGCACGTCGGAGACCGCTTTCGCGAGTTCCTGCGTCCGCCCGGGGGCTTCGCCCAGCCAGAAAGGAACAGAGGGAGACAGCCCGTGCGCATCCTCCACGTGGACCTTTCCCCGTTCCACTCGTCGAATCCTCCATGAGGAATTACCCAGGAGAAAAACGTCGCCACCCACGCTTTCAACCGCAAAATCTTCGGTTACGCTTCCCAGATACGTGCCGTCGGGATCGGAAACGACATCGTAATCGGCATTGTCCGGGATGGCTCCGCCGCAGGTAAGGGCGGCGAGGCGCGCACCCCGGCGGCCGCGAAGCAAATCGTTGATGCGATCGTGATGAAGAAATGCTGTGCGCCGCCCGAGGCTGGGCGCCACGCCGTCAGCCAACATGCGCACGATTCCGTCGAAGGCGCCACGAGTCAGATCGCGATAAGGATAGGCGCGCTTCACGGCGCGAAAGAGATCTTCAACGCGCCACGCTTCGCAGGAGGCCATGGCAATGATCTGCTGCGCCAGCACGTCCAACGGCCACGGTGGGATGCTCAGCCGGTCAAGGTCGCCGCGCCGCGTGGCGAGCAACAGCGCCGCGCACTCGATCAGCTCGTCGCGGGTAAGCGGGAACAGCCTCCCTTTGGAGACTCCGCCGAGCGAGTGGCCGGAACGTCCCACGCGTTGGAGAAGCACGCCAATCGAACGCGGCGACCCAATCTGGCACACGAGGTCCACAGAACCGATATCGATGCCCAACTCGAGCGAAGCGGTGGCCACGGCAACCCTAGCTTCGCCTGATTTCAGGCGCTCCTCCGCCAGCAGCCTGGTTTTGCGCGCGAGGCTGCCATGGTGAGCCACGACGGCCTCCCGGCCCATGATTTCCGATAATTGATGCGCGACCCGTTCCACCAATCGGCGGGTGTTGACGAACACCAGCGTCGTGTGGTGCGTCTGTGCGAGCGTGGCGATCCGTGCTACGACCTCGCCCCAGAGTTCGTGCGTGGCAACTGAGCCAAGCTCGTCGGCCGGCATCTCGATTTGGAGATCGGAGTCTCGCCTGTGTCCGATGTCGACGATGGCGCAATCCGGCGTGCCGTTCTTGTCAATGTGAGCGTTGCCCACAAGAAATCGGGCCACTTCCTCGATCGGACTCTGGGTCGCACTCAATCCGATGCGAGTCAGCGGCTCGCCCGCCAGCGCGCAGAGCCTTTCCACACTCAATGCCAGATGGCTCCCGCGTTTGTTGCCGGCCACCGCATGGATCTCGTCGAGGATCAGAGTCTTGACTCCCTGAAGGCTGCGGCGGCCGCTCGCGGAGGTGAGCAGGAGATATAAGGATTCGGGGGTCGTAATCCAGATGTGCGGCGGTTTTCGAGCCATGACCTGGCGCTCGTAGGCAGGCGTGTCGCCGGTGCGCAGCGCGATGCGGATCTCGGGCAGATCTATTCCCCGGCCGCGCGCAAGCGCGGCAATCTCACGCAGAGGCAGGGCGAGATTCTTGTGGACATCGTTGGACAAAGCCTTTAGAGGGGAGACGTAGACAACCCGGGAAGAATCGGGAAGATCGCCGCGCAGGGCGGAACGCAACAAGCGGTCAATACATACCAGGAATGCGGCCAGCGTCTTCCCTGAGCCCGTGGGCGCCGAAAGCAGCGTGTGGCGGCCCTCCGCAATCGCCGGCCAGCCGCGTTCCTGGACCGCCGTTGGCCTCGCGAATCTGGACTCAAACCATTCCCGAACGAGGGGGTGAAAGGTGGACAGCATGCCGAATTGATTGTACCACGCGCGTGATTTGGCGGGCTTGTTCTACCATGGATCTGTACTGAACGACCTGATTTCTGCCGTATGTCGGGCCATGGTATGAAATCTGGATTCCATGAGGCACACATGACAACCGCGAAGCGATTCTTGGCGCCCGCCAGCCTGATGTAGTCGTCATTCAGGCCCGAAGGGCCGGCAATGAATAGGCCCGGCCGTGAGGCCGGGATGTGGGTTGCAGAGAGATGGAGCGCCGAAGGCGCGGCACCTGGAATCTAAAGAGTGCCGCGCCTTCGGCGCTCGAATCTTGATCCGGAATCGGATCCCGGCCTTACGGCCGGGCCTATTCACTGGCGGCCCTTCGGGCCTCAAAAAACCATTTTATCAAGACAACTTCAAACTTGTCTTACGCCAAAAAGGGTCCCTGGCTGGCAGCATTGCCTTTGAAGCTCGGCATAGGATCCAATGAGACGATTGGTCCATGGACGCCGGGGCGCCTCATTCGTGCAGTTCGAGAATGTCGCCGTCCTGGAGCCGGTGGGTTCTCTCCACCATCTGCCCGTCATACCTCACGGAGCCAATGGATCGAGGTGAACTCCAGAGTCTGGCGAAGCGCAGGGTGTGAGCGAAATCCCGGTGCACCGCGCGCGCCGCATCCAGCACCGTGCTCCCCTCTTTCAGCACGAATGGCGCCGTCGCCGGGTCGAGTTTCTTGCCTGGAACCTTGGTATAGATGCGGATGATCTCCAGTCTTTCGAAGATGAGCCGGCGCAATTCTTCGATGCCATGTCCCGAAGCTGCCGAAGCCGTTGCGATAGGAAACTGCGCGTGAAACAGCTCCCGCACCATCTCGAGATTCTCTGGAGCACACGCCGCGTCGTCCTTATTGGCGACCAGCACCGTCCGGCAAAACGCGACGCCGGGCTGCGCGTCTTCTCCCGCCGCGGTCGCAGCGTGGACCATATGTATTTTGGAATCCTCGAGAATCCGCGACACAGACTCCACCTGATCGAGCACTTCGTCGCTGCCCAGATCGACGATCAACAGAACCAGATCAGACTGACGCACGATGCTTCCCATCCACGGCTTGTAGATCTCGGGAGCGACAGGAGGCAGATCCACCAGTTGGATCTGGATATCCTCAACCGGCATCATGCCGGGCTGAGGCAGCCGCGTGGTGAATGGATAATCGGCAATCTCCGGAGTCGCATGCGTAAGGCGCCCCAGTAAAGACGACTTGCCCACGTTGGGCGCGCCGATCAAGACTGCCTGGCCCGCCCCTTCCCGGGGTACGGTGTAAATGGCCGATGCCTTGGAAACGCCGAACTTCTTGTCCTTTTCCTCCAGGAGTCGGGCCATTTTTTGCTTCAAAGCCGCCTGCATCTTTTCGGTCCCCTTGTGTTTGGGGATCGTGGCCATCATCTCTTCGAGCGCTTCGATTCTCTCCTGCGTGGTCGCGGCATTCTTAAAGCGCTGCTCGGCAGCAAGATATTGGGGGGTGAGATTCGCCGTCATCGAAAATCCAACCTCCGTGATTCGCTTATTGTACATAAGGCGACAAAGATCAGGCGACCAGGTTTCGCGTCGTTGAATGATTCCTGACCTAAATGCCGCTTAAACGGTTTCTGTCGCGAAACTCGGCAGCGAGATCGGCTGGCAGAACCCCGGAGGGGCAGAACGAGAGTAGCCGGGGCAAGCGCGAAGCGCGCCGCCCCCGGTCAATAGCCCCGGCGGGGGCGAAAGGCCTTTATCCGCATGCTTTATCTGTTGCCCCTTCAGAGTTTGTGCTAGCTGCATCCATTGACCCCGGGCAAGCGCAGCGCCGCCCGGGGCTACTCTCTCCCTGTCCCTTCGAGGCAGACTTGAGATTGGAGGCTTTTACACATATCTTTTAGAGCGAAGCTGGAAGGAGGTTGATAGGAGAAGATGAAGATTCTTGCGGTATTGGCACACCCGGATGATGAGGCCTTCGGCCCTGCGGGCACACTGTCTCGATACTCCCTGACGGGGCACACGGTCCGGTTGGCAACCATGACGCAGGGAGAAGCCGGAACGCTGGGCCCGGCAAGAGATCTGACACCCCGCGAACTCGCTCGCATTCGGTCGGACGAGCTGCGGCGCTCCGCCGAGGCGCTCCACTTGACCGGCGTCAATATTTACACGCTCCCCGACGGAAAACTCGCGCAGCTGCCCGCGGATCAAGGCATTGGCATTATTCGCCATGAGATTGAAACGTTTTCACCGGATGCACTTTTGACCTTTCATTCCGACGGCATCTCGGGCCACCCCGATCATCAGACGGTGGCGCGATGGTGCCTGAGTGCTATCAGGGAAAACAGTCGGCCGCTCCGGCTGTTTGCATACGGCGTCGGCGAGGATCAGGCGCGGCGCGTGACCCACAGGAAGCTGATGCCGATTCCCGACGGGGAACTCACGCATATCCTCGATGTTTCCAATTACCTGGAATTCAAGTTTGCCGCGATCCGCTGTCACCAATCACAGGCGGAAGCCTGGGAGAGAATGAAGAATATAGAGGGCGGACTCGAATCCTATCTGCGCAATGAGCATTTCTCCCTGGTCTGGCCGGCGCCGAAGCAGCCTGCGCGAACCCGGGCCACTCGCCTGGAAGATTGAGGAAGGTCTCGAGGAACGTACACTCCAATGGAAGATTGCTGTATCGACAAGGCCTGCGCCCTTGAAAGGCTCCGCGCACGCGAAACCGCGGTGCTCCGGCTGGTCCTGGTTATCAACGCCGTGATGTTTGTGGTTGAGCTGGCTTCCGGCTTGTTCGCGGGGTCCGTGGCCCTGCTCGCCGACTCTCTGGATATGCTGGGCGACGCCCTTGTCTACGGGTTCAGTCTCTACGTCGTCGCGCGCGGCCCGGTCTGGAAGGCGCGCGCAGCGGCGGCGAAGGCGGCGGTGATGGGTCTCTTTGGCGTGTTCGTCTTCGGGCAGCTCGTATACAAACTGGTTTTTCCACGGCTCCCGAAGTTCGAAACCATGGGCGCGGTGGGCGCTCTTGCACTTGTCTCGAACTGCGTTTGTTTCACCTTGCTGTGGCGCCATCGTGCCGATGACATCAACATGCGGTCAGTCTGGCTGTGCTCGCGAAACGATCTTATAGCAAACGTTTCCGTTTTACTGGCGGCGTGGGCGGTATGGATGACATTGTCGCCGCTGCCGGACAAACTGGTCGGCGGGCTTATCTGTGCCGTGTTTTTTCGTTCGGCGTTCCTGGTCGCTCGCGAAGCGCGCGCGGAGCTACGGCGGCAGGCAAAGTCAGAACCGGTCCTGTTTCACGTCGATCTGTAATTGCCTGGCTGGCAACTGTTTAGCTGCAACAAGGAAACGGTGGTTTCGGATCGCCAGGCAAATTAACCGCGAAGGCTCGAAGACTCTAACAACCCCCAAGAAATCCTGCGCCTCTTTGAGATTCTTAGAGTCTTCGAGGTTAGTCTTGTCTTTTTGCTTATGCGATCCGAATCTCAGAAAAAAGCTAAACAGCTAGACTGGCCGTGACTGGCGGTAATAATCACTCCTCAACGGGAGGGTTTCACGAAAGCGGCCTGCAGGATCTCCTTGGTCTGGTCATCCTGGACGAAAGCAACCACCAGCAACTGATTCGGATCGATGCGGTCCAGCTTTTGTGAGAATTTGAATTCGGAATTTGACCTTGCCGACCGGTCCGCCTCGTATTTCTCGAGGTACGCTTTCAGGTTGTCCCCCAACGTCGCCATGTTCACCGTATCGGAGAAGGCCGTCTTAGTCCCCGGCTTCTGCAGAACGGTGCCCTCCGGCGATCCTAGCAATTTGCGCACGACCAGATTGTGGAAGCGGATGCCATTGGCACCCGTGTAACGAATCGTTTCCTGAACGAGGGCGACGTGCAGCCTGGCCTTGTCTGCCTTGTCCGCTCCCTCCGGCGTAAGATCCGCCTGGCCGCTGACCGTGACCGTCTGGCCGTCAACCTTGACCTGGAAGCCTGTCAGCGAAGCCAGAGGCGGCTTGTCGAGGCGGGCTTCGATCTTCCCTTTGTAATCGGCGAAAATCCTGGCCGCATAGGACGAGCCGCCGCCGCCCGCTTGCGAATCCAGGCCATCAATTACGGCGGTCGGCGTACCCCTGACCTGGTAGTACTTGGAGCGCGCCTCGGTGTCGGGATTGGTCATCGGATCGGGACCCGGGATGTGCAGGTGATATTCCAGGACGGCGACGGTGTTGTGATCATAGCGCTCACCGAGTCCGTCGAAGGCCAGGTCGGACGCGATGCACGGACCGCATTCCGCGCCCGTGAACAGCTCGGCAAGGACGACACGCGACGCCCCGTTTGCGTCACTGCGCGTGTAGTGTCCTGGCTCGAAAGGCTTGGGGCGCGCGCGATACATGTCGTCCAGTTTTTCTTCCAGGCCCGCGAGGCTGCCGAATTCTTTGGTATAGGCTCGCTCGAGGGACGTCTTGACTTCCCTGCTTGAGGCAATTGACGCGGCGTTCAGATAGGCGTCGAGTGCGGCGTCCTGATCGTTCCTGGCCTCATAGATCATTCCGAGATAAAGCTGCGCATCCCCAATCCCTTCCGCGCCCGCGACTTCAATCGCCCTTTTCAACTCCTTCTCCGCCTGGTCATAATCTTTGCGCTTGTACAACACCTGCCCAAGCGTCGTTATGTAGATAGCCTTGGTTTGGGGATCGGCCTTTTCTGAAGCGGCTACGGCCTTTTGAATCAACTCCAGCGCCTTGTCCAGCATCACTTCGTTTACCATCAGCCGGTCCGCGATTGTGTTCAGTGTGCTGGCGCGCAGGTTCACCTGGTAGTTGCCCACCGGCAGGGACATGTCCCGAGACGTATTGACAATTCCCTCGATCACATCATTCAGTTTGGATTCGTCGATCGGCTTGGCGCGCACATACACATCAAACAGCGAACGATACACAGTCCCAGCCATGGGGCTCTTGGGATAATCCTTGACGAATTTCTCCTGGACCGCCTGGCGTTCCGCAGGATCCGTGATCGTGCCGATCAGCTGGTATTCCGCCTGGTCCTTGATCTTGGAGGAGGGGAAATCCTGCAAGTACTTGTGCAGCGCGGCCGCCTTATCCTCCGGATCTGGAGGAGCGAGAGCGATCTGAAGATTTGCCTGATCCCGGAGAGTGCCGTTCGGGAAGTCCTCCAGGAATTTCCGCAACGCGGCGATTTTCTCGTCAGGATTGGGAAGACTCTGCGCCAGCTGCAGTGTCGCCTGTTCCTTCAAGGAGCTGTCCGGATAATCCCTGAGAAACTGCCTGAGGGCTTCGGGGCGATCCGTCGGAGGCTTTGTCATCGCAGTGGAGAGCGCCTTCAGGTCCGTGCTCATCTGAGGCGCCGCGAGCTTGTCCATGGTGGTGGACTTGCCGACCCAGTTGATTTCCGTGGGGTCTTCCTCAGAGGTTGCGGTTCCTTCCAGATGATCGCCGTTTCTTTTTCCCTTGAACTTGAGATTGAGTTGCTTGCCCATCGTTGTATTGAACGCGATGACAAGCTGATCATCATTGACGGAAATTTCCGAAAGCTCCGCAGTCACCACGGGAGCCCCCATGATGTCGATGACCTTTCCCGACAAGCCGGATCCGCCGCTCTCGATTTCGATAATGAGAAATCCAAGCTGGCCTCCCTGGAAGGGTAACGTCGTGCCCTTCGACGGTATGAGCTGGATCTCCCAGCGCCCGGCAAAAGGATTCGCGCCCGCGGTGGGCTTTTGAGGTTCCTGGCTGCTGGCGGATAAGGCACAAAGAAACGCGGCCACTACCGAAAGACACACCCGATGCTTTGGCATACTGTCTCCAGTCTTCCGAACCGAATTTGGTAAGGATCCCTACTGAGGCCGTTCTATCGCGGCTCTCCACGGGACACCGTCTCTGATTGACAGAGCGCCCGCCAGGCGCAGAGATTTCAATTCCTTTTCAAATCCCGAAAGAGAAATATCAAAAAGTATAACAGGTTTATTGGACAGGAAAACCCGCGGCACTCTTCTTTTACTGATTTCCGAGGGGCGATGTCCTCTGTGGCGAACGAAAATGATGCAGGTAACCTCGAAGACACCAAGAGTTATTATCTAAGCTGGGACTGATGGATGAGAATCGACGCGGCGGGGCAGGGTGACGATGAAGCGGGAGCCCATCCCTGCGGCGCTCACAAGTTCCAGTTTTCCGCCGTAGCGTTCCACAAGACTCTTGACGATCGAGAGTCCGAGGCCCGTTCCCACTTCACCCGAATTCTTGGCGGCCTGCGTTCGGTAGTAACCGTCGAAGATGCGCTGCTGATCGGCCGGATCGATGCCAATTCCGGAGTCGGAGATCACCGCACGCACTGTTCTGTCATTGTAGGCGATTTCGAGGTGTACGCTCCCACCGCGCGGTGTGTATTTGACGGCGTTGTCCAGCAGGTTGGAAAAAATCCTCTCCATGTCTGCGGCCTGGGCCTGAATGACAATTTCGCCATCGGCAACAAAAGTACCGAATTCCACTCCTTTGGAGTCTGCACGTTCCCGCGTGATCTCGACGACCTTCTGCAGCACCTGGTTCAGAGAAACGGCTTGTATGGTCCCCTCTTCCAGGGGACGCTGCGCTGCCGCCAGATCGAGTAGGTCGCGGATAAGGTCAAAGGTGTCCTGCACGCGCCGGCTGGCACGTTCCAGAAGCTCCTGCTGCTTTTCGGTCAACGCTCCCGCGTAGGGCACGGCTTCCAGAACACCCTGAATGGCCGCCAGCGGGGCGCGCAGCTGGTGATGCGTCACGCGGGCAATCCACACGCGCTGTTCGCTCTGCGCCTTCAGCTCCGCATAGACTCTTGCATTTTCGATTGCCAGTGCTCCCAGGTTAGCCAGGTTTTTCAGCAGCGCCTCCTCCTGCTCTGAGAATTGGTGGGGCAATGCGGAATAGACACGGATGATGCCAAGGGCCCGATTCTTCGCGGAAATGGAAGCGCATAACGCCGAGTGAATGCCTTCGAGTCGGGCTTCTTCGCGGTACTGAAAGCGGGCGTCGCTGCCGACATCCATGACCTGCACGATGCCACGCTCCAGAGTTTCGCGGTCGATCTGGCTCGTGTCGAGATCGACCGGCCCTTTGTGCACAAACGACGGGCTCAGGCCGAAACTCCCGCCGACGTAGAGCTTGTCGCCGTTTGGATCGAGGAGGCGAATCGACGAGGCCATCATGCCCATCAGCTTGGATGCATTTTCAGAGATCAGGCTGAGGACCTCGCTCATTTCCAGGGTAGAGTTGATCACTTGACCAATTTGATAGAGAGCTGCCGTCTCGCGATAAAGACGATCCAACTCACGCTCGGAGCTGAACAGGATCTCTTCCTTTTCGCGCAGACGGCGGGTGATGGATGTGGCAAGGTAGGCAATAATCCCGAAGAACACGGCATCAGCAATCCAAAGGCTCAGGGGCGCCACGATCCCTCGGACTGGATCCGCCATGAGCCTGCTGCTGCGCGAAAGAGGCCAGATATCCAGGCCTTCGAAGGCAGCCATGATGCCGGTGAGGGAGCAGGCCAATGCCGCCAGCAGAT
>JBEKIX010000108.1:0-9905 GCA_050011535.1 Acidobacteriota bacterium
CATCGATAGGATCGAAAAGTCATTCTATCGCGTGTGTGCACCATGGGGCCAGTCGTAAGTGAAAAGACGCAAGGAGCACGTCCGAGAATATTAGAGTGCTCCTAGCGCCTCAGGTTGTCCTCGAAGAGCTTGAGGATCCGTTTGTACTCGTCGGCCCAGCTCGTCTCTTCGGTAAAGCTGTGGTTCTCAATCGGGAATGGCGCCACCGACCAGGTCTCTTTGCGCAGCTCGATCAGCCGCTGAATCAGCCGCACGGTGTCCTGGAAAAACACGTTTGTGTCTACCATGCCGTGGCAGATAAGCAGCTGGCCCTTCAAGCCGTCGGCGAAATAGATCGGCGAGCTGCGCTTGTAGGCATCGAGGTCATTCTGGGGCAGATTGAGGATCGGTGCGGTGTAGCCGTGGTTGTAATGGGACCAGTCGGTCACGGGCCGCAGCGCGGCGCCGGCGGCGAAGACATCGGGCGTCGTGAACATCGCCATGAGCGTCAGGAACCCGCCGTAGCTGCCGCCGTAGACACCAATGCGTTTCGGATCGACCTTTTCCGTCGCCACCAGGAACTTCGCGCCGTCGACGATGTCATCGAGGTCTTTGCCGCCCATGTGTTCATAGATGGCAGCGCGCCAGTCGCGGCCGTAACCCGAGCTGGCTCGATAGTCGGGGTCGAGAATGACATATCCGCGCGCCGCCAGCAGATTATTGAACATGTATTCGTGATAGTAACTGGAAGGCCAGTATTTGTGCGCATTCTGCAGGTAGCCCGCGCCATGGATGAAAACAACCGCGGGATGGTGCGGGTCACGTTTCGCGCCGATCATCTCGGGAGTGAAAAGCCGCGCGTAAACATCGACGCCGTCGCGCGCTTTGTAGGTGATGACCTTAGGGTCGATCCATTTGAAGGACCGCCACTCTTCGGTGGGTGTGGTGGTCAGCTGCTTTGACTGCGCACCGGCCGTGAAAGGCATCACGTACAATTCCGGAGGCTTGGTGCTGTAGGAATAGATGATCGCGAGTGATTTCTCGTCCGGAGAAACCGTCGCTTCGTTGGAACCGGTCATGCTGGTAAAGCGCGTGAACAGCCCGCCGTCGACAGAGATCGAGTAGAAGTGACGCTCGCCGGGATGTACTTCGTTCGCCGTGAAAAATATCCTGGTCCGGTCGCTTGACAGGCGCGCGTTATCGATTTCCCATTTGCCGGAAGTCAACTGCTTCGCCGCCGGGTGATCGGCCGAGACATCCATGGAATACAGGTGCATCCAGCCGTCTTTTTCGGACAGGAAGAGGAAACGCTTGTTGTCCGGCAGCCATGCGATGCCTCCTCCCGCACCACCGCCTCCGCCGAAACCTCCTCCACCGCCGATGCCGGTCGAGATCGACATCTCGCGTATCCAGGCGTCGTCGTGGAGATTATCGAGCACCGTGGCCTTGCCGGTCGCCGGATCCACCGTGACGTACCAGCGATCTTTGTTGTCCGCAGATCGAACCGTAAAGACGGCATGACTGCCGTCATCCGACCAATCGGGCATGCCCCAATCGAGAATCCGCGGAACCGGCGCGTCTCCCTGCTTCATCGGGCGTTCGTTGCCGGCAAAGGCAGTCGCATCGGCCCAGACGGTTTTGTTCTGTTTGAGATCAAGAATCGCGAGCAGACGGCGAGTCTGCGAGTCGCCCACGTCTGAACGGCCGTTGATTATCTCCGGATAGGAAGATTCAGTGACGTAGTTGGGCACGTCCTGATTTCGCGCCGGTATTTCAGGCCTCTCGGTCACGCCGATGAAAACGAAGTTCTCATCCGTCGAAAGTTGCATGTCGGTCACCGTCTGGCGCGGAGAAGGCTGGAAGCGCGCGATGGGAACCGCGGGGGCGCCCGCAGGTCCGGCGGCGCCGCCGCGACCGCCTCCACGTCCGCCACCTATGCTGCCTCCACGGCCACCCTGCTGCCGCAATTCAGCCTGACGTTTGAGGTATTCGATCAGGTTCATCTCTTCCTGCTGGAGGACGCGCTGCGAATCGGTCGTCGCCGCCGCGGACCCGCCCCCGCGTGCGCCTTGCGCACCGCCCTGACCCCCGCCGCGTGTGCCTGTTGCGCCAGCGGCGCCACGCGGTCCGGCAGCTGCAGGTGCAGTCGCCGTCTCGCCTGCCGGCGCGACCACATCGGTCAACTGAATCTCCGTAGGGGAGTTCACAGAGGCGTCGAGCGACATCAGGAACAGGTTGCCGTCGCGCATGAACGTGACCGCGGTGTCGTTGCGCACCCAACGTGGGTTGCTCTCGATGCTTGCGGTTCTCATCAGTTCGCGGCGCGCGTTGGTGGCGACATCGTAGATCACTATGTTGCCGTTTTCAGCCGTTAGCAGACGTTTCTTGGTTCGGTCGTAACGGCCGGTCGGCGCCGCGGGGATCTGCCTGACTTCTTCGGCCGTGAGCTGGCGCAAATCACTCCCGTCCTTGTTGACGGAGTAGGTCTGGGCCCGATCCTCGCCAGGCTTCTGCCACGAGAAGTAGATCCTGGAAGAATCCGGCGCCCAGCGGACAGCTGTCGGCGCGGATCCTATGAGTTTTGGACCGCGCATGATGCTGTCGACGGTCAGCGTAAATGCACCAGGCTGATTGGCCGCCGGTTGCTGAGCTGGAACCAGCCACGTAATGGTGGCGCAGAACGCGATGAACACGATCAAAAATCGGCGCATGATGGTACCTCCGTGCGAATTCTTATAGGACATTCCCTGTTGCGGCACAAGCGGAAAGGAAATCAGCAGAGGCTAAACATATACGACCCCGGAATGTTACGATGTATGCAGATTTTCCATTGCAGGAGTGCAGCCATGGCTGATGAAGTACGTTCCACCCTGGAAACGGGCATTCTTGAGGTATCCATCCACAGACCGGAGCAGAGAAACTCAATGGACGCGGCCGTGATGGCAGGTCTGACCACGACTCTGCGTCAGGCGGCCGCGAATCCCGCGGTTCGTGTCGTTACTCTGACCGGATCCGGCGACAGGGTTTTTTGTGCCGGCGCCGATCTGAAGTCCTCGCAATCTCAGGAGCCGGGCGCCGCTGGGTTCACTCCGCGAGCCTATCGCGAACTTCTGCTGGAGATCTTGCATTTCCCTAAGCCTACGGTTGCGCTCGCGCGTGGGCACGTCCTGGCCGGCGGACTGGGCCTCGTTCTCGCCTGCGACTTTGCACTCGCCTGCGATGATATCTACCTTTCCACGCCGGAAATTCTGGTGGGAATGTTTCCCATGATGGTCATGGCACTGCTTGTGCACCACGTCGGCAGGAAAAGAGCATTCGAAATGGCATTTCTGGGGGAGCGTCTGCCTGCGTCCATGGCTATGCAGTTTGGGATCGTCAACCATGTTTATGCCCGCGACCATTTTGAGACTGAGGCAGGCCGGTTTGTTCAGAAGCTGGTAGAGAAGAGCGCCGCGATTATACGGCTCGGCAAGGAAGCGATGCTCCATATGGAAGCGCCGCGCCTGGAAGCGGACCTGATGGATCTGGAATCGGCATTGTTCAAGGTATTGTCCTGCGCGGACAGCAAGGAAGGAATGCGAGCGTTTCTCGAGAAGCGCAAGCCGCAATGGCAAGACGAGTAGCCGGAAACTTTCTTCTTGTTGGTGTGTATCCCATAGGATACAATTGAGCCCCGATGGAAATTCGAAAGACTGAAGCGTTCGAACGATGGTTCGCGAGATTACGGGACCGGATGGCGATCGCACGGATTCAATCTCGTATCGACCGGTTACAGCTCGGTCTATCGGGTGACATACGGCCGCTGGGAAAGGGTGTTTTGGAACTGCGGATCGATTACGGCCCCGGCTACAGGATTTATTTCCTTCAGCGAGGTGCGGAAGTGGTGATTTTACTGGCGGGCGGTGATAAACGAACCCAGTCGCGGGACATCAAAAAGGCGTTGGAATACGCGCGGATGTTGCAGGGGGAGTGATGAAAAAGAGAGAACTCAAAACAACGAAGTGGGATGTCGTGGATTATCTGAAGACGGACCAGAACATGGCGGATTACCTTGAAGCAGCCATGGAAGATGGTCATCCTGCCGTTATTGCCACTGCTATCGGGAACATCGCCCGTGCAAAGGGAATGACGCAAGTAGCGCGCAAGACCGGGATCGGCCGCGTAGGTCTTTATAAAGCGCTCTCTCCGAATGGCAATCCGGAATTCGCCACTGTGCTCAAGGTATTAAAGGCGCTTGGAATAAAGCTGCACGCTACTACGTAAATCCTCCTATGGCTGGCCGTCCATTATTCCCCGGAATTGTGCGTGGCGGTTTGGAGCATCCCTTCGTTCGAACACAAAACCCCTGTTAGGTCTCTAGTATCAGTTGAAATAGGCGAGCGGGTTGCCTGACGTAAACATAGTTGTTGACACAAATCGGTTGGTATGGCAAACTAGTATGCATGAAAAGCGACCTTCGCGACTACATGGACCGGCCCAAACGGTATGACAACATCGACGGTACTAACGAGATGTTCATGGGAATGATGCTGCTGGCCTTCTCTCTGGCCGGTTATCTGGAAGCCGGACTGCCGGAAAACTCATCGAGGTGGATGCATGGGCTCGTCGTATTCGGTGTTCTAATACCGGTTTTGGGTTTCGGCTATTGGAGCAGAAGGGTCATCAAGGCGCATTTCACATGGCCGCGCACCGGCTACGCGGCCTACCCTCGACGTGGCGGAAAATCTTGGTGGGTCGGGATTGCCGCAGTCGTTCTCATCGGAGCGATTACAGCGGCCGGTTTTGCCTGTCTCGCGGCGTTCGCGAGGCGGCACAAAGTCATGAGCATTCCACAAATGGCTATTTTGGCCAGCTATATAGGTGTGTATGCCCTTTGGGTCTTCTTCATGGGCAAGAAAGACCCGTGGAAATGGCTGGTGGTAGTCTTTATGGCGTTCGGGCTATTGGCGATCGCCTTTACCGTTCCCACGGACTCTATCGGGCCTTCAAATCCCGCAGTATTATTCGCTGGTCTTGTGTGGCTGGGATCCGGCGTGGCTACCCTTTGCACTTATCTTCGGCACACAAGACTTTCCAATCCTGAAACAGAATGAATAACCAGCTACAAGCTATCGCCGGACTGAATAGAGTGATTCACGAACCCGGGCGACTGATGATTGTTGCCCTGCTCGCGGTAGTGAAGGAATGCGACTTCCTCTACTTGCTGCACGAAACGGAGATGAACAAAGGCAACCTTTCCAGCCACCTGACCCGATTAGAGGAGGCTGGCTACGTCGAAGTTGAGAAGACATATCGCGGAAAAGTGCCTCAAACACTGCTGCGGCTGACACGTGCAGGCCAAACAGCGTTTGAAGCCTATCGCAAGAAGCTAAAGACCGCCTTTTAAGGACACGCCGATTAGAATATCGGGTGTAGTGTCAACTTCGAGCTTTGAACCGCGTTCTGGCTTTTAGCGATGCAGGGCAATGCCCGTCTAAATGGGAGGATGGATGTCACGACCGGCTATCATTATTGAAGGGCTCACGCGGCGTTTCGGCGATCTCGTGGCTGTGGATCAGGTCAACCTGAGCGTCGAAGGCGGACAGTTTTTCGGTTTTCTCGGGCCGAACGGCGCGGGCAAATCCACGACAATCAAGATGCTAACCGGCCTGCTGGCGCCGAGCGCCGGGCGCATTGAACTGCTCGGGCTAGATCTGGAGCGGGATTCCATCGACGTCAAGCGGCAGATTGGCGTTGTGCCCGAGGGAATGCCACTGTTTGACCGTCTGACAGGAAGCGAATATCTGAATTTCGTAGGCCGCATGTATGGTCTGGACCGGAGTACGGCATCCCAGCGCACGGTCGAGTTGCTTGAATTCATGAATCTGGCCGACCGCACCAAGACGCTGGTCGGTGAGTACTCCCACGGAATGAAAAAGAAATTGGCGCTGGCGGCGGCCGTGATTCATGCGCCAAAGATTCTGTTTCTCGACGAGCCGTTCGAGGGTGTAGACGCCATTGCCTCAGGTACGCTCAAGGCCATGCTCCAGCGTATGGCCCAAGGCGGCGTAACCATTTTCCTTACATCGCACGTTCTCGAGATCGTCGAACGACTGTGCAGCCACGTCGCGATCATCAACAAGGGCCGCCTGGTAGCGCAGGGATCTCTGGATGAACTGCGCGCCGGCGTCACGGCATCGGCCGGAACCGACCGCGCTGCTGCGAGTGGGAACGAGAAGCTCACGCTCGAGCAGATCTTTCTCGCTATTGTCGGAGAGCGAGACGCAGTGCGGCGGTCAGAGGAGGAGCTTGCATGGCTACGTTGATGCACGCTCCCCGGACCGGCGAGCAGATCCGGCTCATCATAGAATTGCGCTGGCGGATGTTCCGAAACGGCTTGCGTGAATCCTCGGCAAAACTCCACGCTGCCGTAGCCATTCTCCTGAGTCTCCTTTGGGCCGCCCTGGCCATGGGGCCCGGAATCGCGTTGGTCATCGGCGGCCACCTTCTCGTGCGGCACAATCAGACTCAATGGCTTCTCCTTCTGCTTTGGGGGATTTCACTCTTCTGGCAGCTCTTTCCGATTTTTGCCATGCAATCAACGCCGGATCTGGATACGCACAGCCTGCTCAGATTTCCTGTGCGCTTTTCCGCATTTTTCCTGCTCAGCCTCGCCTACGGTTTGGCCGGCCCGGCTGAGCTCACAGGCATTTTCTGGCACGCCTGCCTGGGTGTGGGGATCGTCAGCGCGCGCCCCGACCTCATCGGTTGGACGGCGCTCGTGCTCGGCATTTCGGTGCTCATGAATCTGCTCTTCAGCAGGATGACGTACTCATGGCTCGACCGGATCATGGCCAAACGGCGGGTGCGCGAGATTCTTTTTGTCATCGTAATGCTCTGCGCCGTGTCGGTGCAATTTACTATGCGGAGATGGCACGAGGAAATCCTACGATTTTTCCAGCGCGGCAGTCTGATTTGGAGCGCATTACCGCCCGGCAGAGCGGCGGCGGCGCTCGTGTCCTTCATCGGTGGGCGGATCGGCGACGCACTCGCAGCGACGGCAATCCTTGCTCTGTACGCTGCCGTGTTTGGGGGTTTGTTTGCCTATCGGCTGCGGGCGCAGTATCTCGGTGAGGATCTGGGCGAGAGCCCCGCTCCAGCTGCTCGCAAGGTCAAGGTCAAGCGCCCCGCCGTGCAGGCCAAGACAGCAGCGCCCGCGGCCGCAACCGATCGGCCGGGACTCGTGGCTGGGCCTGTGGCCGCCGTGTTCATGAAGGAAATTCGCTACTTCTACCGCAACACGATTCTGTTGTGGCAATTCGGGTTCCCGCTGATCTTTGTAGTTTTTATCTGCCTGACCCGCGTGGGTGCAAACGGCTCTCTCTCAGCGGGCCGCATCTTCTCGTTGGGCCAATGGCTGTATCCGGCGGCCGCTGGTTACATTTTTTTGGGGCTGATGCAAATCTGCCCAAACAGCCTGGCCTTCGACCAAGCGGGCGTGCAGCTCTTCTTCACCGCGCCCGTGAAGTTTCGCGATGTGATGCTGGGCAAGAATCTCTTTCACGCTTTGACGATTGCGGTCGAAGTGCTGCTGCTTTGGGGCATTGTCACCGTATTTGGCCTCCCGCCGCGCGTTCCAATTCTTCTTGCCACCTGGACAGGGATGGGGTTTTGCCTGTTGATCTACTTCACGATCAACAACTGGCTTTCGCTCAAATATCCGCGGCGCTTTGAATTTGGCGTGCGCCGTCAGAGGATATCCCAGTTATCGATGCTCATCTCGCTGGGTGCCCTTCTGGCGATTCTGGCGGTGATCGCTGCAGTGGTCGCGATCGTGGGCTGGCTGGCGGACATCTGGTTTGTGCCGGTTGCTCTGGCTGCCATGAGCGCAGCCGCGCTCGCCGTGTATCGCACGGGAATCAAGGCCACGACCCGGCAGGCGATGGAGGAACGTGAAGCTATTCTTAAGGAACTGGCACGCTAATAGCTTCCCATTTCTCCTTGTGCTACGGCAGGTATGCGCTATTAATGTGAGAGTGTGAAATCCGGGGAGAAATCTGCGTACACAAAAATCTGGGGACACAATAGAATGGCGCTTAAACACTCGATTTAGCGGCACTACGAGGTGATCTCGGTCACTCTTAATTAAACGCCATTCTACTGTGTCCACGGGTCTATCGTCCGGCATCGATGCTGAGGGCTTGAGCGCAGTGGCCAGGCCCCGGTGGCCGGGTTTAAAGAAGAAGAGGAGGGAGGAATGATGCTACAGAAAAGGACTCTTCTGGCGATCGCGGGAGCTACGCTGGTCGTGGCCGCGGTCGCCGCGCAAACAACGCGGTTGCACGTCACCGTGCCGACGGTCGCTCCGAGGGCGGAGGACGTTTCGACGATCGACGGCATGATCAAGGCCTACTACGACGTCATCTCCGGACCGGCCGGCAAGCCCCGCGAATGGGCGCGGGACCGAACGCTCTATATGAAGGACCTCCGGTTCGTCGCGGTCGATGTCGACAAGCAGGGCAAGATCGAGCCTCGGATCGTCGATCACCAGGCCTATGTGGACTCCTCCGACAGCCTGGCTAAGGACGGTTTCTTCGAGAAGGAAATCCACCGCGTCACTGAGCGCTTCGGCCCGATCGCGCACGTCTGGAGCACGTACGAGTCCCGGCGGACGGAAAACGGGCCGATCACCATGCGGGGCATCAACTCGATCGAGCTTTTCTGGGATGGCACGCGATGGTGGATCTCGAACGCGATCTGGACCGACGAACGGCCGGACCTGCCGATCCCAAAGGAGTATCTGCCGGCCGGGAAGTAGCGGCCGCCGAATTCAGCTCCTCTCAGGAAACAGCCCCGGCATCCAGCGCGAAGCAAGCGCCGCCGGGAAGACAAGGTGCAGCGGCGCACGCGGACTCTCCGACGCGAGTACCCCCCGCTCGATCAGTGCCGAGACAATACGGCGCGCATGGCGCTCGCCCGCGCCCACAACGCCGGCGGAATCGGCGCGAGGCAGCTCTCCCCGGTAGAGCACGGCTTCGAGGATGCTGCCTGACTTGGGCGGCAGAGTATTGCCCCTGATTTCTTCTTCGGCCCAGAGAAGGATGCGTGCCCGCAGGCGATCCGGCTGCATCAGGCTTTCCATGAATTCAACCTGGTCGATGCAGGTTCTGAGAAAGAAGTCCGTGAATCCCGCGAGAGCCTCCTCGCTCAAATTACCGCGCCCATCAAGATCATTACGACGGGTGCTATCACATGCGGCAAGGTGCCCCTTATACACATCAACATTGCGCGCCAAGCCGCGCGCCACCGACCAGACGGCGCCGGTATCGAGTGTCTCCAGCAGCATCGCATGGGACATCAGACGTGAAACGCGGCCATTGCCGTCAACAAACGGATGAGTCCACACGAGGCGATGATGCGCCGCTGCAGCGCCCAGGATCGAATCCGTCTTGCTGAGATGGCCGTAAACTTCTTCGAAACGCTTCAGAAAGCGCGGTACGGCGCCGGGACTGACGGCGATATGAGTACCGACCTTGACGTCTTTCCTGCGCAGTTCGCCGGGGACAACCCGTACACGTTCTTTCCTTTCCGGGTCCTCCACCCACAGCAGGTCCTCGGGCAATAACTCGCAGAATCGGCGATGGACTTCGCGAATGCCATCGCTTGTGGCCGCGCGCGCCCTCAGGCCGCCTCTGTCGATCCATTTCTGGACGGTGATATGAGCTTTCGCTTCGAGTTGAAGATCGCGCTTGCGGGCATCTTTGCTATATTCGTTCTTTAGCGCGCGCTCGATATCGACCGGGTGAGTGTCGTGCCCTTCGATCAGATTGCTGTAGTAGCAGTTCATTGCGCGCACCAGATCGGCAAGGGAGGCCAAAAGGCTCTCCGGCAGACTACGGCGAAACCCGGTAGATTTTTGCGCCAGCTCCAGAGCAACGTCTGTCAGC
>JBEKIX010000109.1:0-11757 GCA_050011535.1 Acidobacteriota bacterium
TTCAAGGATTGCAGCAGGACCTCGCCGATCCATTTGACGAGGCGATCGGGGGTCTCTTTTTCGGCAGCAATGCCTTCGCTGCGCAGCTTCGCCCGCTCGTGCGCACGCCTCATTTGATTGAGGATATTCCCCAATCTCGAGCCCTCAACGCCGTGGCTGCTCCGTCATTGGAAGCGATCCGCTCAGCCGTCATGGACACTTTTTCCGGCCTGTCCGATTGCCAACGCCAACGAATGTTCGTCTACGCCCTGAGACGTTTCTCCCATGCGACCGGAAGAGAGATCGCAAGCGTTACTGGCCGTTCCCCATCGGCGGTCACGCACGTTTGGCGCGAACTACAGGACCGGTTGACCGTCGACATGACATTCAAGCAGCAGGTCGAGGCATTGGCACGGATACTGGGAGCGGAGACGCCATAACTCTCGTGAGGCTGCCTGATGCGCATGGGTCTTGGCAGCTGCCATTGTGCCCGGGAGGAACCGGCAGATCACTGGTTTCGAAAAACTAAATTTTCCAGGCCTGACACCGGACCATTCCAGGCCTGACACCGGACCACTAATTGCGAGAGGAGGCGACCTCCACGAGGATCGCCTGGAATCTGGGAAAATCGTTGCCTTCCACCGATTTGAAAAGAAAATGTACTATTTCGGAGGATCTGGAATCTTGAAGCCTATATAGGTACCCGCGCTGATACCCATCAGTCCGAGAAGCGTTGCGCTGAAATCCGGCATTGCCAGGCTTCGATAGACCGCAACCGCAAAAACAAAGCCGAGAACAATGGTCCATGCCGCCATTTGGAAACGATGAAAACTCACGCCGGTTTCATCTCGAAGAATGTCAAGCAGAAAACCATCGGATGGGCCCGGTGGCGACGGGAGATTGTTCAGCGAGGTGTTGACTTGGGCAAGGCGTGCCTGCTTTTGCTGCTGTTCCGCTTGAAGATCGGTCAGATTCGGAGGCGCGGAAACACCGGCTATAGAGGGCTTCAATGCGGCTAGACGTTTTGTTAACGCAGCTTGTTCGCATTGCAATGACTGCCGCTGGTCGCGCTTGCTGGAATCCACCACGACCGAGCCCAATCCTGTAGCGGCACTGATACCAATGAGGATCAGGGCGCCTGCTGTAAGCGAGTCCCAGTCGCCCGTGACCATCCAGATGTAATTATATGCAGCTACGATAACAAAGAACCAGAAAGCCATCTGGCAACGGGCAAGGCTGTACGATACCTTGGGTCCCCCCGGAGGACTGGGCGCATCGCGCAGGATGTCGCTCTTGCGAGCCAGCAGGAAAAAAAGAACCAGTAGAGCTAAAAGGAAGATCACGACCAGCCAGCTATAGGATGGGAACACCTGGACCATCGCTGTCGCAGGTCCAAAATATGGAGGATTCCCGCCTATCGCCACGCCAACAGTAATGGTTCGATTGCCTTTGGAACGACTGAGCAAAGCGTTCCAAGCATCGCGGTTCCCCTGGCTATCCGGTTGGTCGCCGCTTAAACGGTCAAGATCAAATGCCAGCTCTTTGTATTGGGTGTCGGGGCCTCTGGGGGTGAGGCCTTTCATCACTCTACCATCCAAGACCAGCACGAGATCCTCTGGTTTGTTCTTGTCGGGCTCAGCCTCCATCCATTCCCGAAGGTTGGTGAACCCAACAAGGATGGTATCTCCAAGTTCGCAGATTTTTGGTTGCCGGTTGGCATCACGGCAGCCGGCTTTACTAGCAAGTATCAGATCGACAGCTTTCTTTGGCGCAGCAGCCGCTGCCACGCCGGGCGCTGGAGCTGCCGCTGCAGGTGCTGGTGCGCCTGCAGGAGCGGTTGGAGGCTGTTGCGCAAACAGTGTCCATGCACCAAAGCTGAGAACCATAAGCACACACAATGGCCGCGTCATCGGAATTGCCTCATAAAATGAGATTTTTGTAATGTTATCTCTGTACTGATTGCGAGTCAACCGGCTATTTTTCATTGGGTGCGTAACCCTTTTGCGGCACATGGCTGACCCAGATAGCTACTGAGCCTTAGGATCCTGGCTCGGTACCATGAAGGATAGAGTCTTTATCTGTGAAACCGGGAACGCCACACTATTTCAAGCGGAGATAATTCATAATTCAGATATTGCACCACGGGAAATAGGGTGGCGTCCCAGCTCCGAGGGCGTTCATATAAGTCTCATCATTGCGCAGGCGCTCGATATCTTCCAGGCACGTTCCGCCGGTGAGCACGTTGTAGGCGATGTTCAACACGTGATCCGATTCCCAATACGGTACATGGACCTTGAGCAGAGCCACATTCTGGTTGATCGCCTGATCCAATCCCAACTTGCACACCAGCTTGTGCATAGCCCCGACGCCTCCACAGCCAACGGCACGTGTTCTCTCGGAAATCTCGTAATGGATGTTCGAGTCTTTGAACATGGGATCGGGCTGGTCCGGATACTGCTTCCGTTCCAATCGGGTTTCAAGATTTTGCTTGTCTCTGAGGTAGATTTTGTGGTTTCTTTTGTTCACCTGGAGTGTGCTCCTTTTGGTTGTAGTGGTTATATGCAAATTCCTGTTATAACCAATAACGAAGCACATTCCAGGGTTGTTTCACATTTTCTCGCAAGTAATCACGCTGGTTTAGGGGCTAGTATTTTCCCCAAAGGAGCTCTCGATGTCGGAATACAATTCCGAGCAAATGATGACATGCGTTGTGACTCTCACCACGAAGCAGGCGCTTGCACTGAGGGACTTGGACATTCACTTAGAGTTCCGTTGCCCGAATCCCGATTGTAACCAGCTTGTGAAACCGATTGGCAAAGGTAAAGACAAAGACGGAGTGACGTATAAAGCCCACTTCGAACACGAGACCCGAAATCCAAAATGTCATTTTGGAATCGAGCAGCATCTGCGAGAAGCCCCGATCGTGAAAATGGAACCAATTCTGGCGGGTACTGCTTATTACGGCCGCGCCGAAGCAGAATTTGCTAATGTGTGTGGAGAAGAGAAGGACCCGAATAGAAGGAAAGAAATGCTAAGAAGATATAAGGAACTTGCCGAGAGACTCAAGAATCTAGGCACCAAGGAGCGAGAGCAGGCGCTCCTTGATGAAATCAAAAATTGGAGGCAGGAACGCGGTGCCGTCTAGCCAGGAAAAGGCACACCCTAAATACAGTCAAAGGAGTTCCATGCACGAAGCAAATTCGGATGTAAAGAGAAAGGCCACCGAATTTCTCACTGGATTGAAGACACATTTGGACAACAAGCTTCCATTACAGACGGTGAAGGACTGGATTGATAAAGGGGGGAAGTCGGCTAACGAATTCTTTTTCCTTGAGAAGTTTGTGTTGCCTGAGATCCCAGAATACTTGCGGCAGTGCCTTGTCCCTCCTGTGACCCACAACGATGACGCTCACATTCGCGACGCTTTCCTTGCGGAGTCTAAGAAGCTGAGGAAGGACTGCTCGGCTTCGGCATCACCTGCAAGTGCAAAGAAATATTTGTTTACGAAGGTCGGGTTTGATCAGAAAGAGATTGTGAATCTGTGGTGGGACAAGGGCCACAAAAAGCGCCAAACCACCCAAAGCTGTCCTGATTGGGCATTCCGTACTCCTTGCCTATATAAAGTGGTTTTCGAGGGGAAACTTTTCCGCAAAGGCGACAAACAGAGGGCACGCGCTGAGTTGGTGAACGGGATATACCAGTGCTTTTATTACCTTGCGCATCCACATACCGCAGAGGATCGTGTACACCCACCGTGGGACTACGATTACGCGTGCCTCTTCGTGTACGATGCTTCAGAGAATAAAAGCCTAGTGAAGGCGTGGATTGAACTCAATAAGGATGTGAAGAAAGCCTGTTGGGACAGTTCGAATATCTTCGTCATGGTCCTGCCTGCGGGAAAGGATGCGGCGTGAGGCGCACAGCCTGCCATCTGGATGGAACAGCCTGTGGCCTCACGAGTGGTGTCACCCATTAAGAGGCTTTGTCAACAAAAAACACATCTCCCTGTGTTAAGGGAGGCAATTTTTTCAAAGCCGTCCGGCATTCGGGGATAATCGCCCGAAGTGGTTTTTGATGCCATCGTCCAGCCGGATGGCTTTCTTTTCCTCCCCAGGAAATGCAAATTCGAATCATGATTCGCTTCAAAGCCGATTTCAATGAAGCGAGTCCCTACGTCCTGTCGCTTGATCACGTTTGTCTTCTGCGCGCCCGTTCTCTCTCGGCGTCGTGCTCTATTCCTGGAAGGAATACGCATCAGTCACCCATGTGGATTAAGGCGCTGGAGGGAGGCTAACCCCTCCGGCCCTTGGCTCAACCTCAGCCCCAGAAAATCTTCGGTACCAGACCGTGTCCAAATGAAACCGCGTTCAGATCTGTGGTTCCCCGCCGATTAGGCGAGCCAACCCCGACTGGCTCACGGCCTGGGCGCATTCCTCAAACGCGTGCGGCTCCAGGTTTTGGTTGTGGATGGGACAGCTGCCAATCAGGTCTCATGGTTATGAGCCAACACCGACCCTGGTTCACTGTCCCAGCCATCCTTACGGGCCAAAGCACTTCGCAACCTCGAAGGGCACTTGATCCCGCAGCACGTAAAAGCAGGACCGCGCCAATTTGTGCGCCACTGCCTTACGAGCTACCACGCTCTTGGTGCGCGCCTTCTTGCGCTGATAAAAGCGCCGAACCGTTGGATCATGTCGAATCGCAAAGTTCGCCGCCTCGATGAAGGCCCAACTCAAATACTTGTTGCCATTCTTCCGATTGCCGCTCCCTTTCTTTTTCCCGTTGCTCAATCGAACACTATCCACGCATCGGCAATACGAGGAGAAATCGCCCACGGTCGGAAAGCGGCTCATGTCGCCCGCTTCCAGCATGATCGTCATCGCTAAAATCTCACCGATCCCGTTGACGGTCTTCAGGAGCTGATAAGGTTCCGAGAGCTTGACCTGTTGTTTCACCTGCTTCTCAATCGCCTTGATCTGCCGGTTCAGAGCTTCGACAATGCATAAGGTGCTCGTGAGCGCCAGCGCCAGGTTCTCATCTTGATACGCCTCTTTGACCTCTGCCGCCGTGAGTTGCTTCACGCGGTCGCCGTTCAGACGCACCCCGCAGTTCCGGCTCGTGAGATTCTCGATGCTGAGAATGTTCCGGGTCCGCTGCTGCACCAACTGTCCCCGCTTGCGCAACAGGTCGCGCACGGCGCGCGCTTTCGCGGGATAGATATACCCTTCCTTCAGCAATCCCAAGCGCAATAGGTCCGCGAGCCAATAGGCGTCGCTGCCGTCATCCGTGTGCTTCAGCCCGCTGTACTGCTGGCTCGCCGTCGTGTTGGCCAGATGCACGCAATACCCAGATTCCTTCAGGCCGTCGACCAGCCAGTACCAGTTGTAGGTCGATTCCACCACAATCCCCTGTAAGTCGGCCCGGAAGGGATCTAACACCTTCCTGACTGCGATCAGATCATTCGGAAGGGTCCGCTGGTAAAGCTCCTTCCCCAGCTCGTCGATGATTCCGATCCGGTTGTTGTTCGAATGCAAGTCAATCCCGCCGTAGAACATGAAAGACTCCGATCTCGGCGCCCCTCCTCTATGTTAAAATGGACCTGGCTTGAGCGGAGGATAAGGCCACGCAGGAGTGCGACCTGAGCGCCGTCTCAAGGCCCGTAGCACAGGCGGGCAGCGGCCGATTCTGCTGCCCGCTTTCTTTTTATCAACATGTGCTATGGGAGCAAAGCGATAAACTCAACCCCAGGATTTCTTCCATCTCGGTTCCTCGCACCATCGCCGATACTCGGCCTACTCTTAGATGATTATCCAGGTCTGGAAAATTCAATTTTCGGGCACCCGCTGTGGCAAAGGCCCGGAAAGCCTCCGAGAAAATCTTAAATTTTCCAGGCCTGACACCACGCTAGCCGACGCTGAACGGTTTCGCGCCACCCCAGTCGAACGATCGATCCACGTACAACGTCTTCGGGATCGTAAACGGACGGATCAGGTGAACTTCTGGCCCCCAGAGGTCGTCCAGCATTCCGCCGGCCACGATATCCCAGATGCCCCAGCGCCAGGCCTTGAGCAGTGCCTCGTTCCCGGATACCGACTCAACAACGCGCTGCCAGTACTCGGGGTCCGCATCCAACAGCTTCCTGTTGTCCTCAAGCAGCGCGGGAATATAGACGGGCTTCCTGATGGCAGTCGTCCCATCGAGCAGCCTGATCTTTCGGACGTGCGGTATCAGCGGCGGCGCCGGATCTACATATCTGCCCTTCACCCTTTGGTTCGGTGCTGGAGGACATGCAGGGGCTTTCCGGTGATCATGAATTTTCTGGTGATGCCGCCTTTCTTCTTCTCCGGGGCGTTGTTTCCGCTGGATGGGCTGCCGAAGGCTCTGCGCTTGGCGACGGAGCTTAATCCGTTGACCTACGGGGTGGATGGGCTGCGGGGGGCGCTGACGCACGGCAGTGTTTTCGGGCTGGGGACGGTGGCTATGCCGAGTGAAAATCATCGGCCGGAAGGACATCGACTGGCGCCGGGCCGCCCTGCGCCATAAACGGGTCCTCTGCTTCCGGCAACCCGAAACCGCCCACAATCTCATCCCTTTGTTAATCTTTGTCCCATCTCAAATGCTTTATGACAATCCTGAGGAAACACTTCCTCACGCCTCTTTGCCTTCATCTGAGGGTCAAAACGAGGAGCAACATATTTGGAGTAGTCCTCGAACTGCAAAGTATCAAAGCAGCACAGCGACTCTGAATGCCCAAATGTCCTGGTCAGGAACATTGAAATAAGATTCATGAACTGACCGTAGCGCATCTGGTTCATGACTTCTTCTGGAACACCCATCGTATAGACGACTCCCGTTTTTATCTGCCGGTTAAATAGTGAGCCCGGCGGGTCTGTATATGTCAGATACTGGAATACGAGCCGTTCCAAAAATGAGTGCATCTCGCCTGTCACGTGCCCCAAATAAATCGGAGAGCCGAAAATGAGAGTATCAGCTTCCTCAATCTTCTTGAAAATTGGCTTAAGGTCATCATTGACGACGCATTTTCCATAACTCTTTCCGCCCTTGGTCTTGCAGGCAAAACAGCTCATACATCCTTTGTAGTTGAGGTCGTAGAGATGAAGCAGCTCTGTTTCTGCTCCCTGAGATTTTGCTCCTTCCAAAGCTTTCTCAAGCAATATTGCTGTGTTCCATTGCTTTCGCGGACTGCCGTTAAATGCAATGACTTTCATGATGGACTCCTTGATGAGGGTAATCGAGACCGACTACGCGAGCGTCTTCAGCGCCTCAGGCGTGAACGGCAGCAACTCCGCCACGCGGCCGTCGCGAACCTTGGCCGCCCATGCGGGATCGACCAGCAACGCGCGGCCGACGGCCACCAGATCGACCTCGCCCCGCGCGACCATCTCGAGCAGGCGATCAAGGCCCACGTTGGCCGCGCTCCGGCCCTCACGCAGGCTGCTCGTGAACTCAGCGTCGAGCCCGACCGAACCGACTGTGACCACCGGCCGCCCCGTCAGCTTCTTCGTCCACCCGGCAAGGTTCAAATCGGATCCTTCAAATTCAGGTCGCCAGAACCGGCGGGTCGAGCAGTGAAACACGTCGACTCCGGCATCGACGAGCGGCGCGAGAAACCGGGCGAGTTCCTCCGGCGAGGTCGCGAGCCGGGCGTCGTAGTCGTTCATCTTCCACTGCGAGAAGCGCAGCAGAATCGGAAAGTCCGGCGCGGTCCGTCTCCGGCACGCTTTGACGACCTCGACACCAAACCGCGTACGCCCGACCAGGTCGCCGCCCCACCGATCGGTTCGACGGTTTGTTCCCTCCCAGAAAAACTGGTCGATGAGGTACCCGTGCGCGCCATGCAGTTCGATGCCATCGAAGCCGAGCCGCATGGCATCAGCCGCACCCTGCGCGTACGCGTCGATGATCGTGATGATCTCCGCTTCAGCCAGCGGTTCGCCAGTCTGCTCACCCGGCTTGACCAGGCCTGACGGCCCCACGGGCGGTGCCTCTGGATTGGGCTCGCTGCCGGCCGCGCGCGCCATCCCGACGTGCCAGAGCTGCGGCACGATCCGCCCGCCTGCGTCGTGAACGGCCTGGCTGACGCGAGCCCAGCCGGCCAGCGATTGCTCGCCGAAAAACCTGGGCACGTTCGGACTGCCAGCCGACGCGGGATGCGCGATGACTGTGCCTTCCGTGAGGATCAGCCCCACGCCGTTCTCCGCCCGACGAAGCAGTCGGAAAGAGAGAAAGCTATATGACCCACATGCGAAAGCACGCGCATCGGCAGGGGCCAGGCTAGCGAAGGCGTAACTTTAGGGACATCGGTACTCCCCAGTGACAGCTCGCGGAACCCCTGGTTCTGCAAGCTGTTACCGAAACAAGTAACCGCCCCGTTTTTGGGGGTGGTGGAACGCTATTCTCTGGCCTGCAACATGAGCCGTGCACCCTGGCCGCGAATATGCCCATCGACTCCCAATGCCAGGGTGATTCCCGTTGTGGTGCGGGATTACTTTGAATTACCTTTAGCCACGGTGCCGTCAGGGTTGCGAAATTCGAACGCGCCCAGGTTGAGCTTGCGCACGGCCGGCTCGAACTTCGCGCGATCGCCTACAAGAACGACGATCATCTTGTCCGCCTGGAGGTACTTTTTCGCCGCGGCTTGCGCGGCTTCGGCCGTAACTGCCGAGATCAATGCCGGATACTTTGAATAGTAGTCGAGGCCGAGGTTGAAGGTGAAAAGCTCTGCCAGCGACCCGACGGTGCTGCCGCTGGTCTCGAACGAACTCGGCAGTGAGCGCGTGAGCGAGTCACGCGCCATGGCCAGTTCTTCAGGAGGCATCGGCGCCGCCGAAATCCGCGCGATCTCCTGCAGCGTCTCCGCGATCGCCGGTGCGGTGGCGTCCGTGCGAATCCCCGAGCTGATCCAGAAAGGCCCGGTGTTGCGCCGGAAAATAAACTGGGAGAACGCGCCGTAGGTATAACCGTGCCCCTCGCGCAGATTGAGATTGATGCGGCTCGAGAACAGGCCGCCGAGCGCCGTGTTCATGACGTTCATGGCGGCATAGTCCGGCGTCGATCGCGGCGCGCCCAGCGTGGCGATGAACATCGCCGTCTGAGGAGCGCCGGGCTTGTCGACGATCAGTACGCACGCAGCGGTCATGGCCGGCGTGCCGAGCGCGGACGGCATCGGCGTGCCCTTCTGCCACATGCCAAACGTCTTGTCGACGAGCGCGCGCAAATCCGTCTCGCTGATCGCGCCGGCGACAATGAGGGCGGCATTGTTCGGGACGAAGCTCTGTTTCCAGAACCCGACGAGATCGTCGCGTGTGATCGTTTTTACGGACTCCTCTGTGCCTGACTCGATGAAACCGTAGGAGCTCTTCGGCCCAAAGAGCGCGGAGACCGCCACGACGGACGCGATTGCATCCGGATCCTGGCGCTGCTGGGCGAAACCTGCGATACGGCTCGCGCGTTCGCGCTCGACTTCCGCCTGTGGGAAATTTGGATGTAGGGCCACATCGGCGAGCAGATCCAGCGCCGCCGGAAAATTCTTGCGCAGCGCCTGTACCGTGATACTCGAATCATCCTTCGTCGACGACGTGTCCATGGAGGCGCCGATCTGGGCGGTGTCGTCGGCGATCTGGAGCGCGTTGCGCGTCGCCGTGCCCTGATTGAGCATGCCAACGGCGAAATTGGCCAGGCCGGGCCTTGCGATCGGATTTGACTCGCCGCCCGTGTTGACGACGAGACTTGCCGCGACCACAGGCATGCCCGGCCGCTCGTTGTAGATCACCGTGAGGCCGTTGTCGAGCGTGAACGACTTCGGCGTCGGCAGTTGCATGGCGTGCGTCGCCGCCGGCTTCGGCCGATCCTTGCGCCACTGCTCGTCGGCGTTGACCGCTTCGGGACTGGCCCCTGCGGCAACCTTGGTTGGCGCCGGCGTCGGCACCGGCGGGCCAAGATCCGGCTCACCCGGCACGCCGTAAACGACAACGCGCTGGTTCTTCTTGAGATAGGCGTTCGCGAAGGCCTTCGCGGTCGCCGGCGTCACGCGCTGATAGCGTTCGAGGTCCTTCGCAAGATACCCGGGGTCGTTGACGTAGTAATTGTACTCATTCAGCGTATCGGCGACGCCTCCGAAGCCGCCGAGCACCTCAAGCCCTTCGAGGTGGCGGCTCTCGAACGTGTTTCGGGCCCGCTCGATTTCCTTCTGCTCCGGCCCGTTCTGGAGGTAGGAGCTCATCTCCTCGTCGATCGCGGCTTCGATCTCTTCCGGCTTGTGGCCGGGCCGCGCGGTGACGATGATCTGAAACGCGGAGCCGAGGACCAGCGACTGCTGTTCAGCCGCGACGTCCTGCGCGATCTGCTTCTCGTACACGAGCTTCTTATAAAGGCGGCTCGACTTGTCGCCCCCAAGCGCGTTGGCGGTGACATCCGCATCCGCGTCACCTTCCTTGAAGAACGGCGGCGTAATCCACGCCATATAAACGCGCGGCAGCTCGACATGATCCTTTATTACGCCGCGACGTTCTGCGGTGATCTGCGGCGTCTGGACGGTGACTTTCGGCACCTCGGGGCCGCGTTTGAACGGCCCGAAGTACTTCTGCACGAGCTGCCTGGTTGCCGCGGCATCGAAATCGCCGGCGATCGCGAGGCTCGCGTTGTTCGGAGCGTAATACTGCCGGAAGAAGTTCCTCACGTCCTCCAGCTTTGCGGACTGAATATCCTCGTGCGATCCCATCACGTCGGCGTAATACGGATGGCCCTTGGGATAAAGCGAATGAAACACCGCCTCGCCCACGATGCCATACGGGACGTTCTCGATACTCTGGCGGCGCTCGTTGCGGACGACGTCCTGCTGGTTTGTGAGCTTCGCCTGGTCAAGCGTATCGAGCAGATAACCCATACGATCGGACTCTAGCCACAGCGAGGTCTCGAGTTCGTTTGCGGGCACGGTCTCGAAATAGTTGGTGCGATCGAAATCGGTAGTGCCATTGAGGGTCGTGCCGCCGATCGATTCGAGAACCTGGAAGTGCTGGCGCGCGGCGACGTGCTTCGATCCTTCGAACATCATGTGTTCGAACAGGTGCGCGAACCCGGTGCGGCCCGCTGCTTCATACGCTGGACCTACGTGATACCAGATGTCGACGGCGACCATCGGCAGCCGATGGTCCTCGGACAGGATCACGTCCAGGCCGTTCTGGAGCGTGTATTTTTCGTATTTCAATTCCGGCGTGCCGGCCGGCTCCGGTGTTGACCTGCTGCAAGCCGACAGCGTGCCCAACATTACAAGCCCGATGATCATCGGAGCTACCTTTGTCAGATTCATGGCGCATCCTCGTGGAGTAGAAAAGTGGGAGCGGCTGACCGTGCGCGAGGCATTATCATTGTCCCGAAAGAGTCCGGCGATGCCCGCGCCCGTTCTGTCCTTTGTCTCAAGCCGCCAACGGACCTCAAACCGCCGCCGACAAATGATCTATAAGCATTTCTATCCGGGAGTACAAGAGGAAATCGGGGGAGGACTTGGGGCAGACAGCGCTTGCCGGGCTGCCCACCGGTGAAAAAAGCCGAGTTCGGCCCGGCGCTGCGCTGCATGCCCCATGTCCTGGATATGCAGCTGCGGGATGCGCATGCGCGCGCCGCAAGCGCAGAGCAGAGAGTCGACTTCGAGGATTTTTCTGAGCAGACGCGCCCAGGTGCTGCGTGCTTCCCTGGAGAAGTCGGAATTGTCCTGCTGGGCGCGTACGTTTGCCGCAGGTCCGGCGCTGTCGCCATGGG
>JBEKIX010000110.1:0-9708 GCA_050011535.1 Acidobacteriota bacterium
TTGGGCGCCACCTGCCCGCTGGAGCTGAGCGAGATCAGCATGCTGTTGGCGACGTCACGCTGCGTGACTCCCACTTGGGCGGCTTTGTCGCGGTCGACGTCCACGTTGACGGTCGGGACATTCATTTCCTGGCGCAGGTGGACATCGACCGCGCCGGGGATCCCGGCCATCTTCCTTTCGATCGTCTTGGCGATCTCATAATCCGTAGTCAGGGCACGTCCCGTCACCTGCACGTCGACCGGCGCGGGAATGCCGAAGTTAAGGATCTGGTTAGTGATATTGGCAGCCTGGAAGAAAAATGTCTCTTCGGGAAACTTGGAGCGCAAGCGGTCGCGGAGAATGCGCTCATAGTCCTGAGAGGGAGCATGTTTTTCCGGGTTGAGAGATATCAGGATCTCCCCGTCCGAAGGCCCGATGGTGGCGCTGTCCCCGTAGGCAAGATTGATCGAACCGGGCGGTTGTCCGATGTCATCCAGAATCGCTTTCAGTTCGTTGGCCGGAATCATGCGCCGGATTTCCTGTTCCACGCGCGCGAAGACATGTTCTGTTTCTTCGATTCGCGTCCCTTCCGGCGCCCTGACATGCAAGCGCATCTGCCCCGAATCTACGTAGGGAAAGAAGTCACGTCCGACCAGAACCATCAGCTGCAGGGAGCCGGCAAAATAGATCAGAAACAGCGCGAACACTATGGCGCGATGATCCAGGCACCAGGCGAGAGCGCCCCGATAAGCATCCCGAAGGCGCAGGAACTGTCGATGAAATGCGTGGTGAATCCGCCACACGATTCCTCTGGCCACGGCATCGGCGCCCGCTTCCTCTGCCCCGTAGAGCTGCAGTTCGGAGGGAAGCATGTATTGCACCATGGCAGGGACGAGCGATCGGCTGAGGATGTAGGACGCAATCATGGCGAAAACTACCGCCATCGCCAGGGGTGTGAACAGGAAACTGGCGGCGCCCGTGAGCAGCAGCACCGGGACAAAGACGATGCAGATGGCCAGCGTGGAGACGAGGGCCGGCACGGCGATCTGCTGAGTGCCGTCCAGGATCGCGCGTGTCAACCGTTTCTTCATCGCCAGGTTGCGATGGATATTCTCGATTGCCACGGTTGCATCATCGACAAGGATGCCGACAGCGAGGGCCATGCCGCCGAGCGTCATCACATTTATGGTTTGCCCGATGGCGCCGAGGACAACGAGCGAGGTAAGTACCGAGAGCGGGATCGAGACGCACACGATCAAAGTGCTGCGCCAGCTTCCCAGGAAGAGTAGGATCATCAGGCCGGTCAGCAATGCGGCCATGACGCCCTCGCGCACGACGTCGTTGATAGCGGCCCGCACAAACACCGATTGATCGAACATCTCCGTTAGATGAAGCTCCTTCGGGAGGCCCACCATGATGCGAGGAAGTTCACTCTTGATGTCACGCACAATGTCGAGAGTCGATGCGGCGCCATTCTTCAGCACCGTGAGCAGGGCGGCGCGGTGTCCGTTCGTGCGCACGATGTTCGTCTGCACGGTGTAGCCGTCGCGGACCTGCGCCACGTCTTTGATAAACACCGTGGCCCCGTTCACTATCTTGATCGGGAGTTCGTTGATGCCCGCCACCGTGTCCGGACTGCTGTTCATGCGCACAAAGTATTCCCGGTCGCCCACCTTCGCCGTCCCCGCGGGAAGGATCAGGCTCTGGAGGTTGATCGCATTGGAGACGTCGGTTGCCGAGAGGTGCTTGGCGAACATGGCGTCCGGGTCGAGGTCGACCATAATCGCGCGCGCTTTGCCCCCATAGGGCAGCGGCACGGACGCCCCCTGCACCGTCGCGAGCTGCGTGCGGATGAAGTTATTCCCGTAATCATAGAGTGCGGCCTCTCCCAGCGTCTCGCTGCTTATCCCCAGCTGCAGGATAGGCACGCTCGATGCGTCAAACTTGATGATGTTCGGCGGGAAGATGCCGGGTGGCAGCGACCGCAGGATTATCTGCGACGTAACCGTCATCTGGGCAAGTGCTGTCTCGATTTTCGCTCCGGGCTGGAAGAACATGCGGATAACGGCCACGCCGCTGTATGAAGTCGACTCCATGTGCTCAATGTCATTCACGGTCGTGGTCATCGCGCGTTCGTCGATGGTCACAACACGGTCAGCCATCTCCTGGGGGGAAAGGCCGGTGTAGCTCCAGACCACGCAGGCGACAGGAATGTTGATGTACGGGAAAATGTCTTTGGGGGTGTTGATGATTGTAAGAACCCCCATGATCGCGATCAGCACCGCCATCACGACAAATGTATACGGACGTCGTAACGCTAGTCTAACAATCCACACGGGAAGGAATCCTCAATCTTATCCGGTGCTTCATGAACCGCAGCTTAAACCAGGGAGATCCACATATGATAAAGCCCCGGCTGTGGCTGTCAAATTATGTTTTTACAATGATTAGAACTGGTTCATCCGTCAGGATGCTCTGGAATGATCGGTCTCTGTTACCTCCAGGGTGTAGGTTCCGGGAGGAAGCCCTTCGAGCGGCAACTCATCACTGAAGAAAATCACGCTCTCCCTTAGATATTTGTGCGCGCCGTCTTTGCCTCGATCCGCCGCCGCGCACGCATTCCTGCGGGGAATGTGGCCCACGCCTTCTGCCAGAAGTGTGCCAAAATCCTGTATCCTGCGGCATCGTTTTGGGTTATGATCGTTTCCATTGCCCCGGTAGACGGCGGAAGTTGACATAACACCTCCATATCGGAAGCTGGAAGGGACCCAGCCTCGGAGAGGGCACTACCAACTCGGCAGGGTATTTCACCTATCCGGTTGATTCTCGGGAGGGCTCTCAGGGGCGCTTGTAAACGATGCCGCCCTTCATGACGAAGCGTACATCGCGCGCCGCTTTGATGTCCTGAGTCGGATCGCCGGGCACCGCGATGAGATCGGCATAGAGGTTGGGACGGACGCGGCCGACCTGATCCTGCATGCGGACAATCCTGGCGTTCACCGCCGTGGCAGCCAGCAAAGCCTGCGATGGTGTCATGCCGCCACGCACGAGCCACTCCAGCTCACGATAATTGGTGCCGTGTGTGAAAACGCCTACGTCGCTTCCCAACCCGATGATCACTCCGGCATCCATCGCCAGCTTGAATGCGCGCAATGCCTGCTGCATTCCGGCCGTCAAAGGTCCGCCTTGCTTGTAGCCTTCGAAATACTCCCCGTAGGCTTCTTCGGCGGTAAGTGTGGGCAGATACGCGGTGCCGTGCTGCGCCATGAGACGGAACACCTCCTGCGTGCCGCCATACCCGTGTTCAATCGAGTCGATCCCGGCTACAACCGCGCGGCGCATACCTTCTGCGGTGGTAGCGTGAGCGGAAGTCGGCCTCCCCGCGGAATGAGCCTCTTCCACCAGCGTGCGCAGCTCTTCCTCGCTGAAGGTCGGCACCGTTCCGCCCACGCCGTGGTGGTAGTCCGCGTACACTTTTACCCAGTCGGCACCGTGTCCGACCTGTTCGCGGACGGCTTTGATGATTTCTGTAGGACCACTAACTTCCTGACCGCCCTTGGGGAGGATCAGGTCGGGGGCAAAACCGGATGGCCCGGGCCCGTAGCTTGCAGTGGCGACTATTGCCAGCGTTGCCACCAGCAGGCGCGGTCCTGGAATCATGCCTTCGTTGATCGCGCGCTGTATGGAAACGTCCGCATAACCTGCCCCTTCCGTACCGAGGTCGCGCAGCAATGTAAACCCCGCCATCAGAGTTTGCTCGCAGTGCTTTACGGCCTCGACAGTCCGATAGGCAAGAGGCTCTTTGAGAACTTGGTCATTCCAGAGCGTCTCATTATAGGGATGGAGGAATATGTGGGAGTGAATATCCATCAAGCCCGGCAGGAGCGTCATCCCGGCCAACTCGATCGCCTGGGTTCCGTCAGGAACCTGAACCTGGGCGGCTGGCCCGACGGCCGCGATACGTTCTCCACGCACCAGCACCACCCAGCCATCATGAATCTTGCCGTCCTCGGCATCGAAGACGCGCGCTGGCTTGAGGAGCGTGGTTCCCGCCGGCCTCTGGCCGCCTGCCCCTTGCCCGCCGGCGTTTCCACCCTGCGCTGCTGCGGCGTGCACGAGAAAGCCGAGCGCGGAAATCGCAATCATTACACTCAAAACCATGCTGATGCGTGTGGATCTGTTCGGCTTCATACGTTTCCTCCCTCGGAGATTCCGGATTCTGTTCACATTCGGGATGCGCCCCTGGCATGCGCGCTGCTGAATATTACAATTCATTAATGCCGCTTCCGTCGGCAACCGAAATAGGAGTTTATGGTGCTTAGAAACACGGTCAACCTGGCCCAAAGAATCACGAAGATCATTCTCGGCTTTGTTGTCCTGCTCGCCGGGCTGCTGATGCTTGTCACCCCGGGCCCAGGGGGGCTGGTGATTCTTGTGGGCCTCACATTGCTCGCTTCCGAATTTCAGTGGGCGAAGCGCCTCCTCGACCGTCTCAAAGAAAAAAGCATGCAACTCCTCAATACGGTGCGCGGGCTGGCTCGTTGATTGAGGCCGGGCACTCCTTGTCACGCTCGATAAGCATGCTCGCTAAAAAGATCAGATTCGACCGTGAACTCCGCCGCAACATTATATCGTACAATGAGAGAGTCGGCTGGTGGTGGTTTCGCCAGGCGTCGAATCCGATCCATGGTTTTGTGTTTTGGCTTCCCGGTATTATCGCTCCGGAGTCATGGAGGACGTTTACCATCAATCCCGGGACGAGTGCAACAGGCTGGGAGGCTATTTCATCAACGTGCTGCGTGCGCTTTGACCCGTGCCGTCGTATACGGCATAAGATTGGATTGGAACCAATGCCTGCGCAGATGCAATTCAAAATATTCGGGTTGCAGCACTTGGCGGTACTCCTGATCCTTGTGAGCCTGAGTCTGTTTGTTGCGTGGGGCGCGCGGCCGCATTTTGGTGCAATCCACAGATGGATCGGCCGCGCTCTGGCATTTTTATTGTTGGTTTATGCGGCGGCGTTATACCTCCAGCAAATCCTGAGCGGAGATTTGAACGCGTCTCATTCGCTGCCGATGCAACTTTGCGATTGGGTCCTGCTCGCATGCCTGGCAACACTGCTTCGTCCAAACGTTCTCACGGCAGAAATCTCGTATTTCTGGGGGTTGAGCGGAGCACTCCAGGCCTTATTGACCCCCGACGCGATGCGGGCCTTCCCATCGTGGCGGTTCGTGCAATTCTTCTGGGGGCACGGCATCATTCTGCTGTGCATTGTCTACTTCATTGCAGGTCGCAAATACCGTCCGCGCCCGAACAGCATTTTGCGGATGATGCTGGCCCTGCAGATATACGCAATCGCTGCCGCCTCCATCGACCTGGCTTTCGGCTGGAACTATGGCTACCTGCTGCACAAACCCGAGGGCGCATCTCTTTTCGACTACCTGGGTCCGTGGCCCTGGTATCTGCTCTCGCTGGAAGCAATTGGCCTCGTGAATTTCTGGTTGCTCGCCCTTCCGTGGAAACTCCTGAACCGGCTGCATCCGCAGGCTCAAGCCCCGACACCGCCCTAAAGGATTCTGTGCTTATTCAAAGGTCGCAATGACGGGAGCGTGGTCGGAGGGTTTCTCCCCTTTGCGTTCGTCCCGATCGATTTCGACGGCGATGCAACGACGCGCGAGCGGGGCGCTCGCGAGGATGTGATCGATGCGCATGCCCCAACCACGATGAAACGCTCCTCCCCGATAGTCCCACCAGGTGTACAGACCGCTTTCCTGATGATGCATGCGCAGGACGTCCGCAAGTCCCCAGCCGACGAATGCGCGCAGCGAGGCTCTCTCGGCGTCACTGCACAATATTTTCCCGCGCCATTGCTCCGGATCCCATACGTCGCGGTCTTCCGGAGCGACGTTTAAATCGCCGCACAGCAGGACCTCGTTCCCGCGATCGCAGCCCTCGAGGTGCGCGCGCAGGCACCGGTACCAGTCAAGCTTCAGAGCGTATTTGTCGGATCCTACTTCCTGGCCGTTGACGGCATAGATGTTCATGATGCGCACGCCGACGATGGTCGCCGACAGAACGCGGCTTTCGGCGGCAGCGGGATTTCCCGGGAACGATCGGGCCACGTCGGACACAGGTAAGAGTGACAGGATCGCAACGCCGTTGTATGTCTTCTGCCCGTGGACCACACATTGATAGCCGAGCTCGTTGATTGGACCGGCGGGAAAATCCTCATCGATCACCTTGATTTCCTGCAGACAGGCAATGGTCGGTCTCCTGCGCTCCAGCCAGCTCAGCAAACGGGGCAGACGGATGCGCACGGAGTTGACGTTCCAGGTTGCGACGGTCAGCATGATCACTCCTGTTGAGTCATGGTCCACCCGCATAGCAGGTGGCATGAGGAAGTCCCCCAAAGGGCGCATTGGACTGGCTCGCCCCGGCAAGAGACAGTAGCTCCGGGCAAGCGAAGCGCAGCCCGGGGTAAGGCACGCCAGCCAATCGAGAGCCCCGGCCAGGGGCGATAGAGATGAGAATCTATCGTTTGTATCTACCCACCAACTGCCCCTGGGCCAGGATGTGTCCTTTCATGGCTTTTTCGACATCGGCCTTGCTTGCGCCCGCCGTCAGGTCGAGATTGGCATCCAGGGCATAGAGCTTGAAGTAATAGCGATGCGCCGGTCCCCGGGGCGGGCACGGACCGCCGTATCCTAAAACTTTGAAGTCGTTGCGCCCATGGCGCGAGCCATCCTTGAGTTGCGGATCTTTGGGGACGCCCTCCGGAAGCGCGCGCACTTGCTTTGGAACGTTGAACAGCACCCAGTGCACCCAGGTGCTCCCTGGCGCGTCCGGGTCATCCATGATCAGGCTGAAGCTTTGCGTGCCGGCCGGCGGATCATTCCAGCTCAGAGCCGGCGACAAATCCGCGCCGTCACACGCGTGCTTTTGGGGAATATCGCCTTCATCTAAAAATGCCGGGCTTTTCAGGCTGAGAGTCATGACGTCGCCTCCCGTAGTGGAGCTTCCCGCTGCGCAGCCGCACAAAAGCAACATCGCGAGCAGGCAGCCGCTCCGTTTAATGCTCTCTCTGGTTTCATCCATTTTCAATGCTCCGCGGTTGAGCAAAAAGGTCGATCTCACTGTTGATTTAAGGATGACACAGCGCGGCACTCAGCCGCAACGAGATACGAAATTGGGTACAGTCACCTTTATTCGTCATCCCTTCCACAGCAGCCGTGGCGCAAGGATTTTTATACTCGTTGGATGCCACGAACCTTGCGAACAATTCTCCAGCAGTCAGGCGCGCTGCTTCGGCCTGAGCTCTCCCTGACCAATTTTTGTGCGCTGGACCAGCCTCCTGCGCTAAGATTAGTCTTGTTTCCAATTGCTAGCCTGGTGCAGATCGGAGGATCCCATGATCACGCACATCAGCGTGAAGAATTTCAAGAGCCTCAACGATGTCTCCTTGCGGCTCGGCCGCCGAAACGTTCTCGTCGGGCCGAACATGGCCGGCAAAACAAATCTGATTTCTTTTTTTCGCTTCCTGACACAAATGGTGGTGAGCGCTCCAGGCGCATATGGTCTGCCGAATGCTATCAACAAGAATGGCGGATTTGCTGCGCTGGCGTGGCGGGGGTCAGATTCGAATCTCATATCGCTGTCGCTTGAAGGGGCCTTCGATGAACGCAATTCGGACAACAAGCCGAAAATCTGGCGCTACAGTCTCGACATTCTGGGAGATCGATCCAGGGGATCGATCATGGTGCAAGAGGAAGCTCTAACAATTTCTACAGCGACAGGACAATTCCCATTGATTCAGAAGGACCCAAGCACGGGACGAAGAATCTTGTTCAATCAAGCCGGAGCCATCCTCGCGCGTGTTGACGATCCGACGCGCTCCGCACTTGAATACGAGCTTCCAGATTGGGAAGGGAACCTATTAAGAACGCAGTTCGCGTCTTTCTACTTCTATTTTCTGATTCCGCAACTTATGAAACAGGTAAACCCAGTGACATCTCCAAGGTTTCTTGGGGAAAGTGGGGAAAACTTATCTTCGTGGCTGATGATGATCCAAACACGCTTCCCCGAATCGTTTGCTCGAATTGTCAGTGCGGTGAAGGACGTCCTGCCGGATGTGGTGAACATCATTACCTGGCCCACCCAACAATCAACCGTCTTTGTCGCCTCATCTGAGCGATTTCTTCGGAGCCCGGTTAACGTCTGGGAGATGTCCGACGGCGAGCTTGCGTTTATTGCTCTCCTTTCTCTGATTTTCGGTCCCGAGGAGCTTGGTGCAGCACTTTTTTGTGTGGAGGAAGTCGAAAACCATCTTCATCCGAGACTAATAGAAACGTTGATTAAGCTCCACAGCCAGAGGCTTCTTGACCCCGAGAGTATGGCAGGGCAAGTCATCGTGACTACGCATTCTCCGCAGGTTGTAGATAAGGTCGACCTCGATGAACTCATCGTCGTCTCAAAACGCAACGGTGAGACGGTATGCACCCGACCTGGAGACAAGCCACATCTGCGCCAGCTGCTAAAGGATGAGGAAATTGGCTTGGGAGATCTCCTCTATTCCGGGGCGCTGAGTGAGGAATGATGGAGAGCTACGGAGTCATCGTCGAAGGCCCGTATGAAGAAGGCGTCTACGAAGAGTTCATCCGGAAGATCTGTCCGGAGGCACGCAACATAAGGTTTCGTACTGCGGGCGGCTGTAGCCAAGTCATGAAGAGGTTTCCCACCCTCCTCCAAAGTCTGGAACATGTAACCGATCAGGGCGGCCCTGTGGAAAAGGCACTGGTCACTCGAGATGCTGATTGCAAGGATCCCGCAATAATTGAAGCAAAGATGCAGGAATCCGTTTCACGGCGCGTATTCTCATTCTCAAAGGGCGTAGGTTATCACGCCGTCAGACAAGAGACAGAAACATGGCTCCTGGCGGATCCCGAAGCCATTAACAGGGTTGCGGCTTCTAGGGGCGGGAAGGTGGTCCCTCGTGTCCCTGACCAATTAGAGAATCTCCAAGACCCAAAAGGGACATTCAAGGAGGTTTTGAGTCGCTCAGGTTTGAATTACACAGCACAAGTATGCCGGGAAATTGCGAAAGAGACGGATCTAACAAAGCTGCGAATACGCTGTCCCTCCTTTGCAACTTTCGAGCAGAAGGTGATAGATCCGTGAGGTAAACTTCTGAATGCGATAACGACTGATTGAACCGGCCAAGTCTCTAATTCCATCCCGTGACTTCTCGCCCCTTGATCCACAAGCCCAATCCCGGCTTCCCTATGATCTTCTCGTTTTGCACGGCTGCCGCCAAAACTCAAAACGCGTTTTGAGTGGACATTCTACTAGAGAAGAAGTAACATCCTGGTAGATCGTCTACCAATATGAAGCTTTGCTTCGCGCACTCCATGCGAGGTCCGCGAACCGGCTGGGCTTTTCAGGGGAAAAAGAAATGGCTTCTTCTACTATGACCCAACAAAAGGGACGGCAGGAGCGAGGAGAACTGCTCCAGGGCACCCTGGACATGATTATCCTGCGAACGTTGCTGTTCGGGCCGCTGCACGGCCACGCCATCGCCACCTCGATCGAGAAAACCTCGGAAGACGTGCTGCAGGTCGACCACGGCTCGCTGTATCCCGCGTTGCATCGGCTGTTACGCCGGGGATGGATCGCCGCGGAATGGGGCGTCTCCAAGAACAATCGCCGCGCCAAATTCTATTGTCTCACGCGGGC
>JBEKIX010000111.1:0-9691 GCA_050011535.1 Acidobacteriota bacterium
CAAAACGCTGGTGAGCAGCCAGATGATCGATCGCGTCACCGCAAAGCTTGGACGCAAGGTTTACGAGGTGCCGGTAGGTTTCAAGTGGTTCGTCGATGGCCTGCTCGACGGCTCGCTTGCCTTTGGTGGTGAAGAGAGCGCAGGCGCTGCATTTGTTCGTCTGGATGGCAGTGTCTGGACGACGGATAAGGACGGAATTATCCCGTCTTTGCTCGCGGCGGAGATTACGGCGCGGATGGACCGCGATCCCGGCGAGATCTACCTCGAACTCACACGCGAGTTCGGTGAGCCGGTTTACGACCGCGTTGAGGCGCCGGCCACCCCGGAGCAAAAGGAATTGCTGGAAAAACTCTCGCCGCAGCAGGTTCGGCTCACAGAATTGGCGCCCCTATCGGCGGATTGAAGGTGGTGACGGAGAGCGGATGGTTCGCGGCGCGTCCGTCCGGAACGGAAGACATCTACAAGATCTACGCGGAGAGTTTTCTGGGAGCTGATCATCTGCGCCGCATCCTGGAGGAAGCACAGACAATCGTCAACGACGCTTTGGCGGCGCCCCCGCAGCAGCCGGGGATTCCGTCCGAGACAGGATTGAAGGAGATTCCATGAGCAAACACACCCGCGTCAGCCATCCGATCTATAACCTTCTACCGGCGGAAATCGAGGGGTTCAATACTCTTGCAGAGCTGGCCTTGAATATGCGCTGGTCGTGGAATCATGCTACCGACGAAGTGTGGCGGCAACTTGATCCAGAACTGTGGGAAATTACGCATAACCCCTGGGTCGTCCTGCAGACGGTCTCGCGCGACCGGATCGAGCGCGTGATGGCCGATCCCGTTTTCCGCAATAACGTCGATGGCCTGGTGCAGACCAGGCGGCATGTGCTGGAGGCGCCCGCCTGGTTTCAGCAGAATCATTCGCAGGTTCCCCTGACCTGCGCTGCTTATTTCAGCATGGAATTTATGTTGAGCGAAGCTTTGCCCATCTACTCGGGCGGCCTTGGCAATGTAGCCGGCGATCAGCTCAAAGCCGCCAGCGATCTGGGTGTGCCGGTAGTTGGCGTAGGACTGCTGTACCAGCAAGGCTATTTTCGCCAGGAGATCGACAAGGACGGAACGCAACAGGCCCTCTTCCCGTATAACGACCCCGGACAGTTGCCGATCGCGCCTTTGCGCCAAGCGGACGGGGAATGGTTGCGGTTGGAGATTGCACTACCCGGTTACTCGGTCTGGCTGCGCGCCTGGCAGGTCCAGGTCGGCAGAGTGAAGCTTTATCTGCTGGACAGCAATGATGCGGCAAACTTCCCCATTCATCGAGGGATTACCAGCGAGCTGTATGGCGGCGGGCCGGAGCTGCGCCTCAAGCAAGAAATGCTTCTCGGGATCGGCGGATGGCGGCTGCTCTGCGCGCTCGGCATCCAGCCGGAAGTCTGTCATCTGAATGAAGGGCATGCGGCCTTCGCCGTGTTGGAACGGGCCCGGAGCTTCATGGAAGCAACCGGGCAGCCCTTCGAAGTCGCGCTGGCCGTCACTCGAACGGGTAACCTCTTCACAACCCACACAGCAGTGGCTGCCGGCTTCGATCGTTTTGCTCCGGCTCTCATCGAACAATACCTCAGCCGGTACGCCCAAGAAAAGCTTGGCATTACAATCCACGATTTGCTGGCCCTGGGCCGCCAAAACCCGAACGACTTGTCGGAAAGTTTCAACATGGCATATCTGGCAGTCCGGGGGAGCGGGGCGGTCAATGGCGTGAGTCGCTTGCACGAGAAGGTGAGCCGGCACATCTTTCTGCCTCTCTTTCCGCGCTGGCCGCAGGACGAAATCCCAATCGGACATGTGACTAACGGAGTTCATATGTCGACCTGGGACTCGGCCCCAGCCGATGATCTTTGGACGGAAGCCTGTGGAAAGGATCGCTGGCTGGGGACGACGAAAACTCTGGGGCAGGACATTCGCTGCGTCTCCGACGCCAAGCTCTGGCAATTTCGCACCGCCGCCGGCAAGTCTCTTGTTGAATATGCCCGCGAACGATTGTCCCGGCAACTGACCTCCTCAGGCGCGTCGCCCGGGGAGATCGCTCTTGCGAAGCAGCTGTTTAATCCCAACGCATTGACACTGGGCTTTGCGCGCCGCTTCGCGACCTACAAGAGACCGAATCTGCTGCTGCACGATCCGGCGCGTTTGCTGCGCCTTTTGGCCAATCCTGAGCGCCCGGTGCAACTGATCATCGCCGGCAAGGCCCACCCGGAGGACCGGGCAGGGCAGGCCTTGATCCATGAATGGATAAATTTCATCCGCCAGCCAGAGGTCCAACCCCACATCGTCTTCCTGAGCGACTACGACATGCTGTTAACGGAGCACCTGGTGCAGGGAGTGGACGTCTGGATCAACACGCCACGACGGCCCTGGGAGGCGAGCGGAACGAGCGGCATGAAGGTGCTTGTGAATGGAGGCATCAATTTGTCGGAGTTGGATGGCTGGTGGGCGGAAGCATACACGCCGGAGGTTGGATGGGCGTTGGGAGACGGCCAGGAACATGGCGACGACCCGGCCTGCGACGCTGCCGAAGCCGACGCGCTCTACGGCCTGCTTGAGCGGGAAGTGATCCCGGAGTTTTATACCCGAGACGAGAGCGGCATTCCCACCGCATGGATCAAGCGGATGCGGGAAAGCATGGCGCGGTTGACGCCGCGCTTCTCCGCCGACCGCACGGTGCGCGAATACACCGAGCAACATTACCTCCCGGCTGCGGCCGCCTACCGTGAACGCGCTGCTGATAAGGGCAAAGTGGGGAGGCAAATGGTCGATTGGCGGCACCCCCTGGAACAGAAATGGGCCACGCTGCACTTCGGTGAAGTGCAGATCGCAACGGACTCGGAGCGGCACGTTTTTAAGGTTGAAGTCTATCTAAACGATCTCGACCCGAATGCGGTGCGCGTCGAGCTTTATGCCGACGGAATGAACGGCGGCGCACCGGTGCGGCAGGAGATGAAGCGCGGCCAACAACTGGACGGCGCGTCAGGCGGCTACCTATACAGCGCGGCCGTGTCTGCGGCCCGCCCGCCAGCGGACTATACGGCGCGAGTGATACCGCGCTTCGACGGCGTTGCAATCCCCCTGGAAGACGCACGCATCCTGTGGCAGCGATGATTTAACCTGAGCCCTCGATCCAGCGCCATACTTCTGGCTCGATGAACGAACTGTCAAAGGTGGCAGACGGCATTGACGGAGGCCCAATGAAAAAAACGATCCCGGTCACGACGTTGTTTCTGGATATCGGCGGAGTCCTGCTCACCAACGGGTGGGACCATCATGCCCGCAAACGGGCGGCGACGACCTTCAAGCTGGAGTGGGCCGAGATGGAGGATCGGCATAGCCTGAACTTCGACACCTACGAGGAGGGAAAGCTCACTCTGGAGGAATATTTGGGCCGGGTAGTCTTCTACCAAAAGCGGCCGTTCACCCGGGCTCAGTTTAGGCGCGTCATGTTTGCGCAATCGAAACCTTACCCCGAGATGATCGAGCTGGTCACTCAGCTCAAAATCCGGCACGGGCTGAAGATCGTCGTGGTCAGCAACGAAAGCCGCGAACTGAATGCGTATCGGATTCGAAAGTTCAAGCTGGACGGGTTTGTGGATGCTTTTATTTCCTCCTGCTTCGTCCACCTCCGCAAGCCCGACGCGGACATCTTTCGGCTTGCGCTGGACATCGCCCAGGCGCCCGCCCGGCAGGTCCTCTATATCGAAAACACCCCGATGTTCGTCCAGATCGCGGAAGGTTTGGGGATTCGAAGCATTCTGCACACGGATTACAACTCCACGCGCGCGAAACTGGCTTCGTTCGGATTGCAGAATGACGAAGGAGTCATCCATGAAACCCGCTAACCCACACATTCTGACGATCAATGGCGGCTCGTCGAGCATCAAGTTCGCGTTGTATCAGACGGGCGAACCGCTGAAGCGAACGCTTTATGGGAAGGTTGACCGAATCGGCCTGAGCGGGACAAATCTAACATTTCACGACCCGGATGGAAAGCCGCAGGCCAGTCGCAGCCTCGCCGCCGCCGATCACAAATCGGCAGCAAGTTTCCTGATTGATTGGTTCGAAGCGCAGAACGGCTTCGCTTCGGTCAAGGCTGTGGGACACCGAGTGGTTCATGGCATGACGCATTCCGAGCCGGAGCAGGTCACGCCGGAGTTGATTGATGAATTGCGTCGTATCACGCCGTATGACCCGGATCATTTGCCGCGCGAGATCGAATTGATCGAAGCGTTCCGAGAGCGCCATCCGAATCTGCCGCAAGTGGCCTGCTTTGACACGGCATTTCACCGCACTATGCCGCGTGTCGCCAAGATGCTTCCGATTCCGCGGCGCTACGAGGCAAAGGGAGTTCAACGCTATGGTTTCCACGGTTTGTCCTATAGCTATCTGATGGAAGAACTCGCGCGCCTTGAGGACCCGGCAGCAACGAAGGGCCGTGTGATCCTCGCGCATCTCGGCAACGGGGCAAGTCTGGCCGCCGTGCTCCATGGCAAAAGCATCGACACCAGCATGGGCTTCACGCCCGCAGCGGGACTGGTGATGAGCACACGCTCCGGTGATTTGGACCCGGGACTGGTTTCGTTTATGGCGCGAAGAGAGCAGATGACGCCATCGCAATTTGACCGGATGGTCAACCACGAGTCGGGGCTGCTCGGAGTTTCGGAGACCAGCTCCGACCTGCGCGACTTGCTCGCGCATGAAGCCGATGATGTGCGGGCAGCGGAAGCTGTGGCGCTGTTTTGCTATCAGGCGAAAAAGTGGATCGGCTCCTTCGCCGCGGCGCTGGGTGGATTGGATACGCTCGTCTTCGCAGGAGGCATCGGCGAAAATGCATCACTCGTCCGCGCGCGCATCTGCGATGGACTGGGCTTCCTCGGCATCGAACTGAACAATGCGAGGAACGCCAAAAATGCGGGGGTGATTTCCACGGATGCCAGCCGGGTTGCGGTCCGCCTTATTCGCACGGACGAAGAACAGATGATCGCCCGCTCAGTGTGCCGCGCGATTGGACTTGGCATGGCCAGTGGAAAAGGTAATTCCGACCATGCGACATAATACATCTCCCGGCTGGATCCGTTTTCGGCGAGCGGTGTTCCCCCATAGCGAAGCCGCCCCCGCCGGCGCAATAGAAGTGTTGGAACCGTGTAGATCGCGGCGGAATCGATTTCTCAAACACGCTAGCACCCGGGCGACAACAGCGAACAAAAACGAAACTCAAAGAACGAAAGGACGACTACTGTGTTAAACAAAGCTAAAACACTAGAAGGTTACAAATTGCACAGCCTCGATGGGGAAATAGGGAAGGTCAAGGAATTTTACTTTGATGACCAGCACTGGGCGATCCGCTATCTTGTCGCCGACACAGGAGACTGGCTTACGGGCAGGCAGGTGTTGATCTCCCCGTATGCGCTCGTCGCCGTGAATAGAGAAGAGCAACACATCGCCATCGATTTGACCAAAAAGCAGATTGAGGACAGTCCGTCCTTGGACAGTGACAAGCCCGTCTCGCGACAATTCGAGGAGGTCTACTACGGGTATTACGGATGGCCAAACTATTGGGCCGGCCCATACATGTGGGGACCTTATCCCTACATTATGCGCGACCGCATAAAGTGGAGTGAATCCGCCCAAGGCGAGAAAGCGTGGGATCCCCATTTGCGCAGCACTCATGATGTGCGTGGCCATCACGTCCAGGCTGTGGATGGCGAGATTGGCCACGTCGAGGATTTTATCATCGATGACGAGATGTGGGCGATTCGTTATCTGATCATCGATACACAGAACTGGTGGCCGGGGAAAAAGGTCCTGATTTCACCGCAATGGATCGAGCGTGTTAGCTGGCGCAAGTCGAAGGTCTTCGTCAATCTTATTCGCGAGACCATCCGGCAGTCACCGGAATACACCGAGGAGTCCCTGCTAAATCGGGATTACGAGACGGGGCTGCATCGACATTACAATCGCCTGGGATATTGGGTCGATGAACCGGATGCCAAGAAGCATCCCCGTTGACACTGCTTCCTCCGCTCACGGCTGGAAGGGGTGGCACAGGAAGTGGAGGACACGATTGGTAAACCTCGATTCCGCAATTGGGGTATGGATGCAAGGTGCCGCACCTTCGGCGCTCATTTTTGTGCTAACGATATTCCCCGGCCTTACGGCCGGGGCTACTCTCTGCCGGCGCTTCGCGCCTGGTGATGTAATTTGCAGCGTATGGGGCGAGATCAGGACTCATGGTTCATCCGATGTGAAGCCTCGAAGAGGCGACAGAAAATAGCCCCGGCCGTAAGGCCGGGGTAAGGAGTTTATACATTTTGAGGCCCGAAGGGCCGGAAGTGGCTAGGCCCGGCCGTAAGGCCGGGATAAGGATTGATCCATGAATCGAGCGCCGAAGGTGCGGCACAAAATCCAACTTCGTCGAAATTGGATTTTCCATGGTTAATTTATTGAATATGAAGAACAAGGACTTATTTCAAATATTCCCAATTTCGGAATCGGGATTAAAATTATGCGCACCGACGAAGAACTCATGATACCCAGGACGGTTTGCCGCGTTCTCGGCCTTGGCTGTAAAACGGAGACTTGAACCATGAAGACAAAAACTCTTTCACCGGAATTGCTCCACAAGATGGATGCCTACTGGCGCGCCGCTAATTATCTGTCTGTCGGGCAGATTTATCTCTACGACAATCCGTTGATGAAGCGGCCGCTGACTCTCGCGGATGTGAAACACATGCTGCTGGGACACTGGGGCACGACGCCAGGCCAGAACTTCATTTACATGCACTTGAACCGGGTCATCAAAAAATACGACCTTGATATGATTTACGTCTCCGGACCCGGGCACGGCGGCCCTGCCGTCGTGGGCAACACTTATCTCGAAGGCACATACAGCGAAATCTATCCCAACGTCAGCCAGGACGAGGCCGGGCTGAGGAAACTCTTTATTCAGTTTTCGTTTCCCGGAGGAATTCCCAGCCATGCATCGCCGGAGTGCCCGGGCTCGATCCACGAGGGGGGCGAGCTGGGCTATTCCCTCAGCCATTCGTTTGGGGCGGTGTTTGATAATCCCGATCTGATCGTGGCCTGCGTCGTCGGCGACGGCGAAGCCGAAACCGGTCCGCTGGCCACCGCGTGGCATTCCAACAAGTTCCTCGATCCCGTAACCGACGGCGCGGTGCTGCCGATCCTGCATCTCAATGGCTACAAAATTTCCAACCCGACTATCCTCGCCCGCATCGAGCATGAGGAATTGGAGCAATTGCTCCGCGGCTACGGGTGGACGCCCTACTTCGTCGAAGGTCACGAGCCTGAACGGATGCATGAAGCCATGGCCGCGACACTCGATACGGCAGTGGAACGGATCAAAAAAATCCAGCAGGACGCCCGCGTCCACGGCAACTTCGCGCGTCCGCGCTGGCCGATGATCGTCCTCAATTCACCCAAGGGCTGGACGGGACCGAAGATGGTCGATGGTTTGCAGGTTGAAGGCACTTTCCGGGCGCACCAGGTGCCGCTCTCCGACCCGGCCACTCATCCCGAACACCTCAAGCTGTTGGAAGACTGGCTGAGGAGCTACCGGCCGGAGGAACTTTTCGATGAGCAGGGCCGCCTCAAACCGGAACTGACCGAACTTGCGCCCAAGGGTGAACGGCGCATGGGCGCGAATCCCCACGCCAACGGCGGCATTCTGCTCCGCGACCTGCGGATGCCGGATTTTCGCGACTACGCGGAGAACGTGCCCGAGCCGGGTGCGGCCGGCATCGGCGACACGCATGTGCTTGGGCGTTTCCTGCGCGATGTGGCGAAGCTGAACGGCGAGCAGCGGAATTTCCGGGTCTTTGGCCCGGACGAGACGCTCTCCAATGGGCTGGAAGCCCTCTTTGAAGTGACCCAACGCCAGTGGGACGCTGCAACCCTGCCGAACGACGAATTTCTCGCGCCCAGTGGGCGCGTGATGGAAATGCTCAGCGAACACCAATGTGAAGGTTGGCTGGAAGGCTACCTGCTCACCGGGCGGCATGGACTCTTCAACTGCTACGAGGCATTCATTCACATCATCGATTCGATGTTCAACCAGCACGCCAAGTGGCTGAAGGTCACCTCGCACCTGCCATGGCGGCGAAAGATCGCTTCGTTAAACTACCTGCTGGCCTCGCATGTCTGGCGCCAGGACCACAACGGCTTTACACACCAGGATCCCGGTTTTATCGACCACGTCGTGAACAAGAAGGCCGAGATCGTACGTGTGTACCTTCCGCCGGATGCAAACTGCCTGCTGTCGGTGATGGACCACTGCCTGCGCAGCCGCCATTACGTCAACGTCGTGATCGCGGGGAAGCACCCCGCGCCGCAGTGGCTGACAATGAACGCTGCCGTCAAGCACTGCACCGAGGGCATCGGCATCTGGCAGTGGGCCAGCAACGACCAGGGTGTTGCACCCGACGTGGTCATGGCCTGCTGCGGCGACGTGCCTACGCTGGAGACGCTCGCCGCCGTCTCCATTATGCGCGAGCATCTGCCCGACCTGAAAATCCGGGTAGTCAACGTCGTCGACCTTATGAAGCTGCAGCCGCAAACCGAGCACCCGCACGGGTTGAGCGACACGGATTTTGACGAACTCTTCACCAAGGACAAGCCGGTCATCTTCGCCTTCCATGCCTACCCGTGGTTGATCCACCGGCTGACCTACCGCCGCACCAACCATGACAACATCCACGTCCGTGGCTACAAGGAGGAGGGCACTATCACCACTCCCTTCGACATGACGGTACTGAACGATCTGGACCGCTTCCACCTTGTGATGGACACCATCGACCGCCTGCCGCGGACCGGAGACAAAGGCATCTACCTGAAGCAGCAGCTCAAGGACAAGCTGATCGAGCACAAGCAGTACATCGACAAGCACGGGCAAGACATGCCGGAGATTCGTAACTGGAAGTGGAGCAACCCCAAATGAACGCACAAGAGCTTATAGACACCGCGAGAAGGCTGGTCGCCGGCGACAAGGGCCTGCTGGCGATGGATGAAAGCAATCCAACCTGCAACAAACGATTTGCCAGGCTGGGGATTCCCCAGACCGAGGAGGCCCGGCGCGCCTATCGGGAGTTGATCGTGACCACGCCTGGTCTCGGTGAGTGTATTAGTGGCGCGATTCTCTATGACGAGACGATCCGCCAGCAGATGAAGGATGGCACGCCCTTTATTAAAGCCATCACCGATGCGGGGATCATTCCCGGCATCAAAGTCGACACAGGTGCCAAGGATATGGCAGGTCATCCCGGAGAGAAAATAACCGAAGGTCTGGATGGTTTGCGCAGCCGCCTGACTGAATACTCTCAAATGGGCGCCCGTTTTGCCAAGTGGCGCGCGGTGATTGCCGTGGGCGACGGCATTCCCAGCCGGGGTTGCATCGAGGCCAACGCGCAGGCATTAGCTCGCTATGCCGCATTGTGCCAGGAAGCTGGACTGGTCCCCGTCGTCGAGCCGGAAGTGCTCATGGACGGCGGGCATACCCTGGAGCGGTGCCGTGAAGTGACGGAGGAAGTCCTGCGAACAGTTTTCAACCAGCTTTACACGCAACGGGTGATGCTGGAAGGCATGATCCTGAAGCCCAACATGGTGCTTCCTGGATTAACCTGCCCACCACAAGA
>JBEKIX010000112.1:0-9282 GCA_050011535.1 Acidobacteriota bacterium
CTTCCCGCAGGGGGAATGTACGTTCGATGCGCAGTTTCAACATTCCTTCATCAATCCACTTAAACAGGTCGCCGGCGCGCCAGGCCAACTCCTCCTCGTTAGCCGAATAATGAGCGAGGCTCGGGCGCGTCACGTAGAGCGATCCGCGGCCGCCGAGAATGTTCAAGTCGAACGGTGGAACCGGTCCGCTTGACTGCCCGAACAGTGCCAGAAGCCCCCTGTGCTTGAGGCAATTCAGGCTTTTCTCGAATGTGGCTCGTCCGACGGAATCGTAAACCACTTCGACCCCCTCGCCTTCTGTGATCCGCTTCACCTCGGCCTCAAAATCATCGCGATCGTAACGAATCACGTGATCGGCGCCGGCAGCACGGGCCAGCACCGCTTTTTCCTCGGTGGACACGGTGCCGATCGTGCGCGCTCCCATCATCTTCGCGATCTGGATCAGGAGCAGGCCGACTCCTCCGGCCGCGGCATGAATCACGGCCGTCTGACCGCTGCGGAGGGGGTGGGTGGAACAAGCAAGATAGTGCGCCGTCATGCCTTGAAGCAGCGCCGCCGCGCCCCTTTGAAAGTCGATGAAATCAGGAAGCCGCACGAGATGACGCGCGGTCACAACTGAGAATTCGCCATACGCGCCCAGGCTCATCGTGTAGGCGACTCGATCCCCCAGCGCCACATTGGTAACGTTTTCGCCGGCGGCGTCCACCACGCCTGCGGCCTCCATGCCCGGAGTGAAGGGACAGGAAACCTTGTACAGGCCCGTCCTGTGATAGATGTCGATAAAATTCACTCCGATCGCGTGTATTTTGACACGCACCTGATCCGGTCCCGGTGCTGGAGTCGGAACCTCTTCATAGACCAGTTTCTCAGGGCCGCCCGTTTCGTGTACTCGGATCGCTTTCATATTTATTTCCTCCGCCGTTTTCCGCGCAAAATTCACCTATAGGATCTTGCCCGAAATTCACCGATTACGCGAATTCTTTCGGCTCTGATATACTGAGACCCCGGAATTCCTTGTCAATGCAAAGTATAAAATCGAGAGGAAATCGCCATGAAATCATGTAGAGCTGTCGCGGTTGTTTCAATATGCGTGCTTCTCTTGTCTGCGGCCGGCCTGGCCCAGCAACGGCATCCGATCACGTTTGACGATCTGGTCTCATTCGGCCGCGTGAGCGACCCGCAGATCTCGCCGGACGGGAAATCCGTCGCGTTCACAATCAACAGGATCGACCTGGCCAAGAACACCGGCAACACCGACATCTGGCTCGTTCCCATGACAGGTGGAACTCCCCGCCAGCTCACGCAGAGCGATAAGCGCGACAACAACCCGCGCTGGTCTCCAGATGGGAAAAAGCTCGCGTTCATCTCGAGTCGCGACGGCAACCCGCAAGTCTGGATCATGGAATTAACCGGGGGTCAGCCACACAAACTCACTTCGATATCGACCGGCGCCGACGGGGTGATCTGGTCTCGTGACGGCAAATATCTGGCGTTTACCTCGGAAGTCTACCCGGATTGTGCCGACGATGCTTGCAACGCCAAGAGGGACCAGGCAGCGGAGGCATCCAAGGTCAAGGCAAAAATCCTCACACGGTTACTGTATCGCCATTGGGTTGACTGGAAAGATGGGAAGCGAACGCATGTTTTTGTCGTTTCCGCGGAAGGAGGAGCGCCTCGCGATCTGACTCCGGGTGACTTTGACGCGCCGCCGTTTTCGCTCGGCGGGCCGACCGATTACGATTTTTCTCCCGACGGGAAGGAGCTGTGCTTTGCCAGGAACACCGATAAAGTGGAAGCAACAAGTACCAACGTCGATTTGTGGACAGTGGCAGTGTCGGGAGGCCAGCCGAAGAAAATCACATCCAACCCTGCGTACGACGGCTCGCCGCTTTACTCACCCGACGGGAAGTACATCGCATACCGCGCGCAGCGGCGACCGGGGTTTGAGGCGGATCGTTTCGAACTCATGCTCTATGATCGAGCAACCGGGAAATCGTGGTCGCTCACCGGCAGTCTCGACCGGGCCGTCGGCGGCATGGCTTGGGCGCCCGACAGCCGTTCGATTTACTTCAGTGCGGAGGACGAGGGTTTTTCCAGCATTTACCGCGTCGGCATTAACACTGGCGCGCCGGTGCGTCTGACCGAGAAGAGCTTCAACGATGGTGTCCAGGTCTCAAGCGATGGCAAGAACCTCGTCTTTACCCGCCAGAGCATCTCTCGTCCGACGGAAATCTATCGCGCGGACACGGAAGGACACGGAGCTCAGGCATTGACTGCTGTAAATGACGCTGCCCTGGCCCGCATCTCCATGGGAACGGTGGAGAGTGCGAACTACAAGGGCGCTGACGGAACAAACATTCAGGCATGGATCGTGAAGCCACCTTCTTTCGATGCGAAGCGCAAGTACCCCGCGGTGTTTTTGATTCATGGCGGACCCCAGGGCGCATGGTCGGACAACTTTTCCTACCGGTGGAATCCGCAGATGTTTGCCAGTCGGGGGTACGTTGTGTTCGCTCCCAATCCGCGCGGCAGCACCGGATTCGGACAACAATTCACGGATGAAATCTCAGGGGATTGGGGCGGCAAAGTTTATCAGGACCTGATGAATGGCGCGGACTATCTCGCGCAATTGCCTTATGTGGATGGTGCTCACATGTCCGCCGCGGGCGCAAGCTATGGCGGTTACATGATCGACTGGCTCGAGGGGCACACCACCCGCTTCCGCTGCCTGGTGAGCCACGATGGCGTCTACGATCTCGCCAGCATGTTCGGCGCGACGGAAGAACTCTGGTTTCCTTTGTGGGAGCTTAAAGGCACTCCCTGGGACAATCCCGCGCTCTATCAGAAATGGTCCCCTTCCAGTTTCGTGAAGAATTTCAAGACTCCCTTGCTTGTTGTCCATGGGGAACTGGATTACCGGGTTCCGGTTGCGCAGGGATTCGAGCTTTACACGGCATTGCAACTCATGAACGTCCCCTCGAAGTTCCTATACTTTCCCGATGAAGGTCACTGGGTATTGAAACCCCAGAACAGCCAGCTCTGGCACAAGACGGTTCTTGATTGGATCGATCAGTGGACGAAATGAGGTTCGGCTGTATGGCTTAAAAAATTTTGGGCCAGAGGGAATCCACGCGTTGGACGGTCTGCGGGTCCGCTTCCGCTAGAGGAGGGTACCAGGGCTTCCGCCTGCAATCGAAGCCTATCGGCGAGGACAGGCACACGTGATAGCGCTTCAGCTCCGGGTTGCAGCCGTAAATGTCTGCCGCAGGCTCGAAACGCGTGAATACGGTCCACAAAAACGACGCCTCGTCGCGCACGCAATCCGTTGCGTCATCAACCAGACACACCATGCGAAAGGGCTTTACTGCCGGCTCCCGGAGCAGTAGCTCCACTGCTTTATCGTTTTCGCGCCACTCAGGACCGTCCACGACCAGCACTCCGGGGGCGAACACCGCCTGGCGGCGAAACAGTAGGTTTTGCAGGTCCGCTGCAGGCTTCTCGATCAGGTCATAACGCTTGTCGCCGAGGCCCATTAGAATAGCCTTGCTGCCCTCATTGATTGTTCTTGTCGAATAGTCCAGCGTGTCCTGCGATACGTTGGAAAAAACGTGGAGGTCCGTGGCGAAGTCCGCGCGCTCGAGGATGTGCATCAGCAAAGGCCGGAACTTTTTCAAGGGAAGGCGCGCGTCCGTGATCATGAGGAACTTTGTCAACGACAGCTGGCCTTCCCCAAGGATTCGCAGAGCCGCCATAAAGGCTTCCTTACGATAGCGCTCGCGCACAACCGCCGCGGCCAACGGATGCATGCCGGCCTCGTCATAGGCCCAAACGCCGACGACACCGTTCATGACCAGCGGGAAAATAGGCGCGAACAAGTCCTGAAGATATTCTCCAATGTAATGATCTTCTTGAGGCGGCCGTCCCACTACCGTGGCTGGGAAAACTGCGTTCTTCCGGTGGTATATGCGATCGACTGCCAGGACAGGGAACTCGTGCATCAGCGAGTAGTACCCGTAATGGTCGCCAAACGGCCCTTCCATCCGGCGCACGGAGGGCGGCACCTTGCCGACAAGCAGGAAATCGGCATCCGCTACAATCGGCAACGGGCTGATGGCCGGGTCGTGAACCATGCCGACGCGACCACCTTGGAGGATCGAAGCGAGGACCAGTTCTGGGACATTCTCGGGAAGCGGTGCGACCGCTGACATGATCAAGGCGGGTGGCCCGCCGAGGAAAAGGTTTACAGGGAGAGCCTCTCCCTGCTTTTCCGCTTCGTGGTAATGAAATCCGCCCCCGCGGTGGATCTGAAAATGCATTCCTGCGGTTCTATCGTCGTAAATCTGATTGCGGTACATCCCCAGGTTGCCTCTACCGGTCACCGGGTCCTCGGTGTAAACGAGCGGCAGGGTCAGGAAAGCGCCGCCGTCACCGGGCCAGCACTTCACCTGAGGCAACGCACGCAGGTTCACGGGATCGATGGCGCATTCCAGAACCGGTCCGGTGCGCGGCCTTCTGGTTCCCATGTGCAAGAAAGTCTTCAGTAGATCACGAAAGCCCCATAGCGTTGAGGGCCGCGGAGGCATGAGCATCGCCGCTGCTTCTGCCATCCTGCGAACGAATGTCTCCGGCGCCGAGCCAAAGGCCAATTCAATGCGCCTGCGCGTGCCGAAAAGATTTGTGACCACCGGGAAACTCGAACCCGCGACCTTCGCGAACAACAGTGCCGGGCCCTGTGCCGCCACGACCCGGCGCTGGATTTCGGCCAATTCAAGATTTGGGTCGATGCTTTCCTCGATGACGCGGAGTTCGCCTTCGCGCTGGAGCGTGTCGAGGAAGCTCTTGAGATTGGGGTGCATCATCGCATCGAACTCCGCGTGCAGGATACACTCGAGGCGGTGCCACAGCAAAGGCTTTCACGAACCGCAAACGGGACACAAAGCCGGGCCGCCGGCCGTCAGTGAGAAAGGGTTGAGGCCGCGGTTTGATCGACCATCCACAGGAGACTTCCCGCAGAAGGCCGGATTCTTCCGGCGGGACAGTCACAGGATGGATCCTCAAGCACTTTCCTCAATGCAGCTGCCTTGGCTTGACCCGAGACAATGAAAATCAGGTGTTTCGCTCCATTCAGGATTCGCGGGGTCATCGAGATCCGCCGATAGGAAGGGCTCGGCGCTCGGCTGGCGACTACCCATCGATCCTCGTCCCAACGAGCGCCGGGAAACAAGGAAGCTGTGTGCCCGTCTTCCCCCATACCCAGAAGGACGAGATCGAAGCGGGGCAGCTCTGTTCCGGGAAAGCTTCTGCGGATTTCAACCTCGTAGAAGCGTGCCGCCTGTTCGCTGTTTTCCAGTTCGCCACGTATTCGGTGAATGTTTTCCGGCGGCACTTCCGCGCGCAAGAGCAGAGTCTCCTGAACCATGCGGAAGTTGCTCTCCGCGCTTGCAGGGGGGACGCACCGTTCATCGCCCCAGAACAACCCGATTTGCCTCCATGCGGGGGATCTATCCCGGGCCGCTAGCGACCGATACACCTCCCTTGGAGTTCCGCCACCGGCAAGTACAAGATTCGCCCTTGACCTCTTGGCCAACGCGCCATCCAGCAACTCGGTGATAGTTCCGGCGGCGGCGAGAAAGAGCGATGCAGCATCCGGATATATCTTGAGAACAGGCTCTCGCATAAAGGCTAGTGGAAACTCTTCTCCAGTGCTGCTGCGGCCGAGGAAGCCCCACGAAATACCGTGTCTTCGCCAGGCAGCGACAGTTCTGCGATCAGCATCTCCGCTTCCCCTTTTGCCGGGAGCGGGACCTCGTGGATCAGGGTCTCCTCTGCGGAAGCCGCGCTCGCGGTCATGCATTCGCTCTCCGGATCGAAGACCACCGAAAAAGACGCACCGCTGCGCGTCGTGAGCGAGACCGCTAGGACCCCGACCCCGGCTGGGCCGGAATCCGCGACCGGCAAGCGTAGCTGCACCTCGCCGCTCGCGTTACGGCGACGCGAGATCCATGTCGTTCCCTCGCGCCCGGCTGAGATTTCGCTCCAGCCCAGGCTGGAAATCAGCCATCCTGCCAGCAGGAGTGCCGGATAGGGAATGCTTTCGCCGGGCGACTCGCTCGCGCGGATTTCCACGATGTCCAATTCCTGAAGCAAACTTCGCGCGGGCCGGCTGTCGAAGAATTGAGCGATGAGGTCACGCCAGGGAGTGAGCCTCTGCCAGCTGAGATCGCGAAGAGCTACTCCCTGAGGAAGGTGCTCCTGCAGCGGAAGCATGGATCGGACCTCGCCGACGTGCCCCAGCGATGTTTGCAGATCCACAATCAACATTCCCGCTGCGCGCGCGAGATCCCTCACCAACTCCCATTCCGTGTCTTTCGCGGAACGCCAGTAGAGAAAAACCGGGAGGTCCGGCATCAAAAACGAAAGCAAAGTATTGGGAAGTCCGCCGGCTGCCTCAGGACTGACGGCCAGCGTGATCACTTCGCTGCAAACCTGCGGGCCTGCCCCTGGTTGCGGGCGGCATTGTACGCGGATCCATGCCTGCATAGGCGTCTGGCCGGTGGTTAAGGCCGGCTGCCGGAAAGCCACCAGTGAACGGCAGGGGTGCCACTCCGCAACGTCGGCCAGAACCGGAGGCAATGTTTCCGCCTCATTCCGGTCTGACACAATGATAATGAGGTTGCACGAGCAGGCTCGAATGGCAGGGATCTCTCCGGCGTGCTCCGGGGTTGCTGTATGGAAGGCGTTCAGTTCGCGCATCATAGCGTCGAGATCGACACCCATGGGCGTGCCGAGATTGGCGATGGTTTCTGATGAATCCATACCCATGGCTCCGCCTTTCGGACTGGCCGTCACAAGAGACGCCAGCGCCGGCGCTCACGATCCAGAAGCCGATCGGCTTCCGGAGGGCCCCAAGATCCGGAAGCGTAGGTCACGATGGAAGCGGCGCCCGGGCCAGACCAGGCGTCGACGAACGGCTGCACCAATGCCCAAGCCGCCTCCACCGAATCGGCGCGATTGAACAGAGTAGGATCCCCCACCATACAGTCGACCAGCAGCCTCTCGTAGGCGCTGGCGAGGTGCATTCCGAAGGTGCTGCCGTACTGAAACTCCATGTTGACTGGCTGGAAATTCATGGACTGTCCCGGTTGCTTGGCAACAAATTTAAGAGCGATTCCTTCGTCAGGCTGAATGCGCAGCGCGAGCACGTTCGAGGCGATTTCCTCGGCCGCGGTTTGCCGGAAGATCTGGTGGGGCGCGCGCCGGAACACGATCGCAATTTCGGTCGCCTGTTTGGCGAGGTTCTTGCCCGTTCTGACGTAAAAGGGAACGCCAGCCCAGCGCCAGTTGTCGATTGTCAAACGAATCGCAGCGTAGGTTTCGGTGCTGGATTGCGGGGATACGTGTTTTTCCTGACGATAGGCAACGGCGGGCTTCCCCGCAATGAATCCGGAACCATACTGACCGCGCACCGCGATCTGCTCCACTGCTTCCGCCGGCGGAGGCGGAATGGAACGCAGCACCTTGACCTTTTCATCCCGCACGGAGTTGGGAGCAAAATCGGCTGGAGGTTCCATGGCGACCAGCGTCAGCAACTGCAAGATGTGGTTCTGAATCATGTCGCGCAAAGCACCCGCTTCTTCGTAATAGGTGCCGCGCGTTCCCACGCCGATGTTCTCCGCCGCCGTGATCTGGACACTGTCGACATACTGCCGGTTCCAAATGGGCTCGAAGATGCCGTTTCCGAAGCGGAGCACGAGCAGGTTTTGAACCGTTTCTTTGCCGAGGTAGTGATCGATGCGATATACCTGATCCTCGTGAAAATGTCCTTCGACAACCTTGTTGAGAGCGCGCGCTGATTCGAGGTCCCGGCCAAACGGCTTCTCGACCACAATGCGCGTCCACCCTGCTGCTTCTGCTCGTTTCCACCCAAGATCCGCGGCTCCGAGATTCTGAATGATGCCGGCGTAGTCGCTGGGAGAAGCGGCCAGGTAGAAGATGCGGTTGCCGGCCGTGCCTCGCTCAAGGTCGTATTCCGACAGCGCCCGTTTAATGCGCTCGTATGTTGCCGGCACCCGATAATCGCCGGAAAGATAGTGGATACCCTGGGAAAAGGTCTCCCACGTGGAGGCTTCCGGCGTTGTCCCTGATTCCACAAGAGATCGACGCAGCCCGTCGCGGTATTTCTCTTCGCCCAGATCGGTGCGCGACAAGGACAGAATGGTGAAACCACCCGGCAGAGACCGCCTCTGGGAAAGCCGATACAGGGCAGGCACCAGTTTGCGTCGCGTGAGATCACCCGAGCCTCCGAATATCACCATGACGCATGGAGCGGGACTACGGCTCATGCGCTGCCCGTGGCGCAGTGGATTTGCATCGTCCTTGATCATGCCTGCCGAACTACTCACATCATAGAGTGTAACGCGGTCTGGGCGCTTGTGCAAAGCCTGACCCTATTTCAGGCAGTGAGGAATTGGCAAATGTTTAGCTGCCGCAAGGAGGATTTGAACTCCTTGAAATAATGAAGAAAGCAGTGATCTTCGGAACCGAGGATTCCTATGATGCAAATTATACTCAGCTAACATGATTGCGCAGAACTTATGAGTCTTGGTTAATTAAGCTGAATTAGTGGGTATGATTTCGATCAGAGCAAACTTGCGCGCAAGTCCGATAATACGGCGTGTGAATCGACTGTCCGCATCATGCTCCTACGCCGGTCATCCGTTCTCCGCATCCATATGTTATTTGTGATTAATATGTGTGCGAAACACATATATTAAATGCATATGATTCGCTTGCCTGCCCATATGCAAGTGACTAAGATCGGTCGGTAAATCTCCGATTTTATGGAGATGTAAGAAGTTAAAAGCGGAACCATTTGTAGTGTTTGTAAGACCAAGACAGGGACGGCGAAGGGTCGCACTCCGGGAGTAAGACGCATACAAGACGTATCGCAAGCGGCTGAGCCTTCCGGTGTCGAAAACCCGTTCCTGACGCAGGCGAGTCTCCCTGGCAACTCTGCTCCGCCGTGGCCGCGGCTTTACACTTGCCGCTGGTCGCGAAGGATGGCTGAAGCAAATCTTCTGAGACCTACTCGATCGCAGAATGATTGTGGGGTCGGGGTCTGGCCGTTCCGGCCTGAGCCCGAGAATTAACTCTTTACACTTCTAAGGAACCCTTATGAAAGAATGTTTCTTTCGGCTAATTCTTGCAGCAATTCTTGTTGCGACAGTCGGCTTGGTCTGCTACGGCCAGGGCGGTGGAGCAGCTTCCTCGCTCTCGGGAACG
>JBEKIX010000113.1:0-9142 GCA_050011535.1 Acidobacteriota bacterium
TTGACCCAGCTTAACTTGGTTCTCGAAACTCGCGATACCGCCCGCGGCCTCATCATTAACATGTCGGATGTTCTCTTCGACACGGCCAAGTATACCCTACGGCCCCTGGCGCGTGAGAGGTTGGCCAAAGTGGCCGGTATTATCCTGGGACACCCGGGTTTGACGCTGGCGGTCGAAGGCCATACGGATAGTGTAGGCAGTGACGCGTACAATCAGACCCTATCGGAACAGCGAGCTGGATCGGTGCGCGACTATCTTATCAAACAGGGGATGTCGGCGACGGATTTGGTCCCGGCCAAAGGGTTCGGCAAGACCAATCCCATAGCCTCAAACGGTACCGCCGCAGGCCGCCAGCTTAATCGTCGCGTAGAACTTATCGTATCCGGCGAAATCATTGGTAAGCAGAGCGCTTCACCAAGTGCGCGCCGGTAAGAAGGCGAGACCTTATCGTTGCTTGAAGAACGGCGAACCGGCGGTGCTATTCACCGGCAAGCACTCCCAACTCGTGGTGATGTGCCTGAAGCCGCTCGAAGAGATCGGTGACGAGGTGCACCCGAATGTCGATCAGTTCTTCCGCATCGAGCAGGGAGAGGCCAAATCTGTCTTCAACGAGAAGGAGGTATCCCTGGTGCGCGACGGGGATGCGGCTGTCGTTTCAGCGGGAACTTATCATAATGTGATTAATCCGTCGAAGGTGACGCAGTTAAAGCTATAAACGGTCTACTCTCCCCCAAATCACCCGGATGGAACAGTGCATAAGACCAAAGCGGAAGCAGTCCCTCATGCGCCGTGACGCACCCAGTGACGCATGAAAATGATATTGTCCGGGCTGAAGCCCGGACCCACGAAAGAGCCACAGTGCGTCCACGCCAAGCTGAGTGATTCACTCGTGGGGGCGGGCTTCAGCCCGCCCAGGGTATTTTCGAAGCAGCCCCTGCAGGGGTGAAAGGCCTTCATTCGCATGATGAGTCTGTCGCCGCTTCAGGGTTTGCGCTGGCCTCGGCCGTCACCGGCGGAGCAGCGCGCGTAGGGGCGAAGCGAACGATGTCGGGGCTCGCGGCGCGGGCTTGTCGCCGACCGCTCCCAACACGATCTGCGTTGCAAGGTACCCGTCGATTCCTTCCTCGATCTCGCGGGGAAACCGCGGCACCGGCCCCACCAGTTGGTTCCGATAGACGCGGAGCATGATCTCGCGGAAGATCGGCAGCGCGGTGCGCGCTCCGGTCTCCGTCGCGCCCAGCGTGCGGTCATCGTCGAAGCCGACCCGGACCGCCACGGTGATTCCCTCCGGCCCGTAGGTAGATCCCACGAACAGCGCGTCGCGAAAATCGCTCGTCGTTCCTGTCTTGCCCATTACGGGAATCGGGAAGTCGCGGCCGTCGAGACTGTGTGCGGTGCCGTCCGGGAGACGGACCACGCCGCGCAGCCCCTCCTGGATCAGGCTCAGCGCAGCGGAGTTGATCTCCCGCACGGGCCGCGGCGTTTTGTAGAGCACCTCGCCGGAGGCGTCAATCACGCGATCAATGATATGCGGCTCGGCCAGGGAACCCGAGGCCATGGCGCGATAGATCCCTGCCAGCTCCATCAGCCGCACCTCCGAAGCGCCCAGAGCTGTGGTGATGTAGGGCTGCAGGGGGGTGCGGATCCCAAGTTCCCGGGCGGTCCGGATCACCCCGTCCAGGCCGATTTCGCGAGTGATCCACACGGCCACCGCGTTGCGGGACTCAGCCAGCGCCTGACGGATCGGGATCGGTCCTTTGAACAGGTTGTCGTAGTTGGCGATCCACTTCACGTCGCCATCGGTGCCCTGGGGCACCTCGATGGGCTCGTCGGGCACCGTGGTGCCAAGGTCCATTCCCCGGCGAAACGCGGCCAGGTAGACCAGCGGTTTCCATGCCGAGCCCGGCTGCCGCAGCGAGCCTGTGACGCGATTGTAGTCGGAGTAGCGGGTGTCGCGGTCTTTATAGACCTGCCGCCCGCCCGTCTCGGCCAGGATCGCCGCATCTGCGTTACGCAGCACCACGACAGAACCCTGGACCAACCCCTTCGCCCTGGGATGTCGCTGCTCGTAGAGGGCGAGGCCTTGTTCCAGGGCTTCGTTCACGATGGTCTGGACCCGCTCGTCCAGCGTAGACTGGACCGAGATCCGACCCTGGATGAGATCTTCAAACCCGGAACGGGATTCTCCGTGATGCTTCAGCTCGTCCAGGACGTTCTCGATCGCAGCGGGGGCATGAGTCTTGATTTGGCTGTGGGGCGCCACGAGGACCGGCTCGGCCTGGCAGCGTTTCGCGAGGCCTTCGGGGATGTAGCCGTTGCGCACCATCAGGGCCAGGATCTGGTTGCGGCGGCGCAGGGGCCGCGGGTCACCGGATACCGGGGCGTAGTCTTTGGGTGACTTGGTGATCCCCGCCAGCAACGCGGCCTTTCCCGCGTCCTCCTGCGTGTAGCCCGAGAGGGGCTTGCCGAAGTAGTACTCGGAGGCGGCGGCATAGCCGTAGCGGCCATTGCCCAGGTAGAGAAAGCTGGCCGAGCGGGCGAAAATCTCGCGCTTGGCTCGCTCCTGCGATCCATAGCGCCGGCGCATCTCCTTCTCGAGCCAGAGAGCCAGGCGTGCCTCCTCCAGCTTGCGGAAGAGCTTGTTCGTGGCCGGGACACCCAGAACCGCCGAGACGAGCCGCGGGGCCAGACCTTTGCTGAAGAGGATGTCGCCGGTCTCGCGGCTCGTCAGATCCTGGAGGAAGTAGCCGCGGACGAGCTGCTGCGTAAGCGTCGAACCCCCTTGGGGAAGCAGCAGCCGGAACCCACCGCTCTTCCACCACTCGGACAGAGAGCGTACCACCGTCTTCTGGATCACCCGCGGCAGCGCCCGGTATTCCACGCCCGAGTGAGAGAAGAAATTCTTGTCCTCGGCAGCCAGGATAGCCTGGCGCAGGATGACGGGCACGTCGTCGTAAGAGACTACCTTGCGGTACTCCCCTGCCAGTTCGATCAGCACCTTGCCCTGCGCGTCGTAGACCATGCCGGTCGTGGGAGGCTCGAAACGGATGAAAGGCTCAAGGTCTGGGAGGCTGCTCCGATCGAAGTAGACGTGATGGATGAGTGCGGTTGCCAGGAGGAGCAGGAGCAACGACAGAGACGAAGCTACGAGGAGCAGGATACGCCGCAACCATGCGTACCGCGGGCGGTAGACCACGACTGCATCGGCCCGCCCGAGGCATCGAAGTCCGTGGACGTTCAATCGCGCCCAGAAGCTCTTCCTGTCTCTCATCGATCAACTCCATTCCCAACCACAACTGAACCTCCGTTCTCGTCCGTGAACATGTACTCCTCCCTATTGACATCCGCCTCCCACCAGATTCTGGCGGACAACTCAAGGCACTCTTCTTATACCCAGGATCAATTCGCGTGTCAGTTCAGTACGGATCATAAGTCTGGTCAACATTGCTCATGCAGGCTGAGGTGAGCAATCTTGATCACACGAGTGAGCCGTAGTGAACTGACACGCGACTCATTTCCAAGGTATAAGAAGAAAGCTAATTTGTTTGGAATTCTTTGAACTATGCATGACCGGAGCCGCGCCCTGTGGGCCTGCTCCGAACGCACAATAATCAGTGAGGTGTATCATGCCTTTAATTCAACTGGTGCTGATCCTGATCGTGATCGGAGTTCTTCTTTGGCTCATTAACAACTACATCCCCATGCAGGGGTCCATTAAAAGGATCATGAATGGGGTCGTGGTTATCGCCGTGGTTTTGTGGCTGGTGAACGTATTTGGCTTATTCAGCTATATCTCCAATTTCCGTGTGGGGAAGTAGCCACCTCGGCTCAGGGTGGAGTGCTAAGTGCCACCCCGAAGGGGACTGAAGGGGACTGGGGTCGGACCACGATAAGCTAATCAAGCCAATCTAATTGAAGCATCGTCTTGATCGAGCGCATTCCGCACTTTGCGAACCAGCGCATCCAGCGTGAAGGGCTTTTGCAGAAAAGCGATTTCGGATGCCAGGATACCGCGGCGAATCACGGCGTCGTCCGTGTAGCCGGACATGAACAACACCTTGATGCCGGGTTTCAGTGCCGCGATCAGTTCGGCCAACCGGCGACCGCTTGTTCCCGGGATCACAACATCCGAAACGAGCAGGTGGATCGCGCCTTGGTGCGTTTCGGCCAAGTGGACGGCTTCGTCGCCCTGAGCCGCCTCCAGAACCGTGTATCCGCACGTCTGAAGTATGTGCCGGGCGAGCGATCGAACTGCTACATCGTCCTCCACCAGGAGTATCGTTTCGTCGCCATGGGGCGTTTTTTCGACGGCCGGAGGCAGCGGGACCGACGACAGGGCGTCTTCCACTTCCGGAAGGTATATCTTGAACGTACTTCCATTTCCCAGCTCACTGTACACGAAGACATGACCACCGCTCTGTTTGATAAATCCGTCGATCATCGCTAATCCAAGGCCCGTCCCTTTGCCTTCTTCCTTGGTGGTGAAGAACGGCTCGAAAATAAGCGTCTTCGTCTGATCGTCCATGCCATAGCCGGTGTCACTCACCGCCAGCATGACGTAACGGCCGGGTTTCACCTCCGCGTGTGAGCGTACGTAGGTTTGATCCAGAACCGTGTTGGCGGTTTCGATCGTGAGTTTGCCGCCCTGGGGCATGGCGTCCCGCGCATTGACCACCAGGTTTATCAGAACTTGTTCCATCAGGCCGGGATCGGTCTTGACCCGGCCCAACGCGGGGCCGAGAACGGTCACCATATCCACGTCCTCCCCCACCAGCCGCTTGAGCATATTTTCACTGTTGGCCACGATGGCGTTGAGATCCACCACCCTCAGCTCAAGCATCTGCTTCCGGCTGAAGACCAGTAGTTGATGGGTCAAAGAAGTGGCCCGCTCCACGGCGTTTTTGATCCTCATGAGCAACTCTCTGGAGGGGACGCATGGAGGCAACGTATCCAGCAGCAGATCACTGTATCCGGAAACGACGGTTATCAGGTTGTTGAAGTCGTGGGCTATGCCCCCGGCCAGCCGGCCCATCGCCTCCATCTTCTGCGCCTGCCGGAACTGCTCTTCCAACCTCTTTACCCTGGTAATGTCGTGGGCGATTTTCGAAGCGCCGATGGTCTCCCCATCGCGAGTCTCAATGGGAGAGATGCTCACCGAAATGTTTATCAACGTGCCATCTTTTCGCTTCCGCACCGTGTCATACGAAGGAATCACCTCGCCCTTCCGAACTCTTTTCATGATCTGCAGGTATTCCTGGAAATGATCGGGCGGGAACAGGAGGGAGATGGGGCGTCCGATCATTTCCTCGTCTGAGTAGCCATACTGTCGCTCGGCCCCGTGGTTCCAACTGATGACGATGCCATCCAGCGACATGCTCACCATGGCGTCTTCCGAGTATTCGACAATGGCCGCCAGCCTTGCCCGGTCTTGCTCAAGCGACTTGCGTTCGGTGATGTCCTCGGCAATGCCCGCGAAGCGTATGACTTGGCCCTGGCCGTCGCGAACTGGATAGCTCCGCGCCCAGATCCACCGTATCGCCCCATCGGGACGCACAATCCGATACTCCTGTTCGTATCCAGCGGTCTCGCGCTGGCCGGCCATCGCTCCTGCCACCCGCTCGCGGTCCTCCGGGTGAATGGCATCGAGGAAGGTTTGGTAGTTGTCGTAGAGGCTTTGGCAGGAGCGGCCGCCGATGGTCTCGTAGGCGGGGCTGACGTAAAGCACCGCGTCGTCCGCGGCGTTCTTGATCCAAATTATTTGTTGGAGGTGGGCCATCAGTTCCAGGAACAGCTCATCGCTCTCGCGGCGTATGGGCTCCGCCTGGTTCGCCGTCACCTTGTGGATCGACGTGCCTTCGTCTTGATCGTTGCTCTTCATGGCAATCGCCGCCCGTTTGTATACTGGATCATCTATATCCTTATAACCATCTCTATCCGGGAGTACAAGAATAAAGGAAAGGGAGGACAAGCTACGCGTTCACCGATTCCGAGGCCGAATCACCGAACGATCCGGAAAGATCCAAAAGCCGGCAGACGCTCCTGGGTGCGGTTGATCAAGAAGGTGTACGAAGCCGGACCCTCTGATTTGCATGGGTTGCGGTGGCCCGCTCAAGATCATCAGCCTGACCAACAGCGCCCCCGTCATCCAGAGATTCCTGCGTTACCTCACACGGTGGGACCGCCCCGAGCGCCCTCAGCCCCCGAGGGATCTATACACTATGACCCTGAGGTTATTGCCCTCGACGACCTCAATCAGCGGCTGAGTTACTAATCAGTTCACAGGTTGGTAGACAAAAGACTCGCGGGGCTCGGTACAGTGCCTTGGAGTGCGGCGCTTTAGCGCCGCGTTCCAAATGCCTGCTTGATTGTGAACTGATTGGTAAATCCCCGATTACCTTGATCGTCCCTGCTGATTTTCAGACAAGAGCTGTTCACAATTGCACCCGACGTTGTTCACTATTGATCGCACTGACTGTGAGAGCAGGTGTAAGATTTACTGCGCCATTGACGGGAGCTGCCTGCATGGAGATACGAGATAAGAACCTGGAGACCTTCTGGGACAAACCCCTGCAGGACCTACTTCAACTTCTGCAGGCAACTCCGACCGGGCTGACTACCGACGAGGCAAAACGGCGGGTGCGTCTTTATGGCCCCAACAGTATGGTGCAGGAGTCGCGTTTCGCAGGCCTGCTCACCTTCCTTCGCCTATTTGCCAATCCACTCGTCATCATCCTTCTCGTGGCCAGCGGAATATCCATCGGACTGGGGGACCACGTTGGTGGGGTCATCATCATCGCCATCGTCCTCCTGAGCGTTCTGCTGAACTTCTTCATGGAATTCCAGGCTCGACACGCGGTGGCAGAGATTCGCAAGCAGGTTGCCACCACGGCGGCCGTGATTCGTGATGGACAGGAGCGGGAACTGCCGATTGCGGAGCTGGTCCCCGGGGATATCGTCCGGCTCAATGCGGGTGATCTGGTGCCGGCAGACGCACGTCTGCTGGATGTGAAAGACCTGCAGGTGCGCGAGTCGGCGCTCACCGGGGAGTCGCTGCCCGTCGAGAAGTCCGCGCACGATTTACCAGCGGGTGTGCACGGTATTGCCGACGCGACCAACAGTGTATTCCTGGGCACTGCGGTTCAGACAGGGCTTGGCACCGCGGTCATCGTCCGCACCGGCCGAAGTACTGCACTCGGAGCGATCGCGCAGCGTTTGGCTACCAGACCGCCAGAGACCGAGTTTGGCCGCGGCATCCGCCACTTTGGGTTGATGATTACCCGGGTGATCATGCTGCTCGTGCTTTTTGTTCTCCTGGTAAACCTCTATTTCCACCGCCCGCTGCTGGAGTCATTCCTTTTCGCAGTCGCCCTGGCGGTAGGGATGACCCCCGAGATGATGCCCATGATCATCACGGTGACCCTGGCCCAGGGTGCGAGGCGGATGACCAGGAAGAAGGTCCTGGTCAAGCAACTTGCGGCAATCGAGGATTTCGGCAGCGTGACAATCCTCTGCAGCGATAAGACGGGCACACTGACCGAAGGGGAAATCGTGCTGGACCGGCACGTGGACATCCTGGGGAAGGCGGATGACAATGTTCTGCGGCTCATCTATCTGAACAGCTATTTTGAAGCGGGCATCAAGAGCCCCCTTGACGATGCCGTCTTGAAGCACGAGCGTCCTAAAATTGTGGAGTATGTCAAGGTGGACGAGATCCCCTTCGATTTTAACCGCAAACGCCTCTCGGTGGTGGTGCGACACGGCGACGAACATCTTCTCATTACCAAGGGCGAGGCAGAGAGCATCTTTGGCATCTGCCAAACCGTGAACATCGATGGATCATCCCAGCCGTTCGATGAAAGCCGGCGTGCTGCGGCGGAGGAGACTTTCAAGAAGCTGAGCGCCGACGGTTACCGCACCCTCGGCGTAGCGGTGCTGAAAGTGGACAAGCGCGATGTCTACACCCCGGCGGATGAGCGGGATATGACGCTGGCCGGGTTTGCGGCATTCCTGGACCCGCCCAAGGAAGGGGTCCATGACGTTCTGGAGGCACTTAAACAGAATGGCATCTCCGTGGTCGTCATGACCGGCGATAACCAGTATGTGACCCAGAAGGTTGCCAAAGACGTTGGGCTGGCGTCGGACCGCATTCTCACCGGGAACCAGGTCGATGCGATGGATAATGCCGCTCTGGCCTTCCAGGCCGAGAACGGCGCCATCTTCGCCCGCGTGTCTCCGGAGCAGAAGAACCGGGTCATCGTCGCTCTCAAAGCGCGCGGGCACGTCGTCGCGTACGGGGGTGACGGCATCAATGACGCACCCTCGCTGCACACCGCGGACGTAGGCATATCCGTCATGAACGGCGTGGACGTGGCCAAGGATGCCGCGAAGATCATCCTGCTGGAAAAGGATCTGGCGGTTTTGAACGACGGGGTAATCGAGGGGCGGCGCTCCTTCGCCAACATCATGAAATACATCATCATGGGCACCAGCTCGAATTTCGGCAATATGTTCAGCATGGCCGCGGCGTCGCTCTTCCTGCCCTTCCTGCCTATGTTGCCGACGCAGATCCTGCTGAACAACTTTCTGTACGACCTTTCCCAGATCAGCATCCCCAGCGACAATGTCGACCCCGCGCTGCTGCACCGGCCCAAGCGCTGGCAGATCGGCTTCATTCGCCAGTTCATGATGATCATAGGTCCCATAAGCTCGATCTACGATTTCCTTACCTTCGGGGTGCTGCTCTGGGTGTTCCACGCTACCACCAACGCGCCGCTGTTCCACACCGGATGGTTCGTGGAATCTTTGGCGACACAGACACTGGTGGTATTTGTGATTCGCACGGCGGGCAATCCGTTCAAGAGCTGTCCCAGCCGCTCGTTGGTGATAGGCGTGTTGGCAGTGGTCGCCGTCGCTGTGGTGCTGCCGTACACGCCGGCCGGGAGCCTCGTGGGGTTTATCCCGCTGCCGTTGTCGCTTTTGGGTGCGATTGCAGGATTGGCCGTGACTTACCTTCTGGTGGTGCAAGCCGTTAAGTCCTGGTTTTATCGACGACATGCGCTGCTTTAATCTGCACGAACCATCACATGCCGGAGGCCACCGTGGCCGGAACTGCAATACTGACGAGAGGTGAGTAAAATATCTG
>JBEKIX010000114.1:0-9053 GCA_050011535.1 Acidobacteriota bacterium
GTGCGCTGGGTTCGCGGACAGCGCGCATCGCGCTGATGACCTCCATCGGAGTCACCAACCGCACCGGCGCCCACAACCGCGCCACCGAGGCCCACGACTGGAAGCGGCGCTCCGAGAGGATGGTGCGCGCCAGCGGACTGCCGTATACGATCGTGCGACCCGGATGGTTCGACTACAACGGTCCGTACGAGCACCAGCTTGTCCTCCTGCAGGGCGATACACGCCAGGCCGGCGATTCCAGCGATGGCGTCATTGCGCGACGCCAGATCGCCGAGGTCCTGGTCAGCAGCCTCGGCTCGGATCACGCATTGCGCAGGACCTTTGAACTCATCGCGACCACCGGCCCGGCACAGGACGACTTCGACGCGCTGTTCGCCCCCCTCGATGCGGACCCGCGCGGTGCCCTGGACGGCGTGCATGACATGGGGAACATGCCGCTGGAAGACGAGCCGAGGTCGGTGCGTGACGACTTGGATAAGGCGATGGCGCAGGGGTCTATCGGAGTACATTGACGATTACAACAGTTACCGGCAGGAGAATTCACGATGTCACAACGCACATGGTTCATCACTGGTGTCAGCAGCGGCTTCGGCCGTCAGCTCACCGATCAGCTCCTCGAGCACAGCGACTGCGTCGTCGGAACCGTCCGCGATACCGGCAAGGTTACCGATCTGCTCGCGCGTTATCCTGAGTCGTTCCACGCCGAAGTGCTCGACGTGACCGACACAGCGGCGATCCGCGAGGTTGTCGAACGCTCGTTCGCCCGGCTCGGACGCATCGACGTGATCGTCAGTAATGCCGGCTACGGCCTTTTCGGCGCGGCGGAAGAACTCACCGACAAGCAGGTCGAACAAATTGTCGCGACCAACCTGGTCGGGTCGATCCAGCTCATCCGTGCCGCGCTGCCGCACCTTCGCACCCAGAGCGGCGGACGCATCATCCAGATCTCTTCCTACGGCGGGCAGGTCGCCTTCCCGGGAAACTCGATGTACCACGCCACGAAGTGGGGCATCGAGGGCTTCGTGGAATCAGTCGCCCAGGAGGTCGCATCCTTCGGGATCGGCATGACGATTGTCGAGCCCGGGGGCGCGCGCACCGAGTTCTGCTACGGCAGCGCGCAGGTGGCAGATCTCATGCCCATCTACGACGAAACTCCGGCACACAGCTTCCTGCGGATGCTCGATCCCAAAAACGGCCTGGCCCCCGGTGATCCGGCCCGAATGGCCGCGCGCATCATCGAGAGCGTCGATGTGAAGCCCGCGCCGCTGCGAATGGTGCTCGGCTCACAGGCGCTGGAGAGCACCGTCACGACTCTGCGCAAGCGGATTGCCGACTTCGAAGCGCAAACCGAGCTCGCCGCTTCCACGGACTTCCCGCCCGGCGAGTGACCAGCACCCGCTTCGCAAGCTCGATGGTGCCCGCAGGCTGCAAGCAGGACGGATCGACATTATGTGGCTTACCGGAAACCAAGCTGCCATACCGAACCGCTGGTATCCGCTAGAGGGCTGCATCTCTTCGATTTTCACGCCTTCGGGTTTGGCGAACAGCTTTGCGTCGAACGGAAGCTGCTCATATTCCCCGTGCCAGAAAATCTCCCGCGTAGCCGGTGAACAGATCGGACGCTGGCGGCGGCAAAACTGATTAGCGGAGAGGCCTTGGCCGTGCTGAGAGCACAGTCCCTATTGCTTATTGCACTTCTTACTGCACAATTCAGGAAGGGCCGCAAGTTTTTGATTCTGTATGCACGCAGTTTGTCGCCTGAAACGCCTAAGTTCCGTAGAATCAAACGGGAAGTAACTTCCCAAGCTGGAGGTCGCGGGTTCGATCCCCGTCTCCCGCTCCAGCTAACCTTAAATCCAACAATAAGTTATAAAGACATGAAGAAGTTAAGTCCTATTTCATTCAGAGGCCGGTTGCGCCTGGGTTGAAGGTTTATCGAATGGCAGATCATTCCCGACTACCGAGCCATTGCTTGTTAGAATCACGACTCCTTGCGCGCGGGATGCGGCGCGCGGATTGGGGTCCGGTCGCTTCGGTCCTGTTTCCCTTAAGGCTGTTTCTTAGGAGCTCTGCTTATCGGGATAGCCGACAATACGTCCACAAGAGCCGGCTCGGTGAATGAATCGGCATTGCTCACGACGCACCCTTCGCAAGCAATGTGTTCCCGTCAGGCTCCTTGAAGGTCGCATCCGGGCGTCGGCACCAGATTCCTGCATATTCCTATTGTTTTCCAATTAAGGCTGTGAGATTCTGCTACTGGAATCCAATAGGAGTGTCCATGACTGAGAAGATGGATGTCTGGCAGGGTACGCTTGCTCTCATGGTGCTGAAGACGCTGGATACTCTGGGGCCGCTCCACGGCTACGGCATTGCCCGGCGTATGGAGCAGACAAGTGGACACGTGCTGGTGGTGCGTTACGGAACCCTCTATCCAGCTCTCCTGAAACTGGAACAGGAAGGGTACATTTCCGCAGAGTGGGGCATTTCGGACAACAATCGCAGGGCAAAGTACTACGCTCTGACACGTGCGGGGAGGAAGCAACTCAAGAAGGAAGCGCGGGAATGGGGTCGAACAACGACCATCATCGCCAGGTTCCTCTCCCCATCCGAGGAGGCCTCATGAGAGCCGTCCGCGCCTTCCTGGCCAGGCTAACTGGTGCGTTTGAGAAGGAAACCAGAGACCGTGAGCTGGCGGAGGAGCTCAAAATCCACCTCCAGATGCAGGTTGAGGACAACATCCGGTTCCGAATGACGCCGGACCAGGCTCGGCGCGCCGCGCTCTTGAACTCGGGCGGCTTGGAGTTGGCGAAAGAAGCCTGCCGCGATCGCCGTGGGCTGCCTGTGTTGGAGACGACAATGCGGGATCTGAATCACGCCTTTCGGCTCCTCTCGCGCAGTCCGGCTTTCACCCTGGTCGCGGTGGTGTCGCTGGCACTTAGTATTGGCGCCAACACGGCTATCTTTACGCTGCTCGATCAATTGATGCTCCGGCGGCTTCCCGTGGCGCATCCCGAGCAGCTCCAGATGATCTGGACCACCGGGCCCATCTTGGGCAGCAACCAGGGTTCGAGAGCTTCGTCCTACCCGATGTACCAGGATTTCCAACAGCGGGCGCCAGCCTTCTCGTACGTCTTCTGCCGTTACTACACGCCGCTCTCAATCAGCCTGGGAAACCAGACGGAGCGCGTCACGGGCGAACTGGTCTCCGGGAACTACTTTCAGGCGCTTGGGATCAAGCCTGCGTTGGGACGGGTATTTTCGCCGGAAGAGGATGACCGCGTCTACAAGGGTCACCCGTCGGTCGTGCTGAGCTATCCATATTGGGTGACACGCTTTGGGGCGGACGCCGGCGTGATCGGACAGAAGGTCCTGGTCAACAACTTTCCGATGGTCATTGTGGGGGTGTCGGCCGCGGGATTCTCCGGGTTCGACCTGGCGAGCTCACCGCAAATCCGGATTCCAATCCTGATGAAGCCGCTCATGACACCTGGGTCCGATAACCTGAGCGATCGGCGCAGGCAATGGGTCCAGATTTTCGCGCGCCGGAAGCCCGGCTACACGATGGAGTCGGCGCAGGCATCGCTGCAGCCGCTGTTGAGTGGGATCCTGCGCGACGAACTGGAAAGCTCCGCTCTTCGTGACATATCCAAACGCGACCGCGACCAGTTTCTGGCCAGGAAGGTTCTCACGGAGTCGGTAGCCAACGGCTACTCGTACTCGCGGAGGAGAGACTCCGCGGTCCTGGTGACGCTGATGTGTATGGTCGGCGTGGTGCTGCTCATTGCATGCTTCAACGTGGCAAGTCTGCTGACTGCGCGCGCGGCCGCGCGGCAGAAAGAACTTGCCATGCGATTGGCTATTGGCGCATCGCGCGGACAGCTTCTGAGGCAGTTGTTGATGGAGAGCGTCGTGCTTTCCGTGATGGGAGGAGCGCTGGGCCTGCTCCTTGCTGTGACAATGGTGCGGGGATTACTTCGCTTCCTGCCTTCTAACGGAATGCTGTCTTCTAACGGAATGCTGTCTACCCTGCGGGCTGAGCCGGATTGGCGCATCCTGGCGTTCAACGCCGCGCTGGTATTTGCCACGGCCCTCCTATTCGGCTTGGCGCCGGCGTGGCAAGCCCTGAAAGTCGACCTGTGGAGCACGCTGAAGGAAGCCGCAGGTTCGAACAGCGGAAGTCGCAGTTCGGTGAGACTGCGAAAGAGCCTGGTGACGGTGCAGATGGCGTTCTCGTTTTTGTTGGTGGCCGGGGCCCTGCTGTTTGTCAGGACACTGCTCAATCTGAAGGAGACGAACTCGGGTTTCCGGGATATGGACAACCTCATCACCTTCCAAATAGATCCGGCTCGTAGCGGCTATCCGCTGCCGCGCCTCAAGGTCTTTTTCCAGCAAGTGCTGGAGAACGTCCGGTCGATGCCGGAGGTGAAGTCTGCCGGCTATGCTTGGATACAGGTCCTGAGCGGCCGCGAAGCGGACTGGGACTTTTTGATAGAGGGCCATCCGGCTGAAGATCACGATACCCAGGCCTACGTGAACGGCATCTCACCCGGCTACTGGCGAACGATGGGAGTGCCTCTGCTGGAGGGCCGCGACTTCGAGGAGCGCGATGTCGGCGGTCGCCTCAAGGTCGCCATGGTAAACCGCAAATTCGCCAGTCATTTCTTCGGCGACCAGAGTCCCATCGGACGTCACATAGGAATGGACACTCTCCTCCGGGCAAAGCCCGACATCGAGATCATCGGCTTGGTCGAGGACTCGCTGAACGAAGGTCCGCGGCAAGGGGTGCGCCGTCAGGTTTTCTTTCCGTTCCCCCAAATGAATCAGCCGGTTGCCGTGGCGTTCTACGTACGCACTTTTGCCGATTCGGCCAGCATGTTTGTCACGTTACGCCGGAAGGTTTTGGAACTGGACGCGACGATGCCGATCTATGAGATGAAGACGCTGGAGGACCAACTCGACGAAACGCTCGGCACCGAGCGCTTGAGCGCGACGATCTCGGTGGCTTTTGGAGCATTGGCGACTCTGCTGGCCGCAGTCGGTCTCTATGGCGTGATGGCTTTGACGGTTGCGCGCCGAACAAGGGAGATCGGCCTGCGCATGGCACTCGGCGCGCGGCAGAGCGCTCTCCTCTGGATGGTGATGAAGGAAGCGTTCGGCTTGCTGGGAATCGGGCTCTCGCTGGGAATCCCCTGCGCTTACCTACTTAGCCGGTACGTGTCGTCACAACTCTTCGGTGTCGTGGCCACCGACCTTGGGACTGCGGCGGTTGCGTCAATCACTCTAACGGCAGCAGCCGCGGGCGCAGCTCTCGTGCCAGCGCTGCGCGCCAGCATGATCGACCCGATCCAAGCCCTTCGTCATGAATAGCAGGCCGCGACTCTTGACTGGACGCAGATCCTGACAAAACCCGAGAGAATGGATCCTGCCTTGTCGCGTTCAAACCACATCTCAAGGTGGTTACGTTCGCATGAAGTGTCGTCCAGATGCTGCGGTGCGGTAATACCGGTTACTTTTAGATGCGGCAGCGTGGACTAATCTGATAAAATCCAGGCGTCCACTGATTATGTCGCGTACCGGTCTCTGACGCGCCAAGCCCTACACCCTTACGAGGTGAGTTCGCAGGAGCTGCAGGATGCCGCCTGTTTACAGAATCATGGTTCGTTGCCCTGTGACCGGAAAAATGTTCGACAGCGGCATCCGAACATCGGGCAGGGAAGCGGCCAACAGCGCTCTGTTCCAGGACAGCTCCCTGAGCTGCCCGTACTGTCGGCAATTGCATTCCATGGAATATAACAGTTGTGTGGATGTCGACAGATTCACGTCCAAGAGAGGTCTCTGGCGACCAAACGGATGAGCGGCAGGCGCCCGCGCTGCTTATTTATGACGTGGCCAAGCGGCGCTTTGGCGAGTCGGGAACAGGATCCGATCCGTCAATCAGAGAAGGCACCGCACGCGGCATGCCTGCACATAAATAGATTCCCGGAGGTTCTCATGATCATGAACTCGGGCCGAATCGCAGTGGCGAAAGCTATGCTTGCAGTAATCCTACTTTGCCCGCTAACGGGTGGTATTGCACATGCTCAAGCATCACCGCCTTCCCGCCAGGTTCCGGTTGATAGCTTGATCTTCGATCTTAAAAATCCTGATCCGGTGCGTCGCAAGGATGCGGCGAGACTCCTGGGGGAAAACAAGGTGCAGCGGGCCACGCCGGATCTTGTGGCCGCTGCGCCGGATCCCAATGTGGACGTGCGCCGGGAAATCGTCGGCGCTCTGGATAAGATGCGCGATATGCGGGCTCTGCCTGCTTTTGTCAAGCTCAGTGCAGACTCGGATGCGTCAATCCGCGATCAGTGCATCCTCGGCTTGATTAACCTGTACATCCCACAGGGAGGAGGCCTGGTCGGCACTCTGAACAAAGTCGCCAACTTCTTCAATCCATGGTCGGACGAATGGGCGGATGTGGTGATCGAGCCGGATGTAAGAGTGGATGCGAGCGCCATCGCGGCTCTTCGGGACCGGCTGAAAGACACGGAGGATGGCCTCCGGTTGAAGGGAGCGCGGGCACTGGGAATCCTCAAGGGAAAGGCGGCAGTCCCGGCCCTGGTCGAGGCTTTGCATCAGAGCCAGACGAACGCGATCCGTTTCGAAATCATACGTGCCATCTGCAAAATCGGCGACGTGTCGGCCGCACGCGATCTGATGAGTTACTTGGAATACAACGATTACAAAGTTCGGAATGAAGCGGTGTATGCGATCGGGCGGCTGCGCTATCACGAAGCGACTGCGGAGATGGTACGGCTTTATGAGAAAGAATCGGCGCTGCCGGTAAAGCTGATCGACAAACCTTACCGCGAATCTCTGCTTGATGCGCTGGCCTTTATTGCGGATCCTTCCGCCTCGCCGTTGTTTACCAAGGAAAAACAGAACCAGGATGATGCGTTACGGCTGCATGCCGTGGAAGGTCTTGCACGGCTCGGAAATCGCGACATGGTTTCGGAGGTTTCGCGCGATTGGCTCCACGAATCCATCCCGCGCATCAAGACCGCGATGGCGTACGGGCTTTTTCGTATGGGACGCAGGGAGTTCCTGGACGAGGTTGTCAATAGCCTCGGGAGCAGTAAGACCGATGAGGAAGCACACATGTTTTTGCTGGAGCTCAAGGCGGACGAGTTGCCGGAACTCTATGCCGAGGTGAAGAACAATAACGTAAATGTACGCGAGGGACTGGCCGAGGTTTTAGGTCTGATCGGCGACGAGCGCGCTCTCCCGGTCCTGCAAAGCCTGACCAGGGACGGTCGCGGCCAGATTGCTTCTCTAGCCAATCAGGCAACTCGAAATATCAATTCCCGGCTGTCACCACGTTGAGAGGCGGCACTAGAGAAGCAATACGTTGATCGTCCAAGTGGGTTTTGAGGGGTCGGGGTTGGACCTGGTGGGCGCCACAGGACTCGAACCTGTGACCCCTGCGGTGTGATCGCAGTGCTCTACCAGCTGAGCTAGGCGCCCAAGGTGCGCGTTTATTTTACATGTTACAGTCCGTTTGTAAATAGCGATCAGGTGAGGTGGCGTATGCGAACCGCAAAAATGTTGTTGCCTCTATTGGGAATGGTTCTGTGCATGGGATCCATACGGCTATACGCGCAACAGGACGATGCCGCTAAAGAAGAGCAATACCGGGCCGATTACGATCGGTTCCAGAAGATGATGGCAATCAAGGATCCGATGAAACGCGGCGAGGAATTTGTGCAGTTTCTTAAAGATCGGCCCAAGTCCCAGCTGGAGACCTATGTCCTCCAGAACTATTACCAGATCTTGCAGGAAGACAATGCCCAGTCAAAATGGGATGCTCTCGCGCTTCAGTCTGATGCGTTGCTGAAGGTCAGGCCGAAGGTCGGCGAGGCCTACTTTTTTTGGGGCACGGCCTTAAGACAACAAAACAAGCTGCCGGAGGCCATGGAGGCTCTGGCAAAATGTTACGTCTTGAGATGCCCTGTTTCCGATAAGGCCAGGCAGTTCTTGGAAGTGCTCTACAAGGGAACGCACGGCGGCAAAACCACCGGATTGGATGCACTCATTGAGAAGGCCCGGAGCGCGATCACTGGTTAGCCCCGTCGCAGCGCGCTGCCTTGAAATCGGGTTCGATCGAGCCTAAAGTAGATGAAGCAGGATACTGTTCCGCGCGAGAGGGTGGCAGAGAGAGCTTTCCTCTTTGTTCCCCTGGAAGTGGGGGATTATGCAGCTTGCCCTTGGGTTTCTCCTTTTTGCCATTGCTCAGGCGGTTACCGTTGTTGGTCCTGGTTATCCTCCCATGGCTGTCGACGGCGGAACCGTCGTCGCTCTCTTGCACGTTTCCGCAGGGTCCGTTTCCGGCATAGAGGTTCTGCAGGCAGATAATCCTTTCGGCGACGCCGCGAAGGCCGCTCTGTCCGGCTGGCGCTTCAAAGATTCGGACGACGGGAATGTCCTCGTTGTTTTTAGTTTTCGCGCGCCCACCCTCTATTCCACCGGGGACTCTACGCGTCATCTGTCCGCGGCAAAACCTGTCACAGGTCTGGCTTATCCAAAAACCGTGGTCGAGCCTGCTTATCCGCCGACTTCTCAGGCCGAAGGAAGTGTGGTGCTGCGTCTCAATGTAAACGCAGAGGGATCGGTCTCGAAGGTGCGCATCGTGAAAGACCTGGGTGACATCACCGGCGCTTGCGCCGCGGCTGCCAGGAGCTGGCGTTTCATTCCAGCTCTCGACATCAAGGGAATTAGCATCCCATCGGAAGCTTATGCCGTCTGTGTCGTGCGCCGTCCAGTTTTAAAGTTGAAGCTGCCCTGAGCGATGCAGCGCATTATTTCGTCATCGGCATCAGGAAAAGCCTGGTGTCGAGCGCAATCGCTCTGCTGATGAGAATTCAAGAAGAAGATGGTGGATGGTGGGGGGATCGAACCCCCGACCTCCGCATTGCGAACGCGGCGCTCTCCCAGCTGAGCTAACCACCCACTTTTCCGTTCCGCCATGTCCTGCAAACGGATCAGATATTATTACTTATGGACGTTAAGGTGTC
>JBEKIX010000115.1:0-9027 GCA_050011535.1 Acidobacteriota bacterium
TCCTGGAGAGATGTTTTATGAAAAGAGTTTTGCGGTATTTGATTCCGGTCCTATTGTGTGCAGTTTCGCTTTGTGCCACGCGTGCCGGATACCCTGTGGTGCAGGATACCGGCGTGGCATCGATCACCGGGCTTGTGGTTTCCTCCCAGTCGTTAGCCTCGGACGCGGGCGCGGCCATTCTGCAGAAAGGGGGCAACGCCGCCGATGCCGCGGTGGCGACTGCGTTTGCACTCGCTGTGACGTATCCCTTCGCGGGGAACATCGGCGGAGGCGGATTCATGATTGTCCGCGATCCTTCCGGCAAAGCCACGACCTTCGACTATCGGGAGAAGGCGCCGCTGAAATCCACGCAGACGATGTACCTCGACGCCCAGGGGAAAATCGACCGCAAACTTACCGCCGAGGGCTATCTGGCGCCAGGAGTCCCGGGTACGGTGCGCGGTCTCGAGTTGGCCCACAAGCGTTTCGGCAAACTCCCCTGGAAAGAAGTCCTCAATCCGGCAGTTCAGTTGGCGGAAGACGGCTTCGTCATGACGAAAAATCTGGCGAATGACCTCAACCGTCAACTCAGCGGCGTGATGGGGAAATACCCCGCTTCGGTGGAAGCTTACGGCAAGCCTGGAGGAGGGAAGTGGGCTGAGGGTGATCGGATCGTTTTGAAGGATCTGGCGAAGTCCTTGCGCGCCATTGCCGATCAAGGCGCCGATGCGTTCTACAATGGCTGGATTGCCGACCGAATCGCCGAGGACATGAAAGCGAACGGCGGATTGATCACCAAAGAAGATTTGGCAGCGTATAAGGCCGTAGAACGCGCGCCCGTCACCGGAAAATATCGCAGCTATGAAATTATCTCCATGCCGCCGCCTTCCTCGGGTGGCGTCGGTCTGATCGAGATGCTCAACATCCTCGAGAATTTCAATCTGAAGAAAGACGGACGCTATGCGCCCGAAACCCTGCACCTGATCATCGAATCAATGCGGCGCGCCTACCTCGACCGCGCGCGTTATCTGGGCGATACGGACTTTGTTTCGGTTCCCATCGCGCAGCTCACTTCAAAGGAATATGCAAAAAAACTCGCGGCCTCGATCGATCCCGCCAAAGCGACCAGCAGCGCTGAACTTGGAAAGGACATCGTCACAGTTGCTCCGGGTGCGGAGAGCGACGAAACCACGCATTTTTCCGTGATTGACAGGAACGGCATGGCTGTTACCAACACCTTCACGCTGGAGGGCGGCTACGGCTCCAGGGTCGTGGTTAAAGGCGCTGGGTTTCTGCTCAACAACGAGATGGGCGACTTCAACAAGAAACCGGGTGAGACCAATCTGACCGGCGACATAGGCACCAAGCCAAACCTCATCGAGCCTGGAAAACGCATGTTGAGCTCGATGACGCCTGCGATCGTGACGCTGAACGGCAGAGTGGTCTTGATCACCGGCTCTCCCGGCGGGCGGACGATCATCAATACCGTCTTGAGCATAGTGCTGGGAGTGACGGAATTCGGCATGAACGGACGTGAAGCGGTCGATTCCCCGCGCATGCACAATCAATGGTTGCCGGATGAAACAACCTTTGAGGAGGGCGCAATTCCCGCGGAGGTAATGGCACGTCTGAAACAGATGGGACACAACATCCGCATGCAGGGAAAGCAGGGGGACGGGAACTCGATCTTCGTTGATTCCGCGAAGGGCGTGGCCTACGGCGTCAATGACCACCGCAGTCCGGATGGAAAGGCCTCCAAATGAAATTGGGGACGCAACCCTGATTCGCCTGGACAATCTCGGCGGTTTCGAGAAGTCATGGCGAATCAGGGTTGCGTCCCCAATTTGAACCTATTTCTTTCTGTCGATGATGGTGATGATGTCCTTGGCCTGGCCGAGATGGACCGGGTCCTTTCCCGACACTACGTACTTCGCCAGATTTTCCTTGGCGAGCTTGGGATCCTTCTTGCTGATCCAGTACACCATCCCCAGTTCATAATAAACTTCGACGTTCTGGGGCTCGGTCTTGATTACCTGCTGGAAGGCCGAGATCGCCAGATCCGCTTGCGCGTCCTGCTGGGCCCATTCCTGTCCAAGCTTGAACACGGAGATGCCGCCCTCGGCGAACGCCGCGAAAGCCTGGTCATATTTCTTATCCGTCAGGAGCTGCTGCCCGGTGATCTGATAATGCCTGGTCAAATCCTGCTTGTATTCGGGTTTCTGCGGATCGAGTTCGATGGCTCGTTTGTAGGCCGAGACTGCATCGTCAGTCTGGTGGAGCTGGGTGCGCGTCTTTCCGATCTGGTCCCAAATCCCCGCCTGTCCCTTCGGATCCGACAGCATGGGCAGAGCGTCCTCGTATTTTTTCAACGCGGCTGTGTAATCCTTGGAGTTGTAAGACGCATCCGCCTGTGTGAGAACGTCGCGGACTTTTGCGATGGCGGCCCTCTGCACAAGTTGCTGTTTCAGATCGAGGTAACCCTTGTCGTCCTTGTTGAGCGCGATGGCCTTATCGATGGCGTCTTGCGAGGCATCGAACTGATTGTCGTAAGCCAGGGTGAGCGCAAGGTTGTAATAGGTGTCTGGATCGTCAGCGGATAGCTTGAGAGCTTCCTGATAAAGCGTGATCGCCTGCTTAAAGTTCTTCTTGTTCAATTCGTCGTTGGCCTGGACTTTGATCTTCAACGAGGGGAGCAAGGTCACCATCCTCTGGATTTGCTGCTGAACTCCCAGAAATGGACTGGGCACCAACCCTCCCTTGGCATCCTTCTGAGGGGGGGCGCAGAGCAAGGCGGCGACAATATTGGAGTCCTTTTGGAGGGTTGCCAGCGCCTCGTCCCACTTCTTTTCCTGGAGCAAAGTGTAGGCCAGGTAGTACAAGGTGTCAGGGGACGAAGGGTTGATTGCGAGAGAGGCCTTCAGTTGCTGTTCGGCTTCGTCGAATTTGCCGCCCTGCATAAGAGGCGATGCCTGGCCCGCGATGTCCAGGGCCTGCCTAATCAGCGCCGGATCCTCGAAGTACAATTTCTTTGCGGGGTCTCCGGGCAGACTAGTGACTGTGACGTTCTCTTGGGCGCCATTCCTCAGACCAGCCAATTCGTACAATCCCGGCGCGCGGCCATCCGGCCGCGCCACGATCCGGAAAGCACCGTCATCCAGCTTGTCGAATTTTGCCACGCCCTGGGCGTCTGTCTTCTTTTCCTGCCATTTCGGTTTTTGATTCGCGTCTACCCACTTCGGGTCCTTCAGCGCGGTGATCTGCACCTTGGCGCCCGCGATGGCCTTGCCGGATTCGTCCACGCATGTCACGGTCAGCGTATTGTTATTGGCGGCAAGAACCAATCCCGCAATCAGCAGGACTGATAGAGTTACACCTAATCCGAATAATGATTTCCTTGTTAGTGATTTCATCGCAATCGTCTGCACAAATGAGGTTAATGTTTTGACCTGAGCATCAGGCCATCGCCTGCTCTCCGTCATGCCTGGGCCGCTCCGTCCCAAAGCAAGAACTCGGAAACACAATCCGTGAACTCCCGGGAGCGAGCGAAATTGAGCGGCGGGACGTATTATGACACAGGTCGTGCTTTTCCTAATGAAAAGATTTGCTGGATGCCACTGCCCGACTCTTCCGGGGATCCTATCAGGATTGTCTTTTTTCTCCTCGCAAGGCAGGAGTGCGCACGAATTCTGGCGGGATGATGTTACACTAAACCGAGGGACTATGGAGGAGGCGACATGGTCATCAAGATTCTCTTGGCTGACGATCACAAGATCGTGCGCGACGGATTGCGCGCCTTGATCGACACGCAGGCGGACATGGAGGTTGTGGCCGACGCTGCGGACGGGCGCACTGCCGTGCAACTTGCCAAGGAGCACTTGCCGGATGTTGCGATCTTGGACATCAGCATGCCTGACCTCAACGGGATCGAGGCTGCCAGGCAAATATTGGTCGAAGCGCCCCGCGTGAAGATCATCGCTCTCTCGATGCATGGGGACGGCCGCTTCGTAAAAGAAGTGTTCAGAGTCGGGGCTTCGGGATACCTCCTGAAAGATTGCGCGTTCGAGGAACTTGTAAACGCCATCCACACGGTGGTCGCCGACCAGATCTACCTCAGTCCGCGTATCACCCATGTCGTCCTCAACGACTACCTGAGCAAGCTTCCGAATGCCAAAGCTTCTGTATTCTCCGTTCTGACGGCCAGAGAGAGGGAAGTGCTTCAGCTGATGGCGGAAGGGAAAACCACAAAGGAAATTGCTTTTTCACTGGATCTGAGCGTCAAAACGGTTGAGGCGCACCGCCAGAAAATCATGGAAAAATCGAACATTCACAGCATCGCGGAGCTCACGAAGTATGCCATCCGCGAAGGTCTTACCTCGCTCGAATCCTGATCACCCCAGCCTGGATGGGCGTCGTGCCCCCGCGCGGCTACTTCTTGATCGGGGTCGCCTGGCGCTCCAGATCGATTTTCTTCAGCCGCTCCAATTCGTCGGTCAGCTTCTTGATCTTGTCGTCGCGAGACTTAGTGTCTGCCTTCAGTTTGTCGATGTCGCCTTGGAGACTGAGAATGAAGCGTGCCTCCGGGCTGTAAGGACTTTGCGGGAAGTGGGAAAGCAGGAGCTTGAACTGCTCCAGTGACCGGGCGCGACAATCGGACGATGTGCACGCCAAAGCCAGTGCGAGGCCCAGCTTGAAAGTGGCTGCGTCCTTGAACTGGGTGACGAGATCCTGCTGGACATATTGATTGTAAGAGCGTGCCGCGTCGGCATATTTGCCGCTCTGGAAATAAGCCTCTCCATCTCGAAAATCTTTGGGAACCGGCGGTGCCGGCGGCGCGGGCAGCTCCGGCGAGGTTGTCGGAACGGAACCCGGCGGGGGGGATGCAGGCGCCTGCTGAGATGTCGTTGAAGGGAACGCTGGGCGGACAGTATTTTTGTGGCAGGAGGCCGCAAGCAGGAAAACTCCAATAACATAAAGCGCCACCCATCTGCCTGACAGCCGTGTTGCTTGTTTCATCATTCCCTATCTTATATCGGAGAGGATTCCGTGTACATGGTGTGGCTGCGGCCTTCCGCCGGCGGCAGCGCCAGGTAAAAAACGCTGCCTCCGCCAGGATTATCTTCGACCCAGATCGCCCCACGATGGGCTTCCGCAATGGTCTTCGAAATTGCCAGGCCCAAGCCGGCGCCCTGGCCAGGAACCTTCGTCCCCTGTTTGACCTGGTGGAACTTCTCGAAGATCTTTTCCTTGTGCTCATCGGGCACGCCGGGACCTGAATCGGCCACGGATACCAACGCCAGCGGCTTTCCCCGGTTCCGTGAAAGAAACGCACTCGGCCTGGACGCAGGTGCGCCGGCTGAATCAGGCGCCGCACTGGTTACGCGCACCCGGATTTCCTTGCCTTTCGGCGAAAACTTGACCGCATTGCCGATCAGGTTCCGAATGACCTGCATGATGCGGTCTCCGTCGCACTCTACCATCACGGGATGCTCAGGCGCTTCAATCGAGAGCGCCAGGGCCCGTTCGTCGGCCAGCGGCCCGAATTCCGCCGCCACTGTCCGCACAAGACTCGTCAGGTCGGCGCTTTTCAATTCATACGCCATGACTCCCGCCTCCATGCGGGATACGTCGAGCAGGTTGCCGATCATCGCCGACAGGCGCCGCGTGCCGGCGACGTTGAGTTCGAGCAGCCGTTTTTGCTTGTCGTTGAGCGCGCCCGGCATCTGCTCGAGCAAAAGTTGATTGATCTCCTGCATGGATGCCAGCGGGGCCTTCAATTCGTGGGACACGTGCGACACGAAGTCCTTCTTCATCCGATCGAGTTCATCGAGCCTGCGGGTCATGGTGTTGAAATCTTTGGCCAGCTGGCCGAACTCGTCGCGGCGCGAAGTGTCCAGCCGGTAAAAGAACTTGCCTTCCGCGAGCGCGCGTGTTCCTTGCGTGAGCTGTTTGAGCGGCGCGGAAATGGATTGGACGATAAGCATGGAAACCAGCGCGGCAAGGATCAGCGAAACGGAGGCGACGATCCAGGAAAAGGTCTCCGCCATTTTGCTGCTCTGAAGGGAGGCTCTCACTTCAGCATCGATGCTTGCGCGCGCTGCTTCGTAGACGCTGTTGGTTTCGTCTTTCAATTGTGTCAGCCGGTCCGTGAGCACGGCGGGCATTTCTCCGCGGCCCTCCGTTCCGATCGACCGCCTCTGGAGCGAGACCTCATCGGAAAAGCTGTTCCAAAAGCCGGCGAGGCGGTGGATCTCGGCCTGCTCACTCTGAGGGCCGGTAAAGGATTCGACCTTGTGCAGATCTGTCTCAAACAGCGAGCTGCATTCCTTCAAGGGTTCCAGGTAATCGGGATCCTGCGACACGAACGACTTCTGTGCAAAGAAATCCACCATGTCGAGGTCGCGCATCATCTGCAACGCCGTATCGGCAGTCTGGAAATTGACGTCCGCAAGCCTCGAGACCGTGGCCTGCATCCGATGGAAGCTCACCAACTGGTACGCTAGCAGTCCTGACATCATGACCATCAGGATTGCATAACCGGCGATGATTTTCGTGGCGATCTTCATGGGGTGTCGACACCTTGTCAGAGATTCCGAATCCGGACGAGCTACTCCACTCCATACGACTTGAGCTTATTGCGGATCGTCTTCACATCCAAACCCAGCCGCCGCGCCGCTTCCGCCTTGTTGTTGCCGGCGCTTTTGAGGGTCCTTAGAATCAGTTCCTTCTCGGCCCCGGCTGCCGTGGAACCGGCGGGAAGCACGATCCTCGCGGACGAGCCGGCTTGCGGGTCGAGCACATAAGCAGGCAGATGAATGGTTTCGATCCAGGAGCCGCGCGCCAGGATCACCGCGCGCTCCATGATGTTCTTAAGCTCCCGAACGTTGCCCGGCCACGAATACGTCTGGAGAGACTCGAGAGTTTCCGCGCGCAGTCCCTCGACCTGGCAGTGGTGCTTCCGGTTGAACTCGCGTATGAAATGCTGAGCCAGCAAGGGAAGATCGCTCATGCGTTCGCGCAGCGGCGGCAGGGAAACCGTGAAGACATTCAAGCGGTAATAGAGATCTTCCCGCAGGCGGCCTTCCTCGACAGCAGCTCGCGGATTCAGGTTGGTTGCCGCGATCACCCGTACATCGACCGCAAACTCGTGGCTGCCGCCCAGCCTGCGCACACGGCGGTCTTCAATGACGCGCAGAAGCTTGGGCTGGAGCGCCAGCGGCATTTCGGCAATCTCGTCGAGAAGCAGCGTTCCCCTGTTGGCCAGCTCGAAGCAGCCGGCGCGCACGCCGGTCGCACCGGTGAAAGCCCCTTTTTCGTGACCCAGGATTTCGCTCTCCATCAGATTCTCGGGAATGGCTGCTGCGTTAACAGCCACAAACGGACCCGCGGATCGGCTGCTCAGCTGATGGATGAGGCGGGCCGCCAGTTCCTTCCCGGTTCCACTCTCTCCGGTGATGATCACAGAGGCGTCCGTGGAGCTCAAGTTGGCGATGAGGCTGTAGATCTCCTGCATGGGCTTGCTGCGGCCAACGAGGCTTCCATAGCCCGCATCCTGATCCAGCTGGGAGAGCAGGCGCTGAGATTTGCGCCTCAACTCGATGTCGTTCTCGGCCGCCCGCAGGATTGCAATCAACTTCGCGTAGTCCAACGGCTTGGTGACAAAGTCCTGCGCCCCTTCTTTCATGGCCTCGACGGCAAGATCGATGCTGCCCTGCGCCGTCACCAGGATAACGGGCCGAACGGGGCGATCCGCCTTCAGCGCGCGCAGCAGATCAAGCCCGGACATACCGGGCATAATGACATCGGAAATGACCAAGTCGGGATCCCAGCTCTGCGCCAGCGCCCTGGCTTCCGTAGCATTTTCGGCGAGGCGCACCTCGAATCCCCAGTCCTGCAGGCGCATCTCCAACACTTCCCTCATGGCTTCTTCGTCGTCAACCACGAGTATTCTGGTCTTGCGGCTTGCCATAACGCTGTCCGATGCCCGGCTGCGCGCGACAGCGCGCACGCGCCTGCCTCATTCTGATTCCTTAGCCCCCTCATAAACCAGCGGCCCGCCGCAGATGATCGGTGTTCCTGAAACGCCTGCGAAGGACGCGCCCGCGCTGGGCTGACGCCTCCACGTGAATCCTCTACAAGCGCGTAGTATAACCACGCGCAGGCACGCCAGAGAAGGCCATTCTGAGCGGGTATGAATTTGCGCTTGATCGACCCAGCGCTTGAAGGATAGTCTGTGATTCACAGATTTGCATCAGCCGCTGGCCTGAATCCGACAAGCCGGGGATTACGAAAACATGATTGAGACAGACTCTTTGACCAAAGAATACGGTAGCAAGACGGCGGTGGATCGCCTCAGTTTTCGCGTGGAACGCGGCACCATTTTTGGATTTCTCGGCCCGAACGGCGCAGGCAAATCCACGACGGTGAAGGTCCTCACGGGCCTGCTGCGGCCTACGGGGGGACGCGCTCTGGTGGCGGACTTTGACGTCGTCGATCAGCCGCTGGAGGTCAAGAGCCGCCTGGGGTATGTGCCGGAAACCGGCGCGCTGTACGAAAGCCTCACACCGGCGGAGTATCTGGAGTTGGTGACCTGTCTGCACCATCTGGATCCCAAAGCGGCCGCAACGCGCATGGACGAACTCCTGGATCTTTTCGGGATCCTGGATGTCAAACACCAGCGCATGACCGAATTCTCAAAAGGGATGAAGCAGAAGGTGCTTATTTCCGGCGCGCTGATCCACAAACCTGAAGTGCTCTTTCTCGACGAACCGCTTAACGGCCTGGATGCCAATGCGGCCATGATCTTCAAAGAGCTCCTCAAAAAGCTCGCGGCACAAGGCAAGACCATACTGTTTTGCTCGCACATCCTCGAAGTGGTCGAGCGCATCTGCAGCCGTATCCTCATCATCAACGAGGGGAAGGCGATCGTGGAAGGCACGGCCGGAGAGATTTGCAGCTCGACAGGTTGCGCCACTCTCGAGCAGGCATTTGGACAGCTCACAGGCCAGCGAGATGCGGGACAGGTGACAGCCGATTTTCTCGCGGCGCTGG
>JBEKIX010000116.1:0-9003 GCA_050011535.1 Acidobacteriota bacterium
TCCCGGAACTGTTCGTCAGCAATAGCGCATACGGCCTGTAATCCTGATACCTCGGAATCTCAAACATCCTGGCGAAGTTGTCTTCGGCAGTCGCATCCACATACGACAGGTAGACTCGCGTGTTCTCGCCGGCGGGATCGATAGAAATCATGCGCGAATTCTGCGCCATGACTCCGCACGCGACTGCCACCCCGACCATAAATGTTCCAACTCGCAGATAGGATTGAACCATGATGGCCTTCTTTCCGCGGCATGCCGGCGCTCTCGGCAGCGAGAGCTCGGGCCTTTCGTCTGCATCAGTGTGAACCTTGTTTTAGGATAGCACTGGCCGGCTTGCAGAGTCGAGGAATCTATAGGAAGGAGCGCAGGTTGGTATAAGCTACAATTTCTCGTCGCTCGGCAACCTTTTCGGGCTATCCGGCGGAAAGCAGTAACAAGCCCGGCCGACGCGCCGGCGAGCGCAGCCTGATCTCCCTTGCCGCGCTTGCCTTGCTGGGGCTGTTCCCGCTCATGTGGATCTGGCGATAGAAGGCAGGCGAGCACCGCCGGGCGCGCATTTGTATCAACACTGTGGCCTGAGGCTGAGTTCTTGGTTATGCTGTTCGCATGGGCCGCCGCATGATGTTGCTTGCCTTCCTGCTGCTCTGCACGACAGCTGCGCTGAATGCACAAGCCTGGCAGGGTTGGATCCAGGGACGCGTGCGACCTGCGACTCGAACGGAAGCGCTTGAAGGAGTTGAGATCACGCTCACCGGGGGCGCGGGCGCCATCAGATTGAGCACTTCCACGGATGCAGCCGGTAACTACCACTTCCTCGCGCTTGCTCCCGGCGATTATGATTTGCGTTTCGAGAAGCCAGGATACGCGCAGACTACGGTACTTACCGTGAAGGTCACAAGCGGCCGCGCCAGCATCGTGGATGTCCGCCTGGAAAACGGCGGCGGCACGGCAGTAGTCGCCTGGCTGGAGCGCCCGAAAGACTTGTGGGCCCTCGGGTATGGCGACTCCTTCGACGCGACGCACCTCGCCGCGCTTCCGAGCGCGCGCAATATCTGGGGAGTGCTTGAAAACCAGAGCCGGTCTGCAGTCACAAACGAGCCTCAGGAAGGGGGCTTCGCGACGGGAGTCATCGCCTTGGTTGGAGCGCTCGGCGCTTCATGGACGCAAAACAGCTATTGGTTCGATGCGATCAATGTCACCGATCCGTTCGACACAGGAAAACCTCTCGTCTATCCTGACTACTCCGGCCTTCAGGAATTTCAGGCGGTGACGGCGCTCCATTCTCCGGCCGTTGCATCTCCGGGCGTGGCATTCAGAATGACGAGCCCCGAAAGCAGCCGGGATCTGCACATGTCCGCGGAAGGTTATTACCAGGGAGAACCACTTCAGAGCTCCAATTTGGACAGGCGGCTGCGCAGTTTTGGCTTCACGGATATTCCTCATTTCAAGAGGTTCGGCGAGGGCGAGTTCGTCGCGGACGGAGCGATCCCGGGCACGAAGAGTTGGTCGTTTCTTTCTTCATTTGGCGTACAGCATCTGAGCCGTGAACTGCCGGGCTTTTCTGCCATCCCAGTCACGACTGTGGAATCGGCTCTGTTACATTTCGATGGCGCCTTGAGTTCGCGGGATCGATTGGCGCTCCTGTCGACAGGACAGATTGTAGACAACTCCAACTTGGGTGCTGCAGCTGGGATGGCGCCTACGGCAACCTTGCTTGGGCACGACAGGTATGAGGTCGTGCAGGGACACTGGACGCATTACCAGGGCAACAACCTCGTCTGGCAAGTGCACGGCGGTTTTTCACACGCCTCTCCGACAGACACCTTCCAGCACGGCATTACTGAAGCGAATCGCACGCAGCTCTTTACCGGTGAAATGTCCGGCGCCGCGCCGCTCGAGTCGGATTCGGCGCGCAGCCGCTTTTCGCTTGCCGGCTGGGGGGAAGCGTGGGTGCGCTTTGCACGCCGGCAGCACCAGCTCGACTTTGGCGTCGACCTCGAGGAATCCAAGGCCACCGAGGAGCGCAGGGTCTTCGGCGATTTCATACAGCTCTATTACCCGCAAGGCGTTCCTTCGGAGATGATCGAGTACAACACAACCAGCCACACGAAACTGAGACTGAGGGAACTGTCCATCTACCTTGGGGACCGGGTGCAGGTGTTCAATCGGCTTTTCGTGCGCGCAGGCGTGTCACTGGATTCAAGCAATGCCTTCCTTCCGCCGCAGCAGAGTGCTGCGGGATCGTACGTGCAGGCACGGCAATTTCCTGGCCTCGGAAGTGTCGTTGCCTGGACGACACTTGCTCCGCGAGTGGGAATTTCAATCCCACTGTTTGAACGATTCGGCGGAACCAGGCTTTTGGGCGGATACTCACGCTACTATCATGTGTTGCCCGCGAACTATGCAAACTATGCCAACCCCACAAGCCTTGGCGGATGGGTATTTCGTTGGAATGACCTGAATCACGACGGCCTGTTTCAGAGAGGCGAGGAAGGACCTCTCCTGCGTGTGTTCGGCGAGCCGTTCTCATCGGTCGATCCGGCTTTGAAGCGGCCCTACACGGATGAATTTGCGTTGGGTCTGAGCCAGCAGATAGGGAAACAGCTTTTCCTCGAAGCGCTCGGATTTCACCGCGATCAGAGGAGGCTGGTCGATACGGTGAACGTAGGCGTGCCGTTTACGGCATACACTCCCCTGCCGGTGCTCGACATCGGCAACGACAATGTGCCGGGAACCAGCGACGACCTGGTGCTCACGATTTATAACCAGGACGCGCGCACTCTGGGACATGACCAGTATTTGCTGACAAATCCACCGGGTCTCAATTCCTCCTACAAAGGGCTTGAGGTCAGCGTGCAACAGAATCTCGCCCAGCGCGGATTCCTGTCATTGTCCTTCACTGCATCCAAGGCCGTCGGGGCGACAAATCCAGGCAATACAGTATTCGATAACGATCCCGGAGTTGTCGGCAGCCTCTACGATAACCCCAACAACCTTCTGAACGCGCGCGGGCGCATCTTCTTCGACCGTGCTTACACCAGCAAGATCGCGGCTTACGTTCAGCTTCCGCTCGGCCTGCACGCGGGCACAGTCGTCCGATACGCCGACGGCCTGCCCTTCGGCCGTGAACGCATCGTCACCGGGCTCAACCAGGGCCCCATTTTTGTCATGGCGACGCCGCGTGGGGAACCTGGCGGCTTCCGGACTCAGTACTATTTGTCTTTTGATCAACGCATCGCGCGGGAATTTTCCGTAGGCCGGTTCAAGCTGATGGTAATGGCTGACGCGTTCAACTTGCTCAACAGTAACAGGAACCTGAGGGAGTATGACATTTCGGGGTCTCTTTTCCCGCCGAGGACACCAATGGAGATTCAGAATCCGCGCGTCATCCGTTTAGGCCTGCGCCTCGCCCGCTGATTTCAATCGGGGACTGTCCCCGATTGATTCTGCTTGTTCCGATGGCGTGGTCAGGATAGAAATAGGAGTTATACTCTGAAATCGGAGCCTCTATGAAGGGAATACAAGAATCCTATGATCCGTTGAAACCGTCCGAAGAACCCGGCGATATTCCTTCCGAAGACTTTATTCGTGCGCTGCCCAAGGTGGAACTTCATTGCCACCTCGACGGGTCCCTCCGGCTGGAGACAATCTGGGACCTGGCGCGCAGCCGCGGCGTGGCGCTGCCGGCGGACTCGTTCGATGAGCTGCGCGTGCTGTTCAGTCCGCAGAAGACGTCGCATGACCTGGTCGACTATTTGAAGCGCTTCGATTACACGCTCGCTGTGCTGCAGGACGCCGAAGCCCTCAATCGGGCCGCCTATGAACTGGCCGTCGACAACGCGGCGGAAAATGTCCTCTACATGGAAGTCCGCTATTCTCCCATCCTGCACACGCGCAAGGGACTGAAGCTGACTCAGGTGATGAACGCGGTATTGGACGGACTGACCCGGGCCGAACGTGAAGTGGACATCAAAACAGGCGTGATTGTCTGCGGAATTCGCAACATCTCACCGGACACGTCGTTGCGCCTGGCCGAACTGACCGTGGCGTACAAACACCAGGGAGTGGTCGGCTTCGACCTCGCCGGATTCGAAGATCATTATCCTGCCAAGGACCACAACAACGCGTTCTATCTGATCCGCAAGAACAACATCAACTGCACGGTGCATGCCGGCGAGGCCTATGGCCCTGACTCGATCAAGCAGGCGCTCCACAATTTGAACACCCACCGCATCGGGCACGGCACGCGCCTCAAGGAGGACGGCGATCTGCTCAATTATGTCAACGATCATCGCATTCCTCTGGAGATCTGCGTTTCATCGAACGTGCAGACGGGCGCGGTCAATTCCCTGGAGGAGCATCCGTTGCGCCTCTATTACGACTGGGGTTTGCGAGTCACGCTGAACACGGACAACCGGCTGATGTCCGACACCACGCTCACCAAAGAGTACATGCTTGCCTGCCAGGCATTTGGGCTTACCCAGAGGGACCTGAAAAACATCATCATCATGGGATTCAAGAGCGCCTTCATGCCCCACAAAAACAAGGTCAGTTTTCTGGACCGAGTGCTCAAGATCCTGCGCAAAGAACAAACTCCGTTCTAGACAGAGGATGCCATGCGCCCCATGCCCATGACTCCCAATCGTCCAGTTCTCAATGCCGAGTTTCGCCAGCGCCGCGTAATCAACTGGCTGTCTCTTGGATTCCTGTACGCGGGTTTTTACGCGACCCGCTACAATTACGCGGCGGCGGCTCCTCTTCTGGCGAGCGTTTTCGGCTGGAAGAACACCGAGCTCGGCGTGTTTGAAACGGTGATGCCGCTGGTTTACGGACTCGCGGTCGTCTTGAACGGCCCACTAGCCGATCGGATTGGAGGCAAGAAGGCATTCCTGTCCGGCGCGGTCGGCGTCGTGCTGATGAACTTTCTGTTTGGCATGGCCAGCTTTGCGATAGCGGCGCCGGCAGTTTGGGAAGGAACCGGCGCGGCCAGGCACTTGGTCACGCCAGCGGCATTCAGGTTCGGCCTGTCGGGCGGGATGATCCTCGCCATGATGGCCGTAGTTTGGGGACTGAACGGCTACTTTCAGTCCTACGGTGCGCTCTCGATCGTCAAGGTGAACGCGCAATGGTTTCATGTGCGCGAGCGCGGAACCTTTGCCGGAATCTTCGGCGTCCTCATCCGGCTGGGACTTCTGCTCGCATTTCAGGGAGTGCCTCTGATTACGCTCGCTTTTTCATGGCAGTATGCCTTCTGGATTCCGGGAGCGTTCGTCGTAGTGCTGTTGGTCATCAACTACTTTTTCATGTACAACTCACCAAAGGACGCGGGATTGGGAGAATTCGACACGGGCGATCCCGTGGAGGATGATGGCAGCGGACCTTCGAGTGTCGCGTTTATTCTCCGAAAGGTGTTTGCTTCGCGCGTGATGTGGATGATTGCCCTGGGTTCGATGATGATCGGCTTTGTGCGCCGCAGCGTGGTCGACGCATGGTGGCCGAAGTACTTTGTGGACTTTTACGGAGCCAACCAGAAGGACTTTGCGACGTACCTCCCCTATATCATCGCCACGTGGGGAATCGCGCTCCTTGGCATCGCGGGGGGCTTTGCCTTCGGGATTACCTCAGACCGCAGGTTCGGCGGGCGCCGTGCGCCGGTCATCTGCTTCGGATTCCTGGGCATGGCGGTCGTCCTCGCACTCTTCGGCATCTCGGATCGCCTCAACCTCGGGCCCGTGGTCGCCGCGTTTTGTCTCGCGGTGCTGTCTTTCTGCGTAAACGGCGCGCACGGCATGATCGGGGGTGCCGCCTCGATGGATTTCGGCGGGAAGAAGGCCGCGGCAACGGCGGCGGGACTGTTCGACGGAATGCAGTACCTCGCGGGGGCGTTCGTGGGAATGGGTGTCGGCTATCTTACGACAAACTATGGCTGGGGATCCTGGCACTGGGCGCCGATTCCATTTGCCCTTTTCGGCGCATTTATCATGTCTCGCCTCTGGAACGTGCTGCCCAAGGGCAAGTCCACGCATTAGACCTTTCGAGACCCCGGCACTTCGGGCCTCAATTACCATTATTTCAGAACATCCTCAAAACTGGCCACACGCTCAAATTGATCTCTTGCTTGCGGCGTCATTAAAACAGCTCTGAATTGATCCAGCGGTTGAGCTCGCTGATCGTGCCCGCTCATCTGTCACCCACGGAGCGCCCATAGCTTCGCGGTAGCGCGTGCCAATTCCTCGCCGATCAATTTGGTGTCCAGAGTTTTCTCCGGCATGTTCTCGAACACGGCATACGGAATCCTGTGTTCCCTCAACGCAATAAAATCCGGATGCCCGGCTTCAATCTGCTCCCAGTCGTCGGTTTTGTAATAGAACTCCATTTTTGCGTCCGGCAGCGAGTGGTAGAGGATGGAATCCTCTTCGCCAGTGCGCGCGCGGCGGCGATTCTTCCGGACCGATTCCTCGTAAGGGACGCGGATGTACAACAGCGCGGCCTTCGCCAACATTTCGTCAGAGAGACAGGACAATGCATGCTGAATGGCATCGTCCCCGCCCCGCGCAAACTCCACAAGAGTCGTGATCCGATCGTGATAGCAGGGATCTCTCACGAGTTTTTTCCTGTAATCCAACGCGAGCCGCTTCATATAGAGATCCCAGATGTAAGGATCTTTGAACCAGTACTTCTCATCGCTCCACACGCGCTCCTTGCCCATTTGCGACATCAGGTCGTCGAGTTCGAACGTCTCCCAGACATAGAGGAAGTCGTCGAGCTCCTCGAAATTGGCGATATGGTACTTCTCCAGCCGGACGATCGGATCGCACTTCCTCAGGAAATCGATGACCTCAGATTTGCCGGCCGCGGGCCGTCCCGTGATGATCAAAATCGGAAAGTGTTCGGTCAAGGTTTTGCCTTTCATCTGGTCTATCGAAACGACGGAGCGGTTTTGCTCGTGCCCTTTGCGATTTCGAAGTCGTTGAGCTCGAGCAGGTTGTACATGTTCTGCTGCAGCGTGATGACCGCCTTTTTATAGGCGATCAACGCCTGCAACTCGTCGCCCTGGGCGGTCGCAAGATCGTTCTGGCGCTGCAGAACCAGGAAATTCTGGCTAAGCCCCGCATCAAAGCGCTCGGTTTCTCCCTCGAGTTCCTGTTCCGCCAAATCGCGGGCAATCTTGGCGGCATCGACCTGCTCGTGGCAGGTATCCAGGTTGTCGACCGCGTTTCGGATTTCGACGATGATGTTTTGCTCTACCTTTGTCCGGTTCATCAGCAACTGCTGCCGGGCAACCTCCGTCTGAGCCATCTGCGCATCGACGGTCCTGGATTTTAACGGAATTGTAACATTGAAGGCCACGCTCCAGAGATATAGCCCTTCCGTGAAGAGTGACCGGTAGGAGCTCATAAAGTTGCCGACAAATTGGTCGGGAATCTTGGGAGCGCCTGTGGAAGTATAGGATTGCGGTCCAGCCGTGCCGTTTGAACCGAGAGTGCCCACGATGTCGAATTGCCATTTCCTGGTATTCTTCTGAAGTTGAAGCGTCAAGTCGTTTTGCTGCAACTGAATGTCGTATTGTTCCAATTCGGGTCTGGTCTTGAGCGCCGTTTCGATCGCCTGTTCGAGCTTGACCGGATAATCCTGATAGTCCGCCTTGTCGGTCGGGACGATCGTCTGATGCCATATGTCCGCGTTGCGGTCGCGCGAGATTACACTCCTCACATTGTTTTCGCTGATCAGGATGGTCTGCTTGGCCTTGATTAGATTCATCTGCTGCGCGGCAACCGCTGCCAGCGCCTCGGTTACGGTGATGGAGGCCAGGGTGCCGATGGCAGCCTTTTGCTTGTTTTGTTCCACGGTCACCTTGGCCAATTCGACAGACTGGCGCACGATATCGTAATTGCGTATCGCGCCCACGAGGTCCCAATAGGCGCTCTGAACTGATGCAACCGTGTTTGTTACGCTCTGCTTAAATTGGCTGTCATTGCTTTTCAGATCGAGATTGGAGAGCCTGATGCTCGTGCGCGTCTGGTCGGTCCGACGATTCCGCCAAAGAGGTTGGGTGAACTGCAACTGGACAGTCGATTGAAGCTGAGGAGTGAACAGCGATGCGGTCTGGTTTGTGTCCGTGCGGGTCGAATTGAAAAGAGCGGTTGCGTAGCCCCCGGTTGGCACGTACTGATTGATGGCCACATTCCAGTTGGCCGAATCTCTCTGGTTGAAGGTCGTTGACGACTGGTTCGTAATGTTGGAGTTGGCCGACCTGGTCCTTCCCGTTCCCAGGTTCAGAACGACGCTGGGGTCATAATATCCGTAGTTCTGAATGATTTTCTGCTGATACATCTGCTCATTGGTGTCAGAGATCGCAATGTCGAGGTTGTTCTGCAGGGCGAGCTTCGTCAGTTCCTTTAGAGAGATGTGCAGGGCAGTCCCATCCTTCTCCGCCTGCTCAACGGGGTTTGTGGCAACATCTCCGACCGGCCCGGCTTGGCCAGACTGAACTTGTTGCTGCGCCAAGGCTTCCGGCAACAGCTGCCGAGAGATGGGCAACAAAAAAGGCAGGACCGCCAGGATCCCGATCACTCTGATACTCTTGCCCCACCTGGGGGACACGTGTAGAAATCTCATAAATCTCTCCTTGCAACAGCCTCTACCTATGAAGCCTGAAACCACTTGAATCCGATACGATAGGGCATGGGAGTTTGTTTCGACAAGGGAAATCGAGGAACGTTAGAGACCTCTGATTCGGATCCGCAGCCAGGGTACCCACAGCCATTTCGGAGAACCCGAGGTGAGCATCCGAAAATCTCCAATGGCGCTTGGATGATGCAAGATTCATCTGGCGCTTTTCCAGGGCTGTCGGCCTTATTCCCATAAACCCCGGGCGGCGCTTCGCTAGCCTGTGACTACTTCCTAGAAGAGCAAAGGATTAGGTACCAGCGACTAATTCATATCCCAGTTCTTTCGCTTTGGCTTTTAGCGACTTGATCCTGATCTCCCGGTAGCGCTTTT
>JBEKIX010000117.1:0-8842 GCA_050011535.1 Acidobacteriota bacterium
TGGCGCCATCCGGCCGGGCCGCGAACCCGTCGACGATTCGCAGCGACCAAGGGACGCGATTCTTCAGCCGGTCGCAAACGCCGGCCGCGCCGCGCCCCTCTTTCAATGAGCAGGCTAGCCGCGTAGAGGAAGCGTTGCGCGGAAGCCGTGCGTCTTCCACTCCGAGCGAGGGCATTCAGCGTGGGGGCGCGGCACCCGGAGGCGTGAACCGACCTGGCGCACCGTCGCAGCCGGCCACTTCCACGCGGCCTCCGGCGGTTGGTTCCTCGCGGCCCGGCATTGTGTCCCCCGGGACACCGAACCGCGCCGGACAAGCGGCGGGAGAGTCAGGGAACTGGCAGCGCTTCGGGGGGTCAAACGGGGCGGGCACGCCCGCAGGCAACGCCTCCGCGGCACAGCCAAGCCGCGGTGCAACCGGCACCGCACGGCCGGGGCCTGCCGCGAGCAGCACCCCTTCGTATCGTCCGCCGATATATGGTTCGCAGAGCAATCCCGGCACGCAAAACAGCCGGCCGGAGCAGAACTCGCAGTCCGGAGTGAATCCCGGTGGCTGGCAGCGCTTCACACAACGTCCGGCAGTAACTCCGCCGCAATCGCCCGCCGGGCGCGGCAACGGGGCAGTTTCACCACCTCGATATCAGGGAAGCCCATATCCCGGTCGTGCGCCGGCCCCCAGCTACAACACGCGGCCAAATTACAGCCCGCCAAGCTATAGCGCGCGGCCTCCATTGAATCTGAGTCGGCCGATTATCACCGGACCGCCCCGCGGTACGCCGAGCCGCGGTTCCGTGGGCCCCAGCGGCGGCGCTCCTCGTCAAGGGAGTGGCGGCCGGTCCTCTGGTCCGTCCCGCCGCCGCTAAACCTCTACCCGCTAACGATCGCCGCGGTGAATTCTTCTGGAATCACCGCGGCGTTTCCTCACTTAAATTCGAGATTCGAAATTCGAAATTCGAAATTCTAAAATCTCGAATTTCGAATTTCGAATCGTGGCCTTTTTACGGTATGTTCACCGGGATGTACTTCATAAACCAGGCGAGCATGCGGCGATCCCTGTCTATCATGTGCTTTTCCTCGCGGAAGCTGTGCGGCTCTCGTGGATAGAGCACGAAATCGCTTGCAGTTCACTGAATTCGACTATAGCAACTACTTGTGCTCGCTGGCATGCCGGATTTTCAGATGGCTCAGGCGGCCATCGACAAACAGGCGGCGCACTCGGATGGGATCGTCAAGAGAGGCAGCATCATTCCGGATCGCATCCAGCGTGTCGGAGATCAAGCCTGGATTTCCCAAGCAGAGTCGCTGAACTTCGGCTGCGATCGCGCGCCCGAGCGGACCTGCGCAGCCTCTCTGTCCCAGATCCCTTTCAATCCAAGAGCGCGCGGCCGCGTCGGGCAGCTTGACGACTTCCAAACGATCAAACTTCCAATAGTACAGGTCGTAGGCGCCGGGATGGGCTCTCACTGCGAAAATCATCGTGAAGTATTGCTCCAGGATTTCCAGGAGATGTTGCATCCGGTGCCGGAGGCGCGGTAGATGATCAAGAATCAGGCAAGCATTCCAATGCCGGCCGGCTCTGATCAACTCGTCCCTCAAATCCATTATGAGCAACTCGCTTCGGGGAGTGGCGGTCTTCGCTCGATCCGCAGCCAGGCAGGCCAGTGCTCCCTCCAGCAGGGCCCTGCGTGAACTGCATTCCCGGATATATGCCAGGCGGATCTTTGAGGAACGGGAAACCACTTCTTGAAGAAGCGCGGTTTTGCCCGCGCCTTCAATGCCAAACACCAACGTGTGGATTCCGCGTTCGAGGTTAAGGGTGAGCTTTTCGATTTCTTTTTCCCGGCCGAAGAGCATTTGGTCCCAACCGATCAGGCCCGCTGCTGTTCCACCTCTGCGCCGGCACGTGCGGGTGGCGGGGACTCACCTTCAACATTCTGGCTGCGCAATAGCGCAATATCCGCCTTCAGAACGTCTTTGTCAGCTAGGGTAGTCTCAGCGGCGCTTCGATATCGCAACGGGTCCGTCTGAAGACGAAAACTTTCCTCGAAAGCATTGATGGTTGCCTGGAACCAATGTTTAAGCCTGGGGCGCACCTCTTCCAGTATCTGCCGCACCTGGGCCCCGAGCTTTCCCTCCAGTTCCTTCCGAAAATGCCGCGTGCGTGCTCCCACACTGATGCGTGCCAGCGGCCCCGGAGGAGAAATCGCGATGCCATCCAGAGCGGATACAACAGGCGAGGGGAGTGCCGAAGGCTGCGGCAATTCCTGAGCGGCCATGTCGGAAGCCTGGTCGCTTTCCTTCAATTCGTAAATTCCGGCGCTGATTCGGTCCGCCAGCTCCCTGTACTCGTGCAGAAAGGGATTGCAGTGTGACGCGACGGTTCCGATCACCGTGTCAGCAACAAGGTTCGATGAGAGATCCGTCGTCTGCTCCGTGCCTGCGGATCTTCGCGCCAGGGCTGAAGCTGCCTGTTCCAGGATCTCTTCTTCCCAACCTGAAATGCGGTCGAGTTCGTTTTCCCACCGCTTCTTGAATGCTGCCAGGCTTTCATCAAGGGGCCGCAAAACGCGTTCTGTGTCCTGCGAGTGTACCTTTCCCGTGGTGGAACGGCTTGCCTTCATCTCCAAAGTTGCCAGCAAGGATTCGCGCAGCGACAGCGCCTTGCGGTTTACTGAATCAAACAGGGCTTCGCGCGCTCCGCGAAGCAACGGAGAGATCGAGCGCTCGAACCAGGCGTCTACTTCCGGCACCCAGGACGCCACGGAACTGATGGGAATGACTTCCGGGGCGGAGCCGAGATGCTCCGCGACGGCGTTGCGGGTATAGGAAAGCACTTTCTCCACATCCGCCGGAGAGAGGAGGTCACACTTGCTGATCATGACGACGGATGGGATGCCGGCGGCGTGAAGCGATCGGAGGAGGTCCAGGTCTTCGCGGCCCAAGGAAGAGTGGCCATCCACAAGCACCAGGCCAAGGTCCGAGTCCGGCAAGTAGGCATAGGATAGCTTCGTCCCGCTGGTCGCGAGCGAGGCAATGCCCGGCGTGTCGACAAAGGCAATCCCTTCCTGCAACCGCCTCGAGGCAACGGACGCCTCGAGAGCGACCACGCGCTTGGCATTGGCCGCGTTTCCCTGTTCAGTAGCGAATTCCGCCATCCGCTCCACAGGGAGTTCTTCGACATGATCCGGGAAAGTCACGCGCAGTCGCGGTTCCAAGCCGGCAACGATGTGGATTGGGACGGCGGTAATGGGCGTCGTGCCCACCGGCAACAGCTCAATCTCCAGCAGCCGGTTGATGAGCGAAGATTTCCCGGAGCTGACCCGGCCGAAAACTGCAATCTCATATCGGTGAGATTCGACTTTTCGGATGATCGCATCCAGGGCAAGCAGAAACTCGACCAGCCCATGCCTTGCAATGATCTGCGCCATGCGCTCCAACAGCGCGGCAAGCGCCGGTTCTGTTTCTACATGAGCAAGCCGGTTGGCTTGCGCCTCTTGTGATTCAGACAAGAAAGCGAGCAACTGGCTCACCAGTCTGCGAATTTCCTGGAGGGTCCAGGACAAATCGCCCGCGGCGGCAGGATCCATTTCACCATAGCCGCGCATTTGATCCGGGTGGATGTCTTCGAGCGCGATGTCGAGTGAGATCAGGCCAGTTCGAAGCTTCCAGCTGCGCAGGGTCGTCAGTGGAGGGGCCTCAATTCCGCATCTTTCCAGAAGCCGCGACATTTGCTCGCGGATTTTATCCGCATAACTCTCAACCCAATGAGATTCCGACGGCGACAGGTCCTGGACATATCCTGAAAACAAGGGACGCCTGCCCGGCGCCGGAGTGTGCAAACATTCCTCCAGCAACTTGTCCGCGTACTCAAGCGATGAGAGGATTCTCCGTTTGTGATTGTGGTTCAGTCCGGTCATTGATCGACCCCAAGTCTCCCAAAATGGAGGTATGGCAAGAAGACCGGCCCAACCAGAGGAAGTTCTGATACAGACGTCAAGACTGCCGTAAACATGGCCTATCTCCTATCTTTCCGGCCCGGCAGCCACAAAAAAACTCCTACCGGGCGGTTGTTCCAGTAGGAGTCATCAATCTCAGCGTATCGTGGAGATATTTAAAGGCGAACTCCATCGCCTGTTTGGTATTCTAACGTCAGCCTGCTAAGGAGTCAATGTGCGTGGCGGTTTAGGTGTGCACGAACTGCTCGATCGCGAATTTGCGCCTGTAGGCTGTTGCCTGCCGCCATCTACGAGTTGGGAGCCCACAAAGCCAAACAGCACAAAGGCAACCACCTTGCGCCTGCTACCTGGCATTGGTATCATTAATCCGCTATTGGCGATGGAGTTCGCCGTAACCGGCCGGTCCGGCCTGATAACTCCTACCTCAAAGGAAGATCCAGGTAGGGGCCAGTAATCTTAATTCGAAGAGACCCGCCTGGAGAGATTCAGGTGGGTTTTTTGTTTTGGGCGCAATTCGCTATTCCTAGGATACAAAAATCTGATGGTCGGCAAAAGCGCCGCAGTTGCATCGCAGCAGTTCCTCTCGACCGCAATCGACCGCGTCCGGGCGATCCGGACACAGTATCGGATAGCGGCGATCGATCCACACCTGGAAGCGTGCGGCGCCCTGCTGGAGGAAAGGGGCCTGATCGATGTCGGCATCTTTGGGCGCTTCAAAGCGGGCAAGAGTTCGCTTCTGAACCTTCTCGCGGAGAGAAACGTCCTACCGGTAGGCGTGACCCCGGTGACCGCCGTCATAACGCGGCTTCGCTACGGCCCGCAGGAACAGGCGATGGTTCGATATTCGGACGGCCGGACGGAAAAAGTTCCCGTCGCTGCGGTTACGTCCTATGTTTCTGAAGCTGAGAATCGCCAGAACACAAAAAGGGTTGCCGCGGTTACGGTGGAGTTGCCGACGTTGGAGCCTTATCAGGGCCTCCAGTTCGTAGACACGCCGGGCCTGGACAGCGTCTTCCAGCATAATACGGACGCCGCTCTCGGTTGGCTGCCCAAAGTGGGGCTGGCACTGGTTACGATCAACGTCGATCCGCCCCTATCCATGCAAGACGTCGCGCTCATCCGGACTTTGCGGAGCTACACTCCCAAGATTGCAGTCGTTCTGACCAAGGTGGATCTTTTGTCGGAGACCGGGAGAAACGAGGTCACCGCCTTCATTCACGAGCAACTGCGTAGGGAATTCGGCGTCGAGTTCCGTATATGCCCGTTTTCCATTCGTCCGGCGTATGCAGCATTGAACTCGAAATTAGATCAGGAGTTGCTACGTCCATTGCTGGAGAACCGCGATACCGAGCGGGCCGACATTGTTCGTTTCAAGTTCGACGCTCTGCTCAAGCGCACGAAAGAGTATCTTGCCCTGGCGCTCGCGGCGGCGGAACGGGCCGATGCGGATCGTTCCCGCCTGAAGAGCCTGATCCTGAACGAAAAAACGAGCTACGAATCGATCCGCATGGAGTTGCAGGCGCTGGCGCGCGAGTGCGCCAGCCAAACCCGCCCGTGGATCATGAAGCGCATGGCGGAACTCTATGCCGACATCGAGAGGCGCTTGACGCGGGAACTGCAATTCAAGCTGTCCGGGTTGAAGGCAAATCTCTGGAAACTCAGCCGAGCATACGAGCAATGGCTTGACGAAGCGCTCGCGAGAGAGATGAAGGAGATATCGCTTCGAGAGGGCCCGTTGTTCTGCATCCCGCTCGAGAAGGCCCAGGAGACGCTGGCGCGCGCCGTTCAAGGATTTCGCGACCGCCTGGCCGCCAACATTTTCCAGGCATTGAGAATGCACCTCACCGTCGAGCCATTCGATATTGAGTTGAGGAAGCCGGCTGCTCCGGACATTCGCCTCGCCACTCTGTTTATGTTCAACACCGACTTGCTCTGGTTCATCATTCCCATGAGCGTGTTCCGCTCGTGGGCGGACAGGCATTTTCTGAAGCGAATTCCTGACGAGGTCGAGAAAAACCTGGCGCGCGTGGCTTCGCAGTGGACGGAGAGAATCAATGCCGCGATTCAGACGATTCAGAGAGAAGCCGAAAAAAGTATCCGCGAGCAGATTTCGACGGTGGAATCCCTGCTCTCCAGAACGCAATCCGAAGTCGAAGGCATCAGATCCGCAATCTTAGAAATCGAGTCACTGGGTTCGCATCAGTCCTTATCAGAATCTTTCACGACCACAGAGGAGAAATCATGAATCCCAAAATTGTTTCGGTTCGAGCATTGGAAATCCTGGACTCTCGCGGCAATCCCACCGTGAAGGTCTTGGTAGCACTGGATAACGGAACGGTCACCAGCGCTTCCGTCCCTTCCGGGGCTTCCACGGGAGAGAACGAAGCCTGCGAACTGCGCGACGGCGATCCGAACCGGTATTGCGGAAAAGGCGTGTTGAGAGCCATCGCCAATGTCACCGATACGATCGCTCCTGAACTGATAGGGATGGACCCTGTCCGGCAGGCCGCGATTGACCATAAGATGATCGAGCTTGACGGCACTCCCAATAAAAGCCGGCTCGGCGCCAATGCCATTCTTGGTGTTTCCATGGCAGTTGCCAGGGCGGCGGCGGCAACCTGTGGTCTTCCGCTATACTCCTACCTGGGAGGTCCAGGTGCTGTGCGCATTCCCGTTCCGATGATGAACATCCTGAATGGCGGCAAGCATGCCGACAATAGCGTCGATTTTCAGGAATTCATGGTAATGCCCATCGGCGCGCCGAGCTTCGCCGAGGCGCTGCGCTACTGCGCCGAAGCCTTCCATTCCTTAAAGAAGATCCTCAAGGGTCGTGGCGATGTCACTGCAGTCGGCGATGAGGGAGGATTTGCGCCCAACCTGAAAAGTAATGAAGAGGCTTGCGAGCTAATTGTAAAAGCCATTATTAGTGCCGGCTATAAGCCGGGCGAAGATATTGCCATCGCTCTCGATCCGGCGGCCAGTTCGTTTTTCGAAGACGGCGCTTACAACCTCTCGAAGTCGCGTCAGGGGAAAAAGACCAGCACGGAAATGACCGCTCTCTATCAATCTTGGATTGATAAGTATCCCATTGTCTCGATCGAGGACGGCCTGGCGGAGAACGACTGGGTTGGGTTTCGCGAGCACACGGATAAGTTGGGGTCGCGGATCCAAATCGTCGGCGACGACCTCTATGTCACCAACACCCGCTTCATTGCGCGAGGAATCGCCGAGAAATCCACCAACGCAGTGCTCATAAAACTGAACCAGATTGGCACGGTCACAGAAACCATTGAGGCGATCCAGTTATGTCGTCAGGTAGGGTGGGGATTTGTCATCTCCCACCGTTCCGGCGAAACCGAAGACACTTTTATGGCCGACTTCGCCGTCGCCATGGGTGGAGGCCAGATCAAGAGCGGCTCCGCCTGCCGCGGCGAGCGGATCGCCAAGTACAACCGGCTTGTGGAAATCGAGGCCGAGCTTGGGAAGTCAGCCGTTTTCGAAAATCCAATCTCTGCGTTCCGGAGATGAAATCCCATTCCGTAAGTGGGCTCGCGCGCCGGAGAGCTGAAATCGACCATTAGTAGGCTGATCAAGAGGAAATCAGAGAGGACGGCGTGCTCTTGCGCGGGCATGACGGCTCACTCGACGACAAGGCCGAGAGACTCCGGGTGCTCGAGAAGCGCCTTGATCGCGGCGGCGAAGGTGTCGAAATCGGCGAGGTCGTGCCTGAGGATCCGATGCAGCTCCGCCGGATTCACGTCGGCATAGAAATGCGTGAGCCGGTTGCGGTAGCCTGCCATTGCTTTTAAGCCCTTGTTGGCAAATTCTTGATGCACGATCCCGATTTCCCCTAACTTGAGCGCAATGGCCTTGTATTCCGTCACCCGGCCTCCGGGGATGCGGGAGAGTATGTGGCTGCCGATGTGAAAGACTCCTTCAAGCGCCCTGCGCAGATAGAATTGCGCGCACACAAAGTTTTCTTCCTTCGCAAACTCCGCGTCGGGCAACTCCCCTAGTTTTTGGAGCATCAGCCTATCTCTGGCTATGCCGTCGAGCCGGGGAATGATCGACTGACTCTTGATCGGTTGTGGCGCCATATCTCAGATCCTTTGCAGCACCGCCTCGTTGAAATTATCGAGATGTGGTTTGAAATCGGCGTACAGGATCATGACTCGCTCTTCGAATTCGTATCGAGCGTCCTCGGAAGAAGCAAAGAGAAGACGTCCATGCCCAATGGCGTCGGAACAGACTTCCAGGCCGGCCATTTGCAGAAAGACGATATCAACGGCCGTGCCCGGGAAGGCATCGGTCAGGATGTCGTACAGTTCGTTATAGACGGCGAACGAATTGGAACTGGCTTTCCCCGGGTCTCGGAAGACAATCCCGAAATCGAGATCACTCAGGGGGTGCGCGCAGCCCTCGGCTACGGAGCCAAACAGATACACGAGTTCCGCTCCCGCCGACTTGAGCCTGCCTGCTGTATGAAGCGCGATCTCCAGATTCTTCATTTGACTAGAACGTACACACAAGGACTCGAAAGGTCAAGAAGCACCGTCTGTGTCTGATCGGCGGCGCAGGCGTGGTGGATCCGAAAATCACGCCCCTTTTCCGTGCTGCTCTGTCTCGAGTGGCGGCAAGTTGTTCACGGTCTTTACCGTTTCCAGGCTCACGGTGATGACCTGGCCGATGAGCCGGATGATGTATTCGGGATCGTCCAGGCGGTTCGGGTCGTTGGTGATGCCGCTGCGCTTGTCGGTGCTCACCTGGTACTGGTCGATCACCCATTCCAGCGCGGAGCGGTTGCCGAGGCGGTATTCGTGGGTTTCGGGCGGGATGCCGGCGATGGTGAGGAATTCGTTGTACACGATCGAGGTCTTGTCCTTGGAGAG
>JBEKIX010000118.1:0-8452 GCA_050011535.1 Acidobacteriota bacterium
ATCTCTCGTCCAATCCCTACCGGCCCTGTTTTTCGCTCCGATTCTTCCTGTTTCCTTCCTGATTCCTCCAGGATTTCTCAGATCTCCTCTTGTCCCTCAGAATAGAAATGCTTATAAATCCGCTTTCATACCCACAAATCAATCGTCAAGATTCCTCGCTCACGCCGATGGAGAGTGACAGATCGTGGGAAACAAATCATGGCAGCATCCCTATGTCTCAGGGACGTTGCATTTCCCGAACTCTTTCGTAAAAATGTCGCCGCTTGATTTATCTTGCAGAAAAACAAAAAAGTCATAGATAAAGAACCTACTTGACAAAAGGGGCTTTTTATAGATTAATGAGTTCAAAGATCCTTTTGGTTTTTTGTTTCCCCTGAACTGCTGTTGGCGAAGAGAACAAGCGTTACGAAATTTGAGTTTTCCGGCACTGGCTTTGTGCAGGAATGTTGAATCCCTGGCTCTTGGTGGTGAAGGGAATTCCACGAGTGTGTGATTGGCTTTACCGGATTGCTAGCCTGTGACTCTTTTTATATTATGGCTGCTAATTGCGCCACGACAGGAGTTAGGCGAAATTTAGGTCTTGGCCTTTGGTTTCTTCTATCCTAGTGGAATTTGCCCAGTCACAAGCTATTCAATCCGGCCAAGCCGGAGGCGATGCTTCCATCTAACTAACCCTCACGAGGAGGTTTTCTCGTATGCGACCAATTTTATGCTCACTTTGTTTGCTTCTGACGATAAGTGCGGCGTTCGCTCAAACCGACCGCGGCACTATAACGGGCACAATAGCGGACCCAACAGGCGCCATGATTGGTGGCACCGCAGTTACGGCAAAAAACACCCAGAGCGGTGCCGAGTATCAAGCTGCAAGCACGGCCACCGGAAATTTCACTTTGGCCCTACTGCCGGCCGGTACGTACGAGTTGACAGCGACTATGACCGGATTTAAGAAATATGTCCGGCCTGGCATTATCGTTTCCGTGGCGCAAGTCGTACGCATCGATGTCGCTCTCGAGGTAGGGCAACTCAGCGAGGTTGTAACGGTTGAGGCTGAATCTCCCCTGCTCAAAACCGAAAGCGGTGAACTGAGCCACAACGTAAGCTACGACAGAGCAGACTCAATTCCCTTGCTCTCAATAGGGGGGGCCGCGGGCTTCGGCAACATCCGGAATCCGTTGCAGGTTATCACCCTGCTGCCGGGCGCCCAATTTGCGAACGATAACACGCTTCGGATCAACGGAATGCCTTCCAGTTCCCAAACGATCCGCATTGAAGGCCAGGATGCCACCAGCGGGATGTGGCGCGAGGTCAACCAGACCAACCAGTCGGGCCTGGATGCGATCCAGGAGGTTTCGATCCAGACCAGCAATTTTGCCGCAGAGTACGGGCAGGCGGGCGGCGGGTACATCAATTACACCATGAAGTCAGGCGCTAACCGCATCCACGGCAGCGCTTATGATTACAATGTGAATGAGGCGTATAACGCAGGCACGCCGTATACTAACGACGGGACCGGAGCGCATATCCAGAACAGGCAGCGCCGCAACGATTACGGATTCACGTTTGGCGGGCCGATCTATATCCCGAAAGTCTATGACGGCCGTGACAAGACCTTCTTCTTCTTCACATTCGAGCAGTTCCGCGAAACGCTGAGCTACATCGATGGCGCTTCTTTCCTCACTGTGCCTACCGCGGCTTACATGGCCGGAGACTTCAGCGCAGCCCTTGGAACAAAACCAGCGCCCCTGACAGTTGGCGGCAAGGCTGTCACGGATCCACTGGGGAGGACGCTTTACCAGAACGAGATTTTCAATCCTTTCAATACATCTCCCGGACCTAATGGTACAACCGTGCGGAATCCGTTCATGGGTTGCGACGGCCTGCATATGAACGTCATCTGTACGACTCCGGGCAACGCCAATTACGCGCCATTTGATCCCGTCGCTGTGAAGATGCAGGGCCTTTTGCCGCAGCCGCGAGGAGTCAATGCGGCCAACCTCACGAACAACTTTGCCGTTCCGGCATACTCCAACTTCAACCACAGGACCATTCCTACGGCCAAGATCGACTACAACCTCAGCCCGAAGGTCAAGCTGTCGGGGTTCTTTTCCGAGAATATTGCAACGTCCCCCGGCAACACCGGCACTCAGAATTATGTGTGGTCGGGCGTAGCTCCGACGAACAACCATTCCTATACCTCCCGCATTAATGTCGACGTGACGCTACGGCCGACATTGCTTTTTCATGCAGGCGTTGGGTTGATGTACACCACAACTCCGGGGCAATTTAAAACCTACGACCAGAGCCAACTAGGGTTTACCAACGAATTCGTGGCTTCTATTTTCCCGTATACCACCGTGGGCACGGGCGTAGGTAATACAGGCGGCCTCAGCATATCCCTCGGCCCTTACTATCCTTCCCGGATCCAGAAGGATATCAAGCCTACCTCGAATGCCAGCCTGACTTGGGTCAAAGGAAACCACACCATCAAGGCGGGTGGCGAATTGATGCTCGAGGGCCTTCCCATAACGAACTACTCCCGCGCAGGCGGCATTGAGAACTTTAGCGCGCAGCAGACATCGAATACCTGGGAAACTGGCCAAGGATTCAACAGCACGACCGGCTTCCCCTATGCCAGTTTCCTGCTGGGTACCACATCCAGTATAAACTATTCCCAGATAACGGACACGCGGCTCGGCAACCACTCCTTAGGCCTGTACCTCCAGGACTCGTGGAAGGTCGCTCGCAGGCTGACGCTGGATTATGGCTTGCGTTATGACTTGCAGACACTGTTACGCGAACAGTATGGCCGTATGCAGAGTGCCAACTTCGGAGAGGTCAATTCATTAATCGTTCCGGCCGGAGCCAGCCTGGGGCTGCCGGGTAAAATGGATTACGAGGCTACCTGCAATTGCAGGTTTGGGCAAACCTACAAGTTTGCCTTCGGGCCGCGCCTGGGACTTGCCTATCAGATCAATTCCAAGACAGTCCTCCGGGCGGGCGCAGGTGTGATGTATTCAACGGCGCCCAATAACGCCATGCTCAGTTTGAGCGTTGCCGATTGGTATCAGCTATTTCCAGCGTCATACGGGATGTCCGCGATTTCTCTGCAAACCGGGAATCCCCAGCCCGGCCTGGTCTGGCCGGATTTCAGCAACCACTATCCCGCCGAAACCGTGCCCGGAGTCAGGCCGCCTGCCGCTCCGTTCATCTCGATCGCCAATAACGCCGGCCGGCCGCCCCGCATCATCCAGTGGAGCATCGGCCTGCAGCGCGAAATCGCGCGCAACATAGTGTTGGAGGCCAGTTACGTAGGCAACCGCGGCGCCTGGTGGACCGCGCCTCTCCTGGCAACCCAGAATTACAATGGGCTTACGCCGCAGGGACTGCTGGCGGAGCGTATGTACGGGGATACCACGGGAATTGACATCACCTCATCCGACCGCTTTCTCATAAACCAAGCCATCGCGACTAATGTCAAAGGCGTTATGGTCCCCAATTCTGCTATAGCCGCCAAATTCCCCGCACTGGCAAAAATCACGAATGCCGGAACTCCTGCCATAGCCACCATTGATGCGGTGTACAAAGGATTCCCCGCAACATATTCATTGGGCCAGGCGCTCCGGACTTATCCACAGTGGCTCGGCGTCCCTCCTTTCCTGGGACCGCCATTAGGTGACACCTGGTACGATTCCCTGCAGATGAAGCTGACCAAACGTTTCTCACATGGTTTGGATTTACAGACGGCATTCACATGGCAGAAGGAGCTGATCCTGGGCGCCAACTCCGATACCTCCTACTTTACGCCTGGGACGGTGCGTACCAATGACGTATACAACCGCATGAGCAACAAGCAGATTTCGTCCCTCAGCAAGCCGCTCATGCTTGTGATCTCGTTCAGTTACATCACGCCCAAATTGAATGCGTCCGGTGCAGCGTTCAGGGCCCTCTCAGGGCTCGCTCGCGATTGGAGTTTGGGTGGAGTTCTTAGCTACCAGAATGGCAACCTGATTGGAGTGCCGTCGTCCAACAACGGGTTGATTGGTCAGCTTATGCGAATGGACAACCCCGGCGGCGTCTGGGGCAACGGTGCGACCAACTTTAACCGTGTTCCTGGGCAACCTCTGTTTCTGGTTGACCCCAACAGTAAAAACTGGGATCCGACCAAGCAGCTCGTGCTGAATCCGGCAGCTTGGACAGATTCGCCCGCGGGCACTTTCTCCTCCCAGGCGCCTTACCTCAACAATTACCGGTGGCAGCGCCAGCCATCCGAATCTCTCAGCTTGGGACGGCAATTCCCGATCGGCAGGAAGGAATTCCCGGCGACATTCTCAGTCAGGCTGGAGCTCAATAACGTGTTTAACCGTAACTTCCGCTCCATGCCAATTTTCAGCAACCCGGTTGCCCCGACAGCCTTTAACAACCCGATCGCCCCGGGATCTACTACACTCGGCGCACTCTCGGCCGGCTACGGGTTTGTGAATACTTTCAACGGCGCCGGAACGCGCCCACGATCCGGCCAGATCGTAGCGCGGATTAATTTCTAGGCGACGGCCCTCTGCACTGACTCACCTCGATTACCAAGGGGCCGGTCGCTGAGATTCAGCGGCCGGCCCCAACTATTAAAAGCAAAACGCCGACAATCTCGCGAATGATCCCGGATTATGATTCGTTTTTTGCATCCGGGCAATTCGTGAAATCCATGGCGTTTTCGCTTTTACTTCGGTCCGGCCCCCTTCGGGAATTTTGCGACATCTCCGCCACATTGAGTGTATCCAAGCCTTAAAGCCGGGAGACGCTGGGACCAGCCCGGGTGAGAAGGAGAGGGGTATCTTGAAAGGGCGGCGAAAGCTGCTGCCAGTCCGGATGTACTGAGACCGGCTTCTGCAAGAACACAGCCGGCCCATGCATCAGCGCGCAGTTCCGGCGCCGGGATGCTCTTCATCCAGCGGGCCGGCGCAGCGGCATCCATACCATGCCCAAGCATGTGGGCGATGATTGCGATGATGGCCCCGTCACCGTACCTCTCATGCACTGAGGTGAAGAACTGCGGCGAGTAGGCCATCTTTACCTTGTCGGAATCGGCGAGCAAAATCGAATTCGGCGCGGTAGGGTTGCGGAATATCACAAGCGCGGGACAATCCGGCGAGCACTTTGAAATCAAAGCGGCGCTGACTCGGCGGGCCAGTTCCATCGCATCGGGAGTCGGCCTCTGATCCGCGTAGGCATTATACTCGTTGGATGAAGTTCCCGATCCCAGTGTACATATGATCTGCGGCGTTTTTGTGTTGACGGGCGGCAGAAGCAAACAAATCAGTACCGATGCAATTGTAAGCATGAAGCGATCAGTTCCTATTAAAAAGTGCGGTGCGGCCGCTCAATCAACTCACGCAACGCATTCATTGGTTCGCCATGGCCAGTCAGCAAACCTTGAGGGAACCTGCGATAATGTAAAATATTCCGGTAAATCTGCGCAGAGATTACCGAATTCAATCCCATCCCGGCGATGTACTGCAAACGCATATTCAGGTCCTCATTGATCCGGGCGTTGGAGAGCATCGGTTTCAGGTCCGAGGCTCTACCGGCATACGTCGCCAGCAAATCCGCCGCTGAAGTGAATCCGGTTTCCGCGAGCGATGCCGACACCCCGGAATAATCAACGCGACTCAGGCGCCGCTGCAATTCATCGATGTTAAGCGGAGATGTGCTGGTTCGGCCCAGCAGCACCAAGTCGTAACCGTCGCCGTTCAGGTAGTTGCTCCATACGGTTGCGTCGGGAAATACCTCGAAGAAGGTAGCCATTTCGGTTTTGACCGTCTCCTCGTCACTTTCGTAAAGCGGCAACCATTGCGCGGCCACTCCGCCCGGATTCAGATGGCTCTTCACGAGTTCGTAGTATTCCTTCGAGTACAGCGAGGACGTCCCCTTCACCCACGGGTGGATCGGATCGGTGGTGATAACGTCGAACTTGTCCCGGCTGGTGAAGATATAATGCCGTGCGTCATCATAGATCAGGCGCGTGCGTCGATCGTTGAGGACATGATAATTTTGATTCCCGAAGAACTCGTTGGAAGCCGGTGGAATGATGGGTTCCAATTCACAGATGACAATGCTCCGGACATCCGGGTACTGGACGAAGGACCCGGCGGTGACTCCTGCGCCAAATCCGACCACGAGCACGGAGCGCGGCGCGGGATGAAACAGAGCCGGTATATGTCCCATCATGCGTTGCAGGCGCATGTCGAGCAACGCCGACGAAGCTTCCGACTTTCCGCTGACATAAAAAAACCGTTGTTCGCCGCGTTCGGTGATCACCACGGATGCGCTGATTCCTTCGCCTATGAAAAGAGGCTTGGAAGGACGCGGGTCGGCGGCGACATCCAGCCCGCGCAGAATCGGCGCCACCCGCCGTCCATACGCGATGACCTGCCATGGAATGTCGGAGACCGCCAGAGACATCCCCCACGCGAGCACAGCAACACCGGGGAATGCCACCGTATACATCATGGCCGTTCGCAGCCGCATCCGTTTCCTCAATTGAAAGCCGGCCGCCACAATCGCGACCGCCGCGCCCGCTGCCGAGATCCAGATCAGCAGCTGTTGCGAGCCTCGCGTTCCGATGGCGGGGATCAACACCAGGCTGAACGCCAATGCGCCCGCGAGGGAACCGGCGGTATTGCAGGCATATACTTCTCCGGACAACCGTGCCGGATCCTCTCCTGCGGCAACCGCTCCCGCCAAGGCCAGCGGGAAACTGGCGCCCCACAAAACTGTTGCTGGAAAAATTGTCCTTACACAACGCATTATATCGATATCAAAATTGTGCCAGGGACTGAGTGATAGCCACGGATCGACCGGCCAGTAAGGAAGGGAGTTGGCGAGCGTCCAGGCGGTTGCAGAGATTGCCGCGGCGAGTAGTATCTGACAGGCGGCCAGCGCCAAACGCGGTTCCCGGACTCTGCGAACCAAGAACGACCCGGCACCGCTGCCGGCCCATAGGCCCAAAAGGAACACTGCAAGAATGATTGAAAAAGTGTAAACTGTTGGGCCCAACAGCAGTGACAGCAGCCGGGTCCACACTACCTCTGCACCAAGCGCCGTCAGTCCGGAAAGAGCAATTGCAAGGTATACAAGCAGCGACCCGGGCGCACGCTCAATCTGGCCGGCAGCTTTAACGCGGTCTGCAGCTACCGGGGCTGCCGGCTGGCGCACACACGTTGCCAAAGCAAAACCAAGCAACCCTACGGCCACATTGATGGCAGCAGCGGTATAGATCCCCACGGCCATGTCATAGACACGTAGCAGGTAGAAGCCGGCCAGAAGGCAGCCGGCGACCGCACCCGCAATATTGGCGCTGTAAAGCAACCCCATCCATGAAACTCCTTTGGGAGTTGTCGTCATCCAGCGCGTGATGGCAGGGAGCGAGCCGCCCATCAGTAGGGTCGGGGGCAGCAGGCATATGGCCGCAACTAGGCCCCGCAATATCAATCCAGCTAAGCCGAACGATGCCTCCGTGACATAAAGGCGCCCGATCCACGGAACAACGTGCAGCGTAAGGATTCCAAACGCCGCAATCCCCAATTCCAGGAACGCGTATACGACGATGGGGTGCTTTCGTATGGATACGAAACCTGGAAGCAAAGCGCTACCCAAACACAACCCTGCCATATAGGCTGCCAGCAGTAGGCCAAGAGATACGGCCGATGACCCGATCACCAACTGCAGCAGCTGGAACCAAACGATTTCGTAGATAAGTGCCGCACAGCCGCTGCCGGCCAGCAGCAGAAGAAGCAATGGAAGGAGTCTGGAGGAAGGTTCCTGAGTTTCGACTTGTAAGTTTTCTGACTTAACGGGCTCCGACCTTTTCTTTACAGGGTTCTTGGACACGGCTCATGGCACTCGCCGGGATCGGTCCCCGGAACTCTCTCCGCAAACCGGCCCGCTGAATTGTCGTCTCAGTCGAGAACCGACAGACTCATCGCAGTTTTTGTGCACCTAGTAACATACAAAATCATTGGTCTGTCAAGGGGAAATGGAGAATCTGAAAATTCACTTTCTTCAGCAAGAATTTGATGGGCGAACGGTTCGGTGTCGGTATCGGCGTTGCCGGCGCAATCGCTATTGAAAATGTACAGACAAGTTTTCGACGGGGGTCAGCCCCGAAATCGACTCCCGTCTAGGATTCGGATTCCGATTTGTTGCGGCTCTGCCAGAAACCAGGAGCCAGAATGGGTTTGCCCTGCTTCCCGATGAAAAAGGACCCCAACCGGAGGCATAGGGAATTTATGCTCACCAGTCCTGAATTCCGCGCTGATTCTTCCGATTTCCTTTCTAATTTCAGATCTCCTGACATAGGAATCCACACAAATGTCCGCTTCTCGGTCAGATTTCATTCCTTTCAGCCTCACTTGCGTCAAGCAGGAATAGCGGACAGTTTTGGGTCCCCGTCTCAGGG
>JBEKIX010000119.1:0-8143 GCA_050011535.1 Acidobacteriota bacterium
GAGTTTCTGCCTCAACGACCTGTGCTGCTCACGATCGCTAGAATAGCGCAATGAAATCGGTGACAGCCACCATTTTTCGAACATTGCGTGAATTGTTATGGCATGATGCTGCTGCGGAAGTTCTGATGAGTTTGCACTTGGAGTGCTGCAGGATGCAGCTCGAGTGGAGGGAAGAGGAGGAGTGGGAACCAGAGCAGCTCGGCAAAAGAGTTCCAGGAATTCCGCCTCTGCCCCGGTCCGCGGGAAATCTCCAGTCTCGGGAAAAACGAGCTGGCGCTCCCACCTCCTGGCTTATGCACTGATCGCTTTCATCGGCTTCGCGACCTATATCGGATCGCTGCACAACAGTTTTGTATGGGACGACGAATTTCAAATTGCCCGCAATCCTTACGTGCATGGCGATATGGCCTGGCAGCGGCTTTTCACCACGGACGTTTGGGGTTACGCGCATGCCGCAGGTGAGGGTGCGAGCAATTACTACCGTCCCCTGCAAATGCTGACATATCGCCTGGTGGCGCATGCAGCAGCTTTGGATCCGTCGGCCTTTCATTGGGTCAGCCTCGTCGCCAATGTTCTGGCAGGGTGGGCGGCCTACGCGTTCCTGTTCCTGCTATGCCGCCAGTACGGAGTTTCCTTGAGCGCGAGTTTGCTTTTTGCCGCGCACCCCATGCATAGCGAGGCCGTTCTATGGATTTCAGCTCTGAACGAGCTTGGCTGCGCGCTTTTCTATTTTGTCGCTTTCTGCTTCTTCCTGTTGGCGTGGCAGAGATCGCAGCCTGGGAGACATTCTGACGGGCGTACTCATAACGCGGGTCTTCGTGCGCCCGCGCCTCTTCGTCGTACCCAAGCGCTGTTGCTAAGCATCTCAGGAGCGGCGTTCTTTGTCTCCCTGTTATGGAAGGAAATGGCGCTCTCTTTCCCGTTCCTGACAGTCACCTATGCCATCGTCAATACCGCTTCCATGCCATGGAAGGAGCGGGTGAAACGCGTTCTCGCCTATGCGGCGCCCTATGGCGCGCTTGCCGCGGTTTATGTCGTTATACGCATTACGGTGCTGGGGCGTTTTGCCGCCGTGCAGCACGAATTGGTTCTAACACCGTTTCAGTACGCAATGAGCGCGATTGAACTCATCGGCGAGTACTGGTTTAAGCTGCTCGTTCCGATCGGTTTGAATGCCTATCACATTTTCGCGCCCGCCAGGACCCTGCTGGAAGCAGGAGCCATATCCTCCATCCTGTTCACGGCGGCCGCGGCCGCCTTCATTCTGAAGGGTATGCGCACTTGGCCGATCGCATGTTTTGCGGCGGCCTGGGTTTTTCTCACTCTGCTGCCGGTGCTCAACCTTCGGGGCGTGGGTGAGAATGTGTTAACGGAACGCTATTTGTACATCCCATCGCTGGGGTTTTGCCTGTTAGTAGCATGGTGTGGCGCGGAAGGTCTAAAGCGACTATCAAAGCGGATAGCCCAAGTCGTGGCTATCGTGGGGGTGACTGGGCTGGTTATTGTCTGCGCAATCGAGGTGCGAGCACGCACCGCGGTTTGGGAGAGTGACTACAGCCTGTTTTCGGCCACGGTGCAGGCCTCACCTGAATCAGCAACGATGCACAATGGGCTCGGCCACGTTCTACGGGAGCAGAGGCACGATCAGGACGGCGCCGAACGTGAATATCAACTGGGGTATGACGCGGCTGCAGCGGAGACACCACCGAATAAAGAGCAGATGTCCCACGCTCTGGTCGGACTGGCGGGTGTTGCCTATTGGCGACACAATCCCGCGCGGTCGTTGGAATTTGTTGAAAAAGCGCTGGCGCTGGATCCTCAAAACGGCGACGCTCACGTCGCCCGCGGCGTGGACATGTTGGCGCTGGGCCGCCTGGACGAAGCGCAGCGCGTGTTTGAGCAAGCGCTTCGGTACGCCCCCAACGACGAGGTGGCTACCAATGGTCTCGGGTTGGTAGCTTTGTCACGCCGACAGATCCGCGAAGCCATTGCCTACTTCTCCCAGACCGTTAAGATCTCTCCGGGATACGCAGATGGCTATAACAACCTGGGACGCGCGTATTTCGAGGCCGGTCGGATCGGTGATGCCTTGCCTGCTTTTAAGCGCGCCCTGGAATTGGCGCCCGACGATGCCCGTTTCCACACCAACTATGGCGTAGCGCTCGCACGGGCAGGGAAGCTGCACGAAGGTCGATTGGAGTTGGAGCGCGCCCTGGCGTTGGATCCTGAGCAGGCCTGGGCCCGACAGAGCCTGAAGGTTCTCAGCCAGATGGAATCTCAACATCCAAGCGCCAAAGGCCGCTGAGGTCTCTTGCCCAAGACCCGTGACCTTCAAGAATAGCGTCTGTTTTAGGGGCCCTGGGTCCCTGAGGCAGACGCCATTCTTGAAGGGAACCTGCGCAAATGGTCCCGGTCACCGATTAAAACTAAAGAGGCGGCCCGCTTGCGCAGGGCCGCCTCGGCTTGTTGAAGTGAGTTGCCGGCTTCTGGTTCTCAGAAGACGAACCGGAGTCCAATCTGTATCTGTCTGGTCGACCAGGCGAAGTTGCTGTTTGCGCTGGTAACGGTGCCAAACGGAGCATTGTAGTTGAGGCAGGGACTGGCGCTGGAGCAAACGACCGATGCGCCTCCGCCGGGATTGGTATACGTGCCGCTGGTGGCGATGATATAGCCCGTATTGTTCAAGTTAGTGACGTTGATTCTGTTAAAGAGGTTGAACGCCTCTCCCCTCAGCTCAAGACTGTACCTCTCGCCGAAGTTGATCTTCTTCGTAATACGCAGGTCTGCGTCTTCCAACCGCGGGTAACGGAAGCTGTTGCGGCCGATGATAGGGAGCCCTTTGCGTCCGTTGGAGCCGTTCACGCCTCCGAATCCCGCAGTACCGCTAGTGACCAGGCTGTACGGCAAGCCGCTCTGTGCCTGGAAAATCGGAGCGACCTGCCATCCGTTCAGCAAATAACTCTGCCAGCCGCAGAACTTCCAGGGTGCGTCAATCACCGCGTTGAAAACGAAGCGATGCGGCACGTCGAAGATCGACGGCCCGTATTCCACCTGGATGTTGTTGGGCACGAGCAGTGCGTTCACGGTGGTGAACGTCTGGGCATTCTCCCCGTAATCCAGGGCTCTCGCGTGCGTATAGTTGAATTGGAACTGGAGGTGTTCTGCCATTCGGCGATTGAGTTGAACGGCGACGGCGTTGTAGTTGGAACTGACTCCGCTGAAGATATTCGTCATCGAGCCGTAACTCGAATTGGGCCGCGTGTTGTACAGGGGAGTCGAAAATGTGGTGCCGAACGGCAGCGGTCCCGCCGAACCCACGATCGTGTAGGTGAGCGAGCTTGAAGTCGCGAGATTCTGATCCACGAAATCCGGCAGGTTCCTTCCGAGACTACCCAGATAGCTAATGGACAGGACGGTGTTCCATCCGAGATCCCGTTCCAGGGTCAGATCCATCTCGTGCACTGTCGGCGCCTGGAAACCGTTATCGAAGTAGACGATATTGGGCTTACCCGCAACCGCCGCCGAAGCTACAATCTGGGGAAACGTCGGAAGTCCGGCTGTCGATGTCGTGAATGAATACGTTAATTGCCCGCCAGGCATGCCGGTGTTGAGCAGGGCATTGTAGATGGTGGAATTGATGATCCGGCCGTAGTAGATGCCGTATCCTGCGCGCAAAGCAGTCTTACCGTCGCCGGTCAGATCCCACGCGATGCCGATGCGCGGGCCCCAGTTATTCTTGTCGTGGGGGAACTGGCCGGTCTGAGGTACTGCCGGATTGACGAGAGTGCTGATCGGATCCGGCAACATTTCGTACTCATACCGCAGGCCGAGGTTCACCGTCAGTCGCGGGTGGATCTTCCACTGATCCTCGATGAAGAACGCGACGTCGTTGGTGTTGAAGTTTGATCCCAGAGGGCCGAACGACTGTGTGTAACTCGACCAGCAGGGCTTGCCGCTGCAACCGACGTTCTGCTTGCCGTACTGGGGTGCATACAGATCCGTCAGGAAGTTGCCGATGCTGCTGAAGCTGTAATACCCATACTGATAGATCAGGTTCTCGCTGAAGTCATTCACGTGGGTGTAATCCACGCCATACTTCAGGCTGTGCTTCCCATGCATCCAGGTCATGGTGTCGGCGAACTGCTGCCGGCGTTCGTCCGGATAATGGGGCCTCTGCAGGAACGTGGCCACGCCCATGTCGAAGCCGTTGGTGATGTAGATATCCGGCGCCAGGCCCAGAGGATTCGAGTAACCGGTTGGATTTATGAAGTTCTGCTGCTCATATGCCGTCGGGTTCTGGGCGAACTCATACTCGAAGTCACGGCCCCACTGGTAGCGCGCCTCATTGAGCAAATTCGTCGTCAAGGAAGAGCTAATCTGACCCACGAACCAGGTGTCCTTCACGTAATCGTTGCCGAAGGAGTCGATGGCGTAGGTGTTGGTCGCCTGGGTCTGGATGCCTGCGGGAGAGTCCCAGCGCATGCGGTTGAGTTCGAACGAAGCATGGTTTTTGGAGTTGATTGTCCAGTCGATCTTAGGGAAAAGGATGTTCTGATCTCCTGTGCGGGGTACCGGACCCGTTTCCGACAGCAGGCCGGCCAGCCCGGCATTGTATTTCGCAACTGCCGTCGGATAATCAGCCAAGCCAAGGCGCGTCATTAGGTTGCATGCGCCCTGGGTCGCGGTCAGAATATTGGACCCATTCGTAAGAGACGAGAAGCTTGCCGTATTCAAGCTGCTGCACGATCCGCCGAAATTGGTAAGGTCGGCCTGCGGCGTCGCGTAAAATGCGGCTGGGCTACCGGGTAGCGAAGTGCCGGGGAAATTCCTGTGATAATCGTCCCATGCCAGGAAGAAGAACAGCTTGTCCTTGATAATCGGGCCGCCTATGGCGAAGCCGCCGATCTTGCGAACATCCTCTGGCTTGTAGGGAAGAGACTGAAAAATTCCCGGAGAGGTCTGCTGCGTCAGCAAGGTAAATGGGTTCATCGATCCCCAGGCGTTGTCGCGGTCGTTGATGTAGGCCTCGCCGTGAAGCGTGTTGCTGCCGCTCTTGCTCACCGTGTTGACAACGCCGCCCGCCGACCGGCCGTATTCAGCGGAATAGTTGGAAGTGTTGACCTGAAACTCCTGCACCGCCGCCTTCGCGCTCGAATACCCCGCGCGTGTACGGCCGCGTTCTTCGGAGAAGAACGCCTGATTGTTGTCGGCGCCGTCAATGGTGTTGTTGTTCAGGAGCGTGCTGATTCCCCTGAAGCTCAGCAAGCCGAAACCGCTCGCGTCATTAACCACGCCGGGGGTCATCAGCGCGAAGTCGGACCAGCGCCCGCCATTGATCGGCAGATTTTGAATCGCCACCTGGTTGACCACCGGAGCAAAATCCATCGTCGATGTGTTGACTTGCGGCAGTTCCGAGGTTACCTCAACGGTCGTTGTTATTCCGCCGACCTGCAAATGAGGCGAAAGCTCTGTAGAAGTACCGACCTGTACGGTGACCGGAGAAGCTGAGTATGTCGTAAAGCCGGTCGCTGTAATCGTGACCGTGTACTCGGCCGGCCGCAACTGAGGAATTCGGAAGTAGCCCGAAGCGTCCGTCGTTACTGTCTGCGTCGCATTCGTTCCATTGTTTTTCACTGTGACCGTCGCGTTGGGCACAACCTTGCCGCTCGCGTCATACACAGTTCCCCTGATGGCGCCTTCCGTAGTGGACTGCGCCAGCGCACTGCCCGCTAGAACTGTAACTAGCGACAACGCCAAAAGGCACTGTATGATTCGTGCACAAACCCCGCTGATTCTCATCGATTGCCTCCAATAAATGGTCATACACCAGCGGTTACGGAGTGACTTGCGCGGTGCACCTTGCGGCTGGAAGAGCCAGGTTCTCTTCCTGAGTCACACTCAACGGCTGCGCTGGTTTTGAATCCCTCAAAAATGCGTTTCGATGCTTCTCAGCCGCGCGCGGAGCCTCGGCATGCTGCCAATAAACAGCTTTCCCTTGCGCCATGGTCAGACCCGGCTGCGGCAAGCCAAATCGTCAGAACTTCGCTGCGATTCGGCAGGATTCTACACCAGAGTCGTGGGGGATCCAATGAATTCCGCATTAATTTCTGACGCTCATCACGTACCGGAGCATTCTTCAAGAGAATTTAGTAGATTTTTGACGGGAATTTCACGCCGGATATTACGTGAGCTGGCCTTCTCTGAACAAGGCGTTCACAGCCTTGAAGTGCGCGTGATTCTTGTCGCGCGCCCATTCGAATGCCACAGACTCGTGATTGGTAAGCACCGCGCCGGCCTGAGCCATGCGATCGAGCGCATGACGGCGATACTCCGCGCCGCGTCCGCTGATGCATTCCCAACAGAGATGTACCTCGCTTCCTTGTTTCAGGAGTTCCAGCACGGTCTGCATCACGCAGATGTGAGCTTCAATCCCAGCGACGACCAGTTGGCGCCGTGGCGGATTCAGTTCGGGCCTCACTTCCTGGAGGAGTCTCTCGAAGCCGGGATCGCCGCAGCAACCGAAGCTGGTTTTGTCTAGGTAACGCTTGCGGGTTGTCAGGGAATCGAAGGCGGCCCGGACTTCTGGATGTGTCGCGCCCAATCCGCGCGCGTACTGTTCCGTCAGCACTACGGGCACTTGGAACAAGTCCGCCAGTTTCAATAGCCTTTTCGTCGCGGCCACGACCAGCCTGGGACGTTCGATCATCTCCATTAATTTGCCCTGAAGATCGATGATCAGCACTATGCTGCGATTCACATCCAAGAGTTCCATTCGATACTCCATCGGAAAAGAATTTCAGCGTAAGCAGTATGATCGGCTTTGTCAATGCTGTCGGGGACTCGTCGCAGTAGCTGAAATGCATCTGCCTTCATTTCCGGCTTGCTCCGCGCGGCGCTCCCGCGTTACAAATACCCTTCCTGGAGGAATAAGTGCGCGCATCCTGCGATCGTTTTCGGGTGCTGCGCCATGCTTCTGTTATCGAGGTGCAATCATGAATTTCGCAAAGGGAAATCTGGGTTGGATTGAGGTGGTTTGCGGTCCCATGTTCAGCGGCAAGAGTGAGGAGCTGATCCGCCGGTTGCGCCGCGCCGAGATCGCCCGCCAGCGGGTGCAGATTTTCAAGCCCGCGATCGATCAGCGCTTTGCCGAGGACCACATTGTCTCGCACAGTGAACTCAAGATTCGTTCCGCGAGCGTCAAGGATGCGGCTGAACTCGAAGCGGCGCTCGACCGGCGGACGGAGGTGATCGGCATCGATGAGGCTCAATTCCTCGGACAGGAACTGGTGGATCTGGTCGTGCGGCTCGCAGACATCGGCAAACGCATCATTATTGCCGGGCTCGACACCGATTACCTGGGACGTCCCTTTCATCCGATACCAGAGCTGCTGGCGGTGGCCGATGAAATCACCAAGACGCTTGCAATCTGCATTCAGTGCGGGAATCCCGCCAAGCACACGCAGCGCCTCGTTGCCAGCAATGAGCTGATCGTCGTGGGCGCCGGAGGAATGTACGAGGCCCGTTGCCGCCGCTGCTTCGAACCGAACCTCGCCAAACTGGCTGGGAGCCCTTCCGAGAATTAGGAGGGACTCCTGGCAGTACCGAGTGCTGAGTCGAACGGAGCGGAGAGGTCGGCATCGCGTTTATGTCTTTGCCCGATACTCGGCACTCCGCACTTTTTGTTTGATATGCGTTACGACCAGTTCCACTGAATGCTGAATCGGGTTATCTCCGGCGATTACCAGGTCGGCGAACGCCAGGGTCGGATGAACATGAAGCGCCGCCATGGGCTGCACGGTTTCCGCAAACTGGCGCCGAACGGACTCTGGAGTGCGTCCGCGCTCGCGCACATCGCGGAAAATCCTGCGCTGCAGGCAGGGTTCGTCGGACAAATCCACGAAGACCTTTGTGTCAAACAGGGAGCGCACGTCCTGCCAATAGAGAACAAACAATCCTTCCACGACGACAAACCTGGACGGCTGCATTGGCTGCAGGCCTTTCGTTCTCGTGTGGATCGCAAAGTCATACACCGGGCGCGCGACTTCCTTGCCACTCTTCAGCTCCCGCACATGCCGGAGAAAAAGGTCGTGATCCAGGGCGCCTGGTTCGTCAAAATTGAACCGCGCGCGTTCTTCCAGGGTAC
>JBEKIX010000120.1:0-12906 GCA_050011535.1 Acidobacteriota bacterium
CGCCATTCTTCAATCCAAGTTCCGCGGCATACATTAATTCCGAAATTGTTCAGCCTGCCTACGGAATGTTAGGGGGAAACATTCCGGCCTCGAACAGACCTGCGATCGACAGGGGAACTCGTCCTTCGTTTTCTGCTTAACCCGAAATTCGCAACGGGTTGATCACCTTGATGTCCGGGAATTGGAGAAAATCGGTATCGGTAGTGTAGATCTCGCGCACCCCGTGCTCATGCATCAGAGCGGCTGTCCGAATATCGAAAAACAGATTCCCCGCAGGATGGGTGAGTTTCCCGAGAATTGCCTCAAGCAGAGTCCAGTGACGTTCTTCCGCGGCGAGGATCAGGAAATTTGAGTTGTTCAGGAATGGCTTGAGAAAACTGAGCGCTTCGCGCCATGTGAGCGGACGCCGAAAGACTTTCGGATGCGTGGACACCCTTAGGAATTCATACACGATGCCTTCCGTCAAGAACCACGGCTCAGCAGAATCGGCGGCGGCATACAGAAACGAGGCGGCCGCCGGTTGCTCTTCAGCGTCCCGATTGGCTGCATACAGCAGAATGTTGGTGTCGATGATTCCCGCCATCAGGAATCCATGAGCGCTTCAAGCGCATTGCGGTCACCCAGATTGAGTCTGGGCTTTCCCATGGAGAACGTGGGGAGCTTGAAGTTCGGGCGCCGTTTAGTTTTGCGGCGCTGAAGCCCTTCCACCATGAGCTCATTGGCTACCTGGGACAGGGTCTTGCCCTGTTTCCGAGCAAGATCTCGGATCCCCTCGAGAGACGAATCTTCCAGGATCAAAGTTGTCCTCACCATGCGCTTGAGAATACAAGTGTCGCATAAGGATGTCAATATTAAGCATACATGTGCGAATCCAGGAACCGTTTTCTGTCCTGTTTATCTGCTGTAGCTTCCTCCACCCAAATTTGCAGGCTATCTCCAACAGAAATGTCTTGGTCCCAACGGCTATGCTCTCTGTCCAAGTCCCTTCGCCGATCGGGAATACAGCTCTGGTCGCCTCGTCTATTCGTCGCTCGAAATTCTCACACAGCTTAGAAGCAGAAAAGAGGCTCATAATCTCTTCGTAAAGCCCCTTTTATTACCTTCAAACGGAGTCATCCATAAATTGAGCAACTATTTCGCGTGGTCAGACCCAAACCACCCACATCTTCAATTTCCCCTTGACTATTGACAAGAACGGGACGATATTGGTCTTGTCAATCATCTAGAGGAGAGCAAATGGGTAAACCTACCGACCTTGTCCAGGGCACGTTGGATCTTCTGATCCTGAAATCCATTGCACTTGAACCCATGCATGGCTGGGGCATCGCGCAGCGCATCCGGATGGTTTCGAAAGATGTGCTCCAGGTGAATCAGGGAGCGCTTTACCCCGCCCTCCACCGCCTCGAACAGCAGGGATGGATCACCGCAAAGTGGGGCGAATCTGCAAACAATCGTCGTGCCAAGTATTACTCGGTGACGCCTGCGGGCCGAAAGTATCTGAATCAGGAGCGTGCAAACTGGAACAGGCTCTCTTCGGCCATCGACCTGGTGCTGGATACACCTTAAAGGGAGGCGAAACATGGCCCGCTGGACCTACAAACTGCCGCTCCGGCTCCGGTCGTTGTTCCGCAAAGGCAAGATAGAGGACGGACTGGACGACGAGCTTCGTTTCCACCTCGAAAACCTCACCGGAGAGCACATCTCAGAAGGGATGTCTCCGAAAGATGCTCGCTTTGCGTCCCTGCGGGATCTGGGAGGCATTGAGCAGCACAAGGAAGAGTGCCGGGACGCGCGTGGAATCAGGTGGCTTGACAAGTTACGCCAGGACCTGCGCTACGGCGTTCGGACGCTGGTCAAATCACGCGGATTTACCCTCATAGCCCTCTTATTGCTTGCGCTGGGCATAAGCTCCACCACGACCGTGTACAGCGTGCTTCAAGCCACTCTTTTCCGAGCCCTTCCTTTTCCAAATTCCGAACGACTTGTGCGGGTCAACGAAAAGATTCTCTGGGATGGGAAGCTCATCAATCATTGGGGAGTCGGCGTGTCAAACCTCCTCGCGTGGAGGGAAAACAACCCGGTCCTCATGGATCTCGCTCAATACAGTCTTCAGTCCTTTACAATCCTCGGCGCCGGAGAACCTGAGTTCCTGAGGGGCGCAGCGGTCACCGTCAATCTATTCGACCTGCTCCAGGTGCGTCCCCAGTTGGGGAGAGCGTTCTCCTCTGATGAGGATGGGCCGGGCAGCCCGCCGGTCGTAATTCTCAGCCACAGCCTCTGGAAGGGCCGTTTTGCAGGGAGGGAGGATGTCGTTGGCGAAACCATTCGTCTCGATGCTACCAACTATACTATCATCGGGATCACGCCGCCTGACTTTGAGTTTCCTTCCGGCGACAGGCACTCATTGGTTCCATCGCTATTCGTTCCTTTGCAACTGAAAGCACAACCTCGCAGCCGGGTATTCCTGACAATCGCACGTCTTCGGCCCGGAATTTCCATTGAACGAGCGCAAGCGGTCATGAGCTCCCTGGCCAAAGATGGCGGACTGAGTTCGGGCGCGACGCAGGGCGTGCAATTGCAGTCCCTCCTTGAGTTAACGGTGGCAAACGTCCGGACGACAATGCTGGTGCTGCTGGGGGCCGCAGGTTTAGTCCTGTTTATCGCCTGTGCCAACGTGGCAAACCTTCTGCTCACGAGGGTAACTCAAAGGCAGAAGGAGTTTGCGGTCCGCGTTGCTCTGGGGGCAGGATCGCGCCGCCTCGTACGCCAGCTGTTGGTCGAGTGCATGCTCTTGAGTCTCATGGGCGGCGGTCTGGGGATTCTGCTGTCGGTCTTCGGCGTGGAGGTATTAAAGGACCTCCGGCCACCCGAAATCCCCCAGCTGGAGAAAATCAGTCTTAATATCGAGGTGCTGGGTTTCGCGTTAGGTCTTTCCCTGACGACCGGCCTCTTCTTCGGGATCATGCCTATCCGAAGAGTACTGAAACTGGGAATCCAGGATACGCTGAAGGGCCACTCTCAGAGATTGCCTGGAAGAACAAAGCTCCGGTCGCTGAATCTGCTGATTATTTCAGAAATCAGCCTTGCCATGCTCCTGCTTATCGGCGCCGGGTTGCTGATGAGCAGCTTCTTGCGTTTGCAGAACGTGCCGTTGGGCTTTGACCGAGATAAGCTGTTGACCGCTACGCTTTCTCTGCCTCCAAGATACGCGTCACCTGCACAGTGGGAAGGCTTTTACCTGCGACTGCTGGCAGATTTGCAGGCTCTCCCGGGAGTGGAAGCGGCGGCTCTCACTTCAAGCTTGCCACTGAAAGACGATGAGTCGGCGACCGGCTTGACATTTGACGAAAAGCCCCCCGGCTTGTCCGAAGCCGACAATACTATCCCAGGATTTGGAGCACCCCCTGGGACGTTTGCGGCATTGCTGGTAAGAGTTACCCCGGCCTATTTTCGAACATTGGGCTTCCGCCTCGTGAAGGGACGATTTCAAGACGAACGGGACTCGCGCAGCTCCCTACCCGGCTTAGTGATCAGCCAAACCATGGCGCGCCACCTCTGGCCGGATGAGTCGCCCGTGGGTAAGCGCGCATGGCTTGCCAACCGAAGCTGCGAGATTGTGGGGGTTATAGAAGACCTGAGGTATAATGGTTTAAGGAGTGATTTTCTTCCAGTTGTCTACTTGCCATTTCGACTGCATCCAGTCCCGGATATGAGATTGGTACTCCGCGCACGCACAGATCCCACCAGTCTTGCTTCCGCCGTCAGAAGCAGAATGCGGGCACTGGACGAGACTCTTCCGGTCGTTATTAAGACAATGGAGCAGGAGTACGCGCGCGAGCTTGCTGCGCCGCGATTCTACATGCTGGTCTTTGGACTGTTTGGAGTTCTGGCAACAGCAATCGCGGCGGGCGGGGTTTACGGAGTCATCTCGTTTTCAGTGAGTCAGCGAACGCAGGAGATCGGCGTGCGCATGGCCCTTGGCGCGCAGTCCCACGATATTCTCGGGCTTGTGCTGGGCTTGGGAATGACACCAGCAGCCGTGGGAATTGTTCTCGGGCTGGCGGGCGCCGTCGGACTCACGCGCTTCATTTCCAGTCTGCTTTTCGGGGTGCCTCCGACGGATCCGGCCATTTTCGCCGGCCTTGCGGCACTCATGGCCGCCGTAGCACTGGCCGCCTGCTACATACCATCGCGCCGCGCTACTCGGATAGACCCGATCCAGGTAATCCGGTGTGAGTAGTCCGGGCGTACGCGAGCCTTGCGGACTGGCGCCAACACCACGGCGACGGTTGGGAGAAGAAACGTCATTTCGGCTCGGGCCGGCTGGATCCAGGGCAGGCCGGCACCTGGATGGTTACAGCGAAATAGAGGCTTGCGTCGAGCCCGCACCTCAGGAGCCAATAGCGCCGGAGCCCACCCTGCAGGAAAAAATCGCCATTCTTCAATCCAAGTTCCGCGGCATACATTAATTTCGTGGACGGGCTTCCCGATCTCAGAATCTGCTGGTTTCGCCATCAGTGATTCCGAGTTCGGGTAGCCTGCCCGCGGAATTCTACTTGATGACGATCGGAACGCGCTCGAAGAGATTCGTGTCGGCGATCGTGTCGCGCACATGAATCTGGAGAGTATAAGTTCCCTTCTTGAGGCTCTTGAGCGGCAAAGAAATCGCGACCGTCGCCTCTCCCTTCCTGTCCTCCAGCGGCAAGTTGGCCAAGCCTCTCTGGCCTCCCTGGCCGCCTCGGTTACCCTGTCCTCCCCCGCCGGCTTGGGCGCCCCGACCGCCCGCTCCGCCTCTGCCTCCAAGTCCCGGGGCTCCTCTCCCGGCGCCAAAATCCGGGACGGCGCGCTCCTTTGTCCAATCCTGGACGAGTTGCGGCTCCGACTCGAGGATCTTGGTGTCATCCTTCAAATACGTCTCGATCGAGGGCCTCTGTGACTGTGCGTCCGGCTGCGCGCCATATACTTGGAAAAAGACGTATATCGTCTGGCGATTGAGGAAGACATTGCCGATACTGGGCACGATCTTCTTGTCCCCCAATACCAGCGGATCGTACTGGATTCCCATCGCCTGGAATCTCCGCATCATGCCCTGATGCGCCACTCCCGATGCGGCATCTCCGCCTCTGGCATTCGTGAGCTGGCTTCCCAGGACGATGGAACTGGTCGTGAGACTCTTGAGATCCAAAGCTGGTACCTTTATGGGTTCTTCAAACCCTCCCAGTTTCCCGGTCGTATTGTCGCGCACTAGAAACTTGAGGTTATAATCGCCAGGACGCAACTGAAAACCGGTCGAATAGAGGATTCCGCCTGATTTGAGCTTTTCGGCTCTGTCCGCGGGAAGCCGCACCTGAACCTGATCGCGGGCGACGCTCGCAACCCTTCCCTTCAGATCGCTAACTTGTGCGAGGAACTCAAACTTGCCTTCTTCATTGGTCCCCTTGGTCTTGAATTTCAGACCCTCGCCTGCCAGCTCGATCGAAACCGGAACCAGGCTGGTACTGTTGTCCTTCCTGAAATAATCCGCTTGCAGAATCACCGGGACGTCCGTGAAAGGTCTGTCCACACCCATTGCCTGCTGGAGCTGCAGGTCGCGCTCCTCTTGCGTGAGTTGGCCGAATGCCTTGGCCGCAAAATATCCGGGCCTGTGCTCAACCTTTACGTCAGGCCGGGTCACTTCCACGCGAATCTTGCGGTAGCGGCCATCTTCCTTCGCGTTCGTGCTGAAATAGCCTATGACGTAATAAATGTGCGAATCGGCCTGAGCTTGTTTGACGGCCAAGCTCAGGTCATTCGAGTCCATAAACGCCTGCCCGCCGGTGTCGTGCGCCAGCGTGGTGAGAGTCTCCTGGGAGCCGGAGAGGTTGCTCATCTGCCGCCTCATCGCGGCGCCTGAAAACATGGCCCTGCCCCCTGCGCTTCTCTGGGAGGCATTGCCGCCCGGAGGAAGAGCGACCAATCCACGGGCATCTACGGTGTAAATGGACATGTTGGACCGGTTGGAGCTATCCACCGTGGACCGGATTTGCGCGTTGTTTTCTACTCCCGTGGTGCTGATCCCATCCGAAAAATAGAGCAGCGATTTGCGCTCGGGAAGATCCCGATATGCCTTCGCCAGCGTCTCGAGCGCCAACATCCGCCGATCGGTGTTAAACATGTTGAATTGAGTAGTATCGGGCACAAAGACATCGTCGGATGTGTCCGGGTCGCTCAGATCTTCTACCGCGGCATCCCCCGACTCGGTCGACGATATGGAATCAAGAGTCGATATCAGAACATCATGATCATTCGTGAGATCCTGCACAAGGTTGAGAATGCTGCTGTAAGTCGCGATGGCAACAAGGTCCTGCGGGCCGGACTGCTTGGTTACAAAATCCCGGGCCGTGTCAACGGAACGGATGAGATCCTCCGTGTTCAATGAGCTGAGATCGAAGAACAGGATGATCAGTCTCTTGCCTGCCACATCCTCTTTCTTCACGAGTGCATCGGGGTTCAGACTGAGATTGATGATGCCCGGTTTCGTCGAGCCTTCGGCAGCTACCGTAGGAGGAGTGACAGCCGCCGCTGGAGGAGAAGCAGCGGCGGCTGCGACAACAGGGGCCGGAGCGACTATGGCTGGAGAGGGCCCCACTGGAATGTTCTCCATCGCGAAGGTCACGATCTGCTGCGGCACATTGTCTTCGAAGATCTTAAAATCGCTTCTTGTCAATCCTCCAACCAAATTGCCCTTCTTGTCGCGAACGGTCACGTCCACGACTACCATGTTGGACAGGACTTCATAGGTAGGCGTCTGGGTTGGCGTCTGCGCGGTCATTGGTGGATTCTGTGTCTGCTGAGGAAAGGCAAACGCTATCAGACCGCAAAGGACAACTGCGAGCCACACGAGCGGAAGGCGCCCTATTCGTGCTCCGCGCGTTATCTGCCATCGCCTGGGCATGGTCCACCCTCCCCGAGCGGAATACTCCGACCTCCACGCTATCTTGCGAGGAAAGAACAATAAGTCGGAATGTTCCCTCTTTTAACTGAATCCACCCTCCCTACGGGCTATTTGATGATAATCGGAACGCGCTGGAACAGATTGGTGTCGGCAATAGCATCGTGGACGTGAATCTGGAGCCAGTAGGTTCCCGGTTTCAGGCTCTTCAGCGGCAGAGAAATCGCAACGGAAGCCTCACCCTTTCTGTCTTCCATGGGAACGTTAGCGCCTCTCTGGCCCCCAGGGCCCCCAGGTCCTCCCCCAAATCCTCCGCCCCCGCCAAACCCTCCTGGTCCTCCTCTGCCTCCAAATGCCGGCGTACTTCTTTGTTGCGTCCAGGCTTGTACAACCTGAGGCTGGGATTCGAGGATTTTTACATTGTCCTTCAAGAGCATGAGATCCGTCTCGATCGATGGCTTTTGAGCCTGCGGGTCTGGCTCCGCACCGTATACTTGAAAGTAAACGTAGACGGTCTGGCGATTGAGAAAGACATTGCCGATGCTCGGCACGATCTTTTTGTCTCCTATTACCAGCGGATCGTACGCGATTCCCATCGCCTGGAAACTCCGCATCATTCCTTGATGCGCCACACCCGATGCAGCGTCTCCTCCTCTGGCTGCTGTCAGCTGATTTCCAAGAATGACGGTGCTGATTGCAAGGGATTTTAGATCCGCGACTGGAACGGACAGAGGCTCTTCGAACCCTCCCAATTTTCCGGTGGCATTGTCGCGTACCAGGAATTTGAGCTTGTAATCGCCGGCGCGAAGGTGGAAACCGGTCGAATAAAAGATTCCGCCGGACTTGATTCTCTCGGCTTTATCAACAGGAAGCAGCACGTCAACATTGTCCCTTGATACACTGGCCACCCTGCCCTTGGTATCTGTAACCTGGGCAACGAACTCAAATTTGCCCTCTTCGTTGGCCCCTTTGGTGTCGAATTTCAGAGCGTTGCCCTCAAGCTCAATCGAGACAGGAACGAGGGTGGTGGTGTTGTCGTCACGGAAGTAAGCCGTTTGCAGGATGACCGGCACATCGGAAAAAGGAACATCCGCCGCCATTGCCTGCGACAGTTGCAGGTCACGCTCCTCCTGAGTGAGCTGGCCGAATGCCTTAGCAGCGAAATATCCCGGTCTGCTTTCCGCCCTCAGGTCCGGTCGGGACAGCGCCACACGGATCTTGCGATATCTGCCGTCTTCCTTCGCGTTTATAGGCAAGTAGCCGATCACGTAATAAACGTGTGAATCTTCCTGGACCTGTTTGACAGCCAGGCTCATGTCGTTCGTGCCGGTGAATTCCTTTCCTCCCGTATCGTGCGCCAGCGTGGTCATCGTCTCCTGGGAGCTATTGAGATTGGCCATCTGGCGCGACATCGCCTGGCCGCTAAACATCGCCCGGCCCCCCGCACTCGCCTGGGAAGCATTGCCGCCCGGCGCCATCGCCACCAGACCGCGTGTGTCGACAACGTAGATATGCATGTTTGACCGATTGGCGTTGTCTACCACGGATCGGATCTGAGCATTGTTCTCGACTCCGGTGGTCGTGATCCCGCCCGTGTAATAGAGCAACGATTTAAGCTCGGTAAATTCGCGATACATCTTGGCGATCGTCTCGACTGCGGCCAGCCGCCGGTCGGTATTGAACATGTTGAATGAGGTCGAATCGGGTACGAAGACGTCGTCTGAAGTGTCCGTGTCGCTCAGGTCCGTCGCGGTGGTGTCCCCTGATTCCGCGGAGGCGATCGAATTGAGAGTGCTGATCAGAACATCGTGGTCATTGGTGAGATCCTGAAGGAGGCTTAACGCACTGCTGTAAGTTGCCACGGCAACAAGATCCTGCGGGCCAGCCTGCTTGGTAACGAATTCGCGCGCGTTATCGACGGAGCGAATAACGTCCTCGGTCTGCAGCGAACTGAGATCGAAGAACATTACGATCAACCTCTTGCCCTTCAACGCGTCCTTTTTCATATTCGGGTTCAAGCTGAGATTGACAATCTCCGGTTTTACAGGCACGTCAGGAGCGGCAGCCGGCGGAGGCGCGGCAGCCGCAGGCGCGGGAGGAGCAGCTGCAGCCGTCGGAGGGGGAGTGGCCACGCCGGCGGCGAGAGCTACCGGTTTCGCCGCAGTGGTTGGCGGAGTGACTGCCGGAGTCGCTGCCGGAGTCGCATCGACCCCCGATTTGCCGATGGGAATGTCCTCCATCGCGAAGGTCGTGATGTCCTGAAGGGCATTATCCTCATAGACCTTGAAATCGCTCCTCGTCAGGCCCTTTACCAGACTGCCCTTACTGTCACGCACGGTCACGTCAACCACGACCATGTTGGACAGAACTGCGAAGGTGCTGGCCGATTGGCGGGGCGCCTGTGCCTGCGGGGCGGCCTGCTGGGCCTGGGGAGGCCGTTGCTGTGGATAGGCAAAAGTCATCAGACCGCACAGAATGCATACCATGCAAAGGACCGGGAGTCGCCGAGTCCGCACTTTGAAACTGTCTCGTAGTAATCTGAACATTGTTCGCGCCTCTTAAAAGCTGATCCGAAGATACATGGTGATCGAACGCATTTGGCCGAGGGGGGTCGTAACCTGCCCGAACTGGAGCGAATTGACCGTCGTGTTCACACTCGTCCAGTTAGGATGATTGAGGAGGTTCGTCACTTGAGCACTGAAATCGACCCTCCTGCCATTCTCATCCAAGCGAAAGCTCTTGCGCAGGTTGAGGTTTAGGTTAATGGATCCTGGCCCGTTGATTGTGTCGCGGCCGGCTGACCCATATAGGCCCGCGGGAGCAGTAAAAGCGCTGGTGTTGAAATATTGCACCAGGGTGTGATCTCCCCAGGGAACGTTGGGCGATATCCCGACGGCATCGGCGCGGACCGAGTTGTATTGCGAAGAACCGCTCGTGGTGCTGCTGGTGTATCGGGCAGTGAGAGGCATCCCGCTGCCGGTACTAAACGTGCCGTTGAACGACCAGCCGGCGATGAAATTCTGAATTTTGGTCGAGCTGCCCGCAAAAAACATCCGGTTCGAGCCGATCGGCAATTCATAACTGAAGTTCGAGCTGAAACTGTGCCGTTGATCGAAACTGCTCCTGGAGCGTTCGGCGTACAGGTTCAAGTCGTTTTGCGCCACCGTCAACCCACCGCCGATACCCGAGGCATCGTCGATGCTCTTGGACAGAGTGTAGGAGTTCGTCATTTGGAATCCGTGGGAGAAGCGCCGGGTAATGACGACGTTCATCTGGTTCAGAATAGAATTGGCGCCGGTGGTCTGGTAGACGAAATTGCTGACGGTACTCGGATGGGCAGGCGCCCGAAGAAGGTCGAGCCCGGTGCCTTTGGAACCGCTGTAGCCTACCTCCAGCGCATATATCCGCTTCACCTGCGTCTGAAGATCCAGATTCCATTGCTGCACGTACGCCGGCTTATAATCGGGATTAACGGCATAGGTGTTCAAAACGCTCGTGGGAGTAGCCGGGAAACCATTTTGCAGCGTCTCCGGATTGGCTGCAGTCGTGGTCAAACTCTGCGAAGTGTAGAAGGGAGGCTGCCCGACAAGCCTGCCTATAATATTTTGGTAGGCCTGCCAGTTATAACCTATGCTGTAGCCTGTCCTGACCACGAGGGGATTCTTGTTGGAAGGCTTCCACGCGACGCCGATGCGTGGCGCAAAAGCTGTCCGGTCTGCGTTCAAAAGCGATCTTGAGTATTGCTGTCCGCTCAAGGTCCCGGTCTGATCCGGCAACACCACGGCTACGGACGAAAAATTAGACGCGGGGTCCAGAGAGGCGAGCCGGTTGTACTTTTCAAAAGTGGGCCCGTTGTACTCATAACGCAAGCCGTAGTTAAATGTCAGGTTGGAACGGAACCGCCAGTTGTCCATCACGTACGCACTGTAGGTGCGATTCCTCAGGTAGACCGTGCCGCCGTAGGGATTTGTCGCCGGATCCAGATATGTGCGCGATGTGGAGTAAGGCAACCCCAACAGAAAGTCGGCGAAGTCGTTCCCGGTACCTGCAACCTGACGGCCGTTGGAGCCGAGCAAGGCTGTTGATATGCCTGTGAATGAATAGCTGCCGCGAGGGGTGGCGTCGCTCAGCCTGTTGTTCTGGATCCAGTTGACATCGCCTCCGATCTGCAGACTGTGCTTGACCCCGATCTTGTTGAATCCTCCCGAAGCTGCAAACGTCTGGTTCCGAGTAAGGGTCGGCGGGCCCAGGCTTAGGCCCAGATAGTTGGTGAAGCCGATGCTGGGAGGGCCATAGTTGATAGGATCCTGCGAGTTTCCCAGAATGCCGAGCGCTCCCTCCACGTTCTGATTGTAGGCAAATGCGTTAGTGCCTTCGTTGTGCACCCGGTTCAAAGAGATGCGCCAATTTGAATTCATCCGTGCTTTCCAGCTGTGCATGCCTGAAATCTGGAAGCTCTGTGAGAAATTTGTCCTCGGGGAATCAAAGGCCGGAATTGCGCCGGAGCCGGGATTGTAAGAGTGGCGCATGTTGTAGTTGATCCCGAAGTTGTCCTTGCTCGTCAGGTGCAACCCGGTAATGGCAGCCTGGATCGAATCATTGGTTGTAGGCGTGCTGCGGTTGAGGGCGTAATTGTTCACGCAGGCGACGCCGGGCGTGCAGGGTATGTTTGCCTGCGGGATGTACTTGAGCAGCGCACTCGCGATCGGATTTATGCTGGGCAATTTGGTGACCAGCGAATTGGGGTCATTCGGATTCATATACAGCTTTACCAGCTGGCCTGTGGACGCAAAAGCCTGGGAAAAGTCGCCGGCACGTTCGAGATCGGTCGGCACGGTATACAGACCATTCGAACCGATTCGATTCCTGTTGCCGCTATAGGTGAAGGTCCAGCCTGGCGTACCGCCACCGCCCCGGCCGCCGCCGCCCCGGCCGCCGCCACCGCCGCCACCACGCTGATTGGTTGTGGTCGGCGCCTTAAAGAACGGCAACACCCCGCCAAGGGTAGCATTGTAGTTGTCGCCGATCGAAACGGGCTTCTTCGGCGCTACTCCTTTACCATTGAGGTTAAGAAAGTACGCCTGCGCGTTCAAAGCGGAATTGCTGTAGGTGTCCGTAATCGTTCCCTGGATTTTCGGCTGCCTGAACGCGGCTCCACGGCTGCCGCGGCCGCCCATGGTAAAGCCGCCTCCGCCGCCACCCCGAGCGCCGCCGCCACCTCCACCACCGCCTCGACCGCCGCCACCAGCACCTCCTGGGCCGCCGCTATCTCCGCCTCGACCGCCGGTTGTCTGGAACGTGTCGACATTGAAACCCATCTGTCTCGCGACATCCTGAAAGCCCTGCATGCCTCCCCGCCCTCCCGGGTCGTTCGGGTTCCCGCCATCAAGATTCAGCGTGTTGCCGTTAATCAACAAAACATCATTATTTGGTAGATTTGCGGCGGTTGATGCCGGCAGCTCAGACTGAGTGTCCTGCTGGAACAATTGCATCCCAGGCAAATCCGTCGTCTGGACCGCTTGAAATGCTCCGGTGTTGGCCGCGGCGCCTTGTGCGCTTTGTGCACTCTGTGCGCCTTGTGTCGGCTTCGCCGTCGCCGTTGGACGAGGGGGGGGCGGCGTGTTCTTGAGGGCAATCGTCAGGGTTCTGTTTGCCGCGATTGAAATGTCCACGCCATCCTTGGTCGCCTTCTCGAATCCCTGCATCTCCACAACGATCTGATAGACGCCGGTGGTCAAATCCTTGAATGTAAAGGATCCGTCGAGGTCCGTCATGGTCTCTGCCTGCTTCAATTCGCCGGCAAACAGACGTACCGTAGCAGCGGGCACAGCGGCCCCCTTGCCATCCGTCACCTTACCGGTGATGGATACCGGTTCCTGGGCATATGCGATGACCGCCATGAGAAAACAGCTTAGCCAGAAACAGCGACGAATGATGGAAGTGTTCATAGTTTACTCTCTCATTTCCGAAAACCC
>JBEKIX010000121.1:0-7945 GCA_050011535.1 Acidobacteriota bacterium
GTGATGCCTTGAGCCGGCTGGGAGACCGTGGATTTTCTCTTCACGCTGGGCTTTGCTTTTGCTGCCATAAAGAACTCCTTTTGAATTGTGATCTCGCCACAAGAGTAGGATAACGCGCGCATGGCGTTTTGCAAAAAATTGACCTTCAAGCGAGCCCCTACGTGAGGCGCTTGCTCCCTCCACTAGCTCTGGTACTTGGGATCTGTCAGTCGGCTGAACTACTGGAACTCGTGGCTGAATTGAGGCTGGAACTGGAGCCACACAACAGGGCGATATCGGCCCAGTCGATTCGGTGCCGTTTCTACCGGGCTTTTCGACATCCCTGCGTGGTGTTATACTTTGTGCTCCATTTGTATAACGCACAAGGAGTCGAAAAATGACCGTAACCGTATCCGAAAAGGGCTGGGTAGTGATCCCCGCCGAATTGCGCAGGAAACACAATCTTCACCCCGGCACGGAAGTACAGGTCGTGGATTATGGCGGTGTGCTGGCCCTCGTGCCGAAGCTAAACGATCCTGTCCATCAGGCCGCTGGAATACTCAAGGGTCCCAAATCACTCCGCCGCGCCTTGCTTTCCGAGCGCAGGGCTGAGAAGCGGAGGGAAAAAGCCCGTGGCCACTGAACCATCTGCATACGCGCTGGATAGTTTTGCCTTGCTTGCCTACCTGGAGGGCGAGACGGGGAGGCTGCGCGTGAAAGAACTGCTGGGTCGCGCGGATTCGGGGAAATGTTCCCTGTATCTCTCGCTTATCAATCTGGGGGAGGTTCTATACATTACCGAGCGCGAAAGCGGGCTTATCCTGGCGCAGCGAGCTCTTGCTGCAATTGATCAATTGCCCCTGCAAATTGTGCCGGTCTCGCGCATCACGGTGCTTGCAGCAGCGCACATAAAGGCTCGTTACCCAATATCTTACGCCGACGCCTTCGCAGTAGTAACTGCCCAGGATCAGCATTGCGTGCTCCTCACGGGCGATCCGGAGCTTCATTCTGTAGCAAAAGACGGTCTCATATCCGTGGAATGGTTGACTCGTCACTAACTGCGGGGAAGTTTTCACGACAACTTGGCAAGCCCAGAGGTCATGTAATGATGATCAACCCAAAAAGCAATGACTATCTGGTTCTGGGCATCGACGCAGCATGGAGCGAACAGAACCCAAGCGGGATAGCCTTGATCAAAGGCAGCGGGAAACATTGGCGTTGCTTGGCGCTTTGCTCCAGTTATGGATCCTTCTTGTGACTAAAAGCGCCCGGGCCCTGCCAACCCGATTTTACCCGACAACCAGGAGAAAGGCCGGACCCCATCGCACTTTTCAGCAAATGTAGCGAACTTGCTGGAGGTGGCAAAGTAGATGTTGTCGCGGTCCATATGCCACTCAGCAATGAAAAGATCACGGCAAGGCGGGTCGCCGATAATGAAGTGAGTAAGAGATTTGGTGCATACGGTTGCGCTGTCCATAGCCCCACGCCCAACAGACCCGGCTCTATCAGCGACGAGCTTACAAATGGTTTTGAAAAAGCAGGTATTCCGTTGGTGGTCTCCGCAAAAGGTGGCCTCAAGACACCGGCACTCATTGAAGTCTATCCGCATGTCGCGCTATTAAATCTCATGGGCTTATCAAAGAGATTGGAATATAAGGTTTTGAAGGCAAGCAAATAGTGGCCAAACGATCCGGTTGAGGCCCGTTACGATAAGCTCCTCCAAAAGATCGAGTCGGCATGGATGGCCTTAGGAAGGGTCATCCAGCAACCGGTGTCACCCTTGGTGCCGTTGAGCGGCGCCAAAGTGCCCAATCATCTGAAATCATACGAAGATGCGCTTGATGGCGTCGTTTGTGCATGGGTCGGAACAACGTATCTAAGCGGTGAAGTTGAGCCAATAGGCGATGACATGGGCGCCATTTGGAAACCCACAGCCAAGCCGCAATAATACCTTCATCAATTTGTGGGACAGGCCATTCAATCCCCCGAATTTTCTAATTTAGCGCTTTTTGCTCTTGTGACTCTCATTTCCGCATCCGGCGGTTGAGCGCGAAGAGAACGGCGCCGGCCGCGAGAACAAGACTGCCGCCCAGGATCTGTTCCCACGTGGCCCCGGCCAGAATCGTCGCGGACACCAGTATCGAAAGCAGCGGAATCAGCGGCCCCAAAGAAACAACGAAGGTGGCCTTGCTTACCAAGCCTTCATAGCGTTTCCCGCGCAAAACCAGCGTCGACGCGCTTGCGCTGGTATATGTGACCAGGCGTGCGACGGCACTGACTACCGCGAGCTGGGTGAACGAACCCGACAAGGCAAGTATTAGAGCGACACTCGCGGAAAAGACGATTGCGTTGGAAGGGGTTCGATATCTTGCGTGGATGCGGCCAAACCATGGTGGCAGCTGCCCGTTTTCGGCGAGCGCAAAAAGCATCCTTGATCCGGTAAGGATCTGGCCCGCGTTGTTCCCGGTCATGGCGACCAACGATCCCAAGCCGATCAGCAATGCTCCCGCGCTTCCCATGAATAGGAAGGCGGCATCCGCCAAAGGCGTCTTAGATGCGCCCAGGTTTGGAAGCGTGCCGGTCGCGACCCACTGAGTCAACGTCATGACAAGCGTCACCGTAATGACCGTCATGATGAGCGCAAAGGGCACTTGTCTGCGCGGGTTACTCGCCTCGCCAGCGGGCACAGGGACGACATCATAGCCGCCGAACACAAAGATCATCAGCAGGGCGGCGGTAGTTCCCTGCTGCCACGTGATCGGGCCAAACGAGCCGACAAGTTTGCCGTTGAAATGCAATGCCCCCACGATGATGAAGATCGCCAGCGGCACCAGCTTCGCCACGGTGAGCAGGTTCACCACCCAAGCGCTTTGACGGACGCCCACAAAATTGATCACGGTCAGAATGAGAGTCAAACCGATGATGACCGCGTTGCGGCCAGGACCGGTACCAGCCGCTGACCAGTAAAAAGCGAGAGCCATGGTAAGACCGTTCACCACCGATGCATGGCTGGACACGCGCCCGAACCACTGCATGAAGCCGACTTCAAACCCGGCAAAACGGCCGAAAGCGGCCCGTGTGTAAAGGTAAGCACCGCCGGTGCCTTCAAACCGGCTGCCGACCTCGGCGAAACAGAGCGCTACCAGCAAGGAGGCCACGCCGGCGAAGACGAACGCCGGAATGCTCCAGGCGCCGATCAGCGCCGCGACCTGCGAGGGCATGAGGAATATGGCGCTGCCGATTACCTGGTTCACACCTACGGCGGTCAGATCCCAGCGGCCCAGCGCGCGCCGCAGGGTCTGCGCCTGAGGCAAGGCTTGTCCCGATTCGATCATATGCAGGGTTGTACCACGATAAGGGCGAGAATTGCACCCGGCGAGAGTGTCTGTTCCGAAAACAGCTGTTTCCACAAACGTCGTGGTCGTAATCGTGGTCGTGATCGGCAGTGTATGGATATCAAAAAAAACCGATCATGACTACGATCACGCTCGCGACCATGAGCCATGACAGAAGGGGCACGGAGGCAAACTGCCATCAAGACTCCATGACCAGGTCCGAAAACGGCTAGTCCTGCAGGCCGGGTTTGGTTATAGTCAAGGGCATGGAAATGGATGTGAACACTTGCGAGCGGGCGCGGCGGGCGCGCGACGCGCGTTTCGACGGGCGCTTCTTCATCGGAGTCGTCACGACCGGGATTTACTGCCGCCCGGTTTGTCCGGTCGCCTCGCCGAAGCCAGTAAACGTGCGCTATTTTCCATCCGCAGCCGCCGCCGCGGAACACGGATACCGACCCTGCCTACGCTGCCGGCCGGAAGCCTCGCCGGGCACGCCGGCGTGGCTGGGCAGTTCTGCGACGGTATCCCGTGCGCTGAAAATGATCGCCGGAGGCGCCTTGGATTCCTGTGGTGTGGACGAACTTGCCGGGCGGCTCGGGATCGGCGACCGGCAGCTGCGGCGCCTGTTTCTGAAGCACTTGGGGGCGACGCCGGTGGCGGTCGCGCAGACGCGGCGGCTGCACTTCGCCAAAAAACTGATCGACGAGACGGCGCTGCCGATGACACAGGTTGCTTTCGCCTCGGGCTTCAACAGCATTCGCCGGTTTAACGCGACGTTTCAAACGCTTTACGGCCGTTCTCCAAGAGAGCTGAGGCGCGTCGGACCCAGGGCGAAAGACCTGACCACGGCAAACGAGTACTGTTTCCGCCTGGCGTTCCGGCCACCGTACGATTGGGAGACGCTGACCTCATTTCTGATACCAAGAGCGACTCCGGGTGTGGAAGACGTAACCCCCGATTACTATCGGCGCACGATTTCGCTGGATGGAAACACCGGTTTTCTGGAAGCGCGCCCTGTCAGGGGAATCCCGTGTCTGGAATTGCGTGTCCAATTCCCCGACCCGCGCTCTCTTCTCCACATTTTAGAGCGGACGCGCCGGATGTTCGATCTGGGTGCGGATCCGGACGAAATCTCGAGGCATCTGCGCCGGGACCGGAAACTCGCGCGTGCAGTGGCGCGAAGGCCCGGCCTGCGCGTGCCGGGCGCCTGGGATGGCTTCGAGCTTGCAGTGCGCACCATACTCGGCCAGCAGGTAACCGTGAAAGGCGCTACCACGCTGGCCGGAAGGTTGGCGGCGATGTTCGGCGAGCGCTCTGAGCACGGCCTCCTCTTTCCGACCGCGGAAGTCTTGGCGGATGCCGATACCAGGCGCATCGGCTTGACCCGGGCGCGGACGCAAACTTTGCGTGAGCTGGCGCGGGCAGTGTGTCGAGGCGCTATCTCGTTTGAAGGCGCTCGCAGCCTCGATTCGTTCGTCGAGGAGTTCATGGCCATTCCCGGCATCGGCGCATGGACGGCGCAGTATGTCGCCATGCGCGCCCTGGGCGAGCCGGATGCGTTTCCAGCGAGCGACCTGGGCCTGAGGCGCGCCATCGCCGGCAGCGGAGGATCCATCACGGCGAAAGTGCTGGAGGAACGGGCAGACGCCTGGCGGCCGTGGCGAGCCTATGCCGCGATGCACCTTTGGATGGCGTCGTCAGATGACGGCATTCCGGAAAACAGCAAGAGTGAGGCAAGGAGGAAGACCGCATGATCTACAAGATTATGGAAAGCCCTGTCGGGCCGCTGGCCATCGCCGGCGACGATGCCGGCCTGCGTTTTATTCTGTTCCACGCAGACAAACCTGCGTCACGTCCGCAGCCGGACTGGCAGGAATCAAATCGCGGCGTCGTGCGCGAGACCGTCCGTCAATTGAAGGCGTACTTTTCCAGAAAACTGACCCGGTTTAATCTGCCGCTTTCACCGGACGGCACGCCGTTCCAGCTGACAGTCTGGCGCGAACTGGAGCGAATTCCGTACGGCGAGGTGATTTCCTACGGAGAGCTGGCGCGCCGCATCGGCAAGCCGAAGGCGTCGCGCGCGGTCGGTGCGGCGAATGGAGCGAATCCAATCCCCATTGTAGTTCCGTGCCATCGCGTAATCGGCAGCAACGGTACGCTGACCGGCTTCGGCGGTGGATTGCCGATCAAGGAAAAGCTGCTGGCGCTCGAACGGGCGCGATTGTTCTGAGCAGCGTTTTGCGGCGCACCTGGATCGCTTGACGCTCCGCCGCGCTGGGGCGCGGCGATCCCAAGCGCCGTCGGCTCGACGAATCGACCGATGATCGCGGATGCATTACGTTCGCGCCGATGATATTCTCCTGCTCAAAAACGGCTAACTGGTTTCTGTCTCGAAACGCGTTGTTTAAGTCGAAATCCTGGTTTCACAGCCTGGACTTGGACAGGCCTATTCGATGTAAGCTCTTACAAGTGTGACATTCGGAGGAGTCCAATGCGTTTTTGGGGCAACCATGTCCACGTCGAGATCCAGGTTTAGGTCCAGGTCCAGGACGGACAATCATAGAGTTTTGCGACAGAAACTAACTAGGAACAACCAATCCGGAGATCTCTTATGATTCGCCTATCGCGTTGGACGCTCATTTTGGGAGCGGCGGCAGCGCTGGTGCTCGTCAGCATGGAACCCGCGGCTGCTCAGAAAAAACCCACGATTGACCAGTTCCTGAGCGCGGCATACCCGTTTGATCTCGTGTCCGCCAGGAAAGTCGACCGGTTGGCCTGGTTGGCCTACGACCAGGGTAAACGCAACGTATACACCGCGGCGGCGCCCCTGTTCCGGCCGGTCCGCGTGACCTCTTTCCTCAAGGATGACGGCACCGACATCTCAGACCTCAGAATTTCAGACGATGGCTCAGTGGTGGTGTTCGTGCGCGGAACCGCGCCGAATCGCGAAGGCTGGATTGCCAATCCCACCAGTGACCCGAATGGCTCCGAGCGCGCCATCTGGGCGGCGCGCACCGTCGCTCCCGGAGTTTCCTGGCGCCTGGCGGAAGGCGCGAGTCCGGTGCCCTCCCCCGACGGTCGATCCGTCTTGTACGTGAAGGACGGCCAGATTTTTCGCGCGCGCGTGACACAGGAGCCGGCCGCGACAAAGATGGACAAGGGAGAGCAGCCGTTCATCAAGGCGTGGGGCACAAACAACGATCCGCGCTGGTCGCCGGATGGCGCCAGAATTGCATTCGTCAGCAACCGCACCGATCACAGCCTGATCGGCATCTACGACGTGCGCACGCGCACCGTAAACTTCATCTCGCCGAGCGTGGATCGCGAGACGAGTCCGACATGGTCTGAGGATGGAAAGAAGATCGCATTCATCAGGCGCCCGGGATTGCCCTTCGGGCAGCAGGCGCAGCAAGGGAGCGGCGGCATAGGATTGCCCAACGGTCCTGCATTTGTGCCTGACGCTGCCGCTCAGGGCCGTGGCGGGGCCGGTCGAGGTGGCCGCGGCGTCGAGCCTCCGGCACAGTTGCAGATCGCGCCTCAAAACCAACCCGGCGCACAGCGGGGTCAGCCCGGGCAGGGAGGCCGTGGCGCCCAGGGTGGCGCCGGTCAGCCGGCTGCAAACGCGGCGGCGGCGCAAGTGCCCGGCCTCACGCGTTCGACCTTCAAAGGCGGCTACACCATGTCGATCTGGGTCGCCGATCCGGCCACCGGCGATGCCAGGGAAGTCTGGCGTACAACGCCGGATGAAAGAGTGTTCACCAACATCAATAGCATTCAATGGGCCGCAGGCAGCGTCATCTTTCCGATGAACAACCTGCAGGGCGACGAGTACGAACGCTACTTCTCCATCAGCCTCTCCGGGGATCCCACCGCAAAACCGGTGATGCTCACGACCACCGACGGGCTGATCGAAGACGCAACCAGTGTTGCACTCTCCAAGGATGGCAAGACGTTTTACTACTGCACGAACGCCAAGGACATCGAGCGCAGGCACATCTGGACGGTGCGCACAGAGGGCGGCACGCCGAAGCAGGTAACGATCGGCGAAGGCATCGAAACGTCTCCCGTGCCGCTTGCTTCAGGCAAGCAACTGGCCGCGCTCACCGCCGATGCGAAACGTCCGCAGTCGGTCGGCGTTTTTCCATCCGGAGGCAGCGCCAAGCAGAAGATCGTTTTCCCGACGTTGCCAAGAGAATTTCCTATTGATGCCGAAGTCGTGCCGGCGCTCATTCTGCTGAAGTCGCCGGACGGTCTCGAGATTCACGATCAGCTGTTTCTGCCCAAAGACATCCAGCCGGGCGAGAAGCGGCCGGCGATGATTTTCGTGCACGGCGGGCCGGTGCGGCAGATGCTGCTCGGCTATCACTACATGCACTTCTACCACATCGCCTACGCGGTCAATCAATGGCTTGCCAGCCAGGGCTATGTCGTGCTGTCGGTGAATTATCGCAGCGGAATCGGCTATGGCAGGTCATTCCGCAACGCACCGAACACCGGCCAGCGAGGGAATTCGGAGTATCAGGATGTGGAGACTGCCGGCAAGTATCTGCAGTCGCGCGCAGACGTCGATCCGAAGCGCGTCGGCATCTGGGGCCTGTCTTACGGAGGCTTGCTCACCGCGCAGGCGCTCT
>JBEKIX010000122.1:0-7934 GCA_050011535.1 Acidobacteriota bacterium
AAAGCCGCGGCCGGCTGGCGCGCCTGCTGGCGTTTTCCATTATGGTGACGGCGGGTTTCGCGCTCTTTCTGCCCGTCGTCGTCAACCAATCCTTCTATTACCCCTTTATGTTTCTGAAGAGCATCCTGTTCCGAGGCGCGGTTCAGGCGATGCTCTTGCTGTACGTGATTCTGGCGGCAAGAGAGCCAGCCTATCGGCCGCGTTTCAATCTGATTTCCTACGCGGTGCTCGCCTGGTTCGCCGTTTTGGTCCTATGCTCACTGCCCGGCGTCAGCATCGATGCTTGGAGCAGCTGGTGGGGCGACTTCCGGCGCATGAGCGGGCTGATCATGCAACTGCACCTGCTTGCCTACTTCTTCGTCCTCAGCCAGACCCTCAAGCGCGAGCGCGACTGGCTGATCCTGTTTATCGTCTCTCTTTTCACCGGCGTGCTCATGGGCTTCTCGGGCATGATCGATTACCTGAATCTGAATTACCTGTACCAGTTTCCCAAGGAAAGCCGCGTAGAGGGAGCCGCAGGAAATGCGAATTTTTTCGCCACGGTCATGCTGCTCAATTTTTCCCTGGCCCTATGGCTGCTCGTGCGCAAAGAAAAGAGCGCCACCTATGCGCTCATGGCTGGAACGTGGCTGGTGCTTCTAGCCTCGCTTGATCTCTTCGCCATCGGCTGGGATCTTTTCATGCAGGCGGACATCACTTCGGGCTTGGCGCTTCCGGCGGTGGCTCTCTTCGCGCTGTTTCTCCACGCCGCGAGCCTGGGCTGGTTCGTCCTGCGTCGGAATGTCCGTGCGGGACAGATCTTTGTCGGTCTCTGCGGGGCATGGTGCTTGTTCTGGATGTACCAGACACAGACGCGGGGCGCCCTTGTCGGCCTTGCGGGATCTCTCCTGCTTCTTTCAGGCGTTTATCTGTGCGTAGGAACAAACCGTAGATTGAGGCTGTTTTGCGGCGGGCTGATTCTGTGCGTCTTTCTGGCGCCTGCGGTGATTTTAATCAATCGCGGATCGACGTGGGTGCGGAACCATCCCACCTTGCTTCGCTATACGATGCTGTCGTCTCAGGACTCCACTGCGGAGGTGCGCCTGATGGCCTGGAAGGCGGGCGCTCACGCCATTCTCGACCGGCCTCTACTCGGTTGGGGCCCGGAGAATTTCAAGAACGCCTTCGACCTCCATTTCCCCGGCGAGATCTATCATTCGCTGTTGGGTGAAGTCTGGGAGGATCGGGCTCACAACCTGGTGATGGATGTGGGCGTGACCACGGGACTGGTTGGCCTTACGCTTTATCTTGCGCTTCATGGCCTGATCATTGTCTTTCTCTGGCGGCATTGGGTGCGGGCGAAGGACTTTGCCAACAGCCTGATGCTGGCGGCGCTCTTTGTGGCTTACTTTGTACAGGGCCTCTTCACTTTCGACACCATCAACAGCGACGTGGTTCGACTCCTCATCCTGGCCTACATCGCATATCTCTATGGAGCGACCGGGAATCAGACCGGTGTCGCGAGGGCGCACATTTCGGCTCGTTCGGCCATTTCGTGGCAAGGTTGGGTTTCGGTCGGCGCGGCGGTCGTGATCATCCCCGTAGCGTGGTCGTATGCTGTCATCCAACCCTTCTCATCAAACCGCCTGGTGCGGCAGGCACATATTGCGGAGCATGTTCTCGATTTCCAGACCCGGACGCCGCGATTGGTTTTCAACGACGCGCTCATGCGCCTCTTCCAGCAAGCCGATTCCTATCGCATCACAGGTTGGAATGACCTGCATGAATTGGCCGCCAATTATGCGTTCGAGGTGGCGCAAACGCCTTACATTCCGGCAGGCCAGAAAGTCAGGGCCGTGCGCATGGGCGTCGATTTTCTCGAAGAGGGCATCCGGAACCAACCCGCCAATGCGCGTAATTACCTGTACCTGGCAAGCCTGGTCAACGGCACATTGGACATGGTGGTGCAGACAGACCCCGGCCTTGCCAAGTCTCTGGCCGAGAATGTTGTGGCAAGGATGGAGCGGGCCGAAACCCTGAGTCCGACGAGGCCCCAGGTGCACTTCGAGAAAAGTAAGGCTCTTCTTTTTCTGGGACGCAACGACGAGCGGATCGAGGAATTCGCGAAGGGAGTGGCCCTGTGCCCGGCCATCAAGGATCCGCACCTCGACCTTGTGACTCTCTATATCGCGGCCGGCCGGGACGAAGGCGCCGCGGCCGAATGGAAGAACATCAAAGCGCACGGCTTCCCGCTGACCGCGGCGGACTATGATCGTGTCATAGCGGCCTATGGCGCCAGGAAAAAGTTCTCTCCAATGGTTGAGCTTTACAGAGAGCAGCTGACCCGGACAAAGGAGGACGCCGACATTCTGGCCCGTCTTGCAACGATCTATCGTGAAATGGGAGAAATCGAACTTGCGCGGCAAACGGCGATCCAGGCGGCTTCCTTGTCGCCGAAAATCGCCGGAGAATTGCAGAGCTTTCTTGATACCTTGAAAATTCAGCGCGGGAAGATCAATTGAAGGAAACGAGGAACGCGACTCCGACATCGAGGGTGCCGCGGTTCTCGACGTTGCCGATCACCAGGAAAATCTTAGAAGAAACGTGCATGTTTGCGACATTGAAGGCTTGGCCCTGGCTGTTGGTGAGCAGCACCGAGGCATAGGCTCCCGTTTGAAATACCTGCACCGATCCCAGGGTATTAGTGCTTTGAGAGTTGTTTACGACGGAGAGGCTCGGATCGCCCGGTAAGGCCTGGGACGAAGCCGCCAGATTTGCCCCCTGGGACCATTGATAGAGCCGCGGAGCATTTCCAGCTTGTGCGGCCATGAGATAGTCCAAGCCGGTCGCCAGTTCCACCAGATGAGCCATGTAGTCTGGAATAAAGCTCAAGGTGCCCTGGCGATAGGGAAGGTAGATTCCGGAAGGGCGAAACGCGGTAAAGTTGCCCGTGCGCAGATCCGCCACCAGGACATCGCGTCCGCCATTTCCCATGGGACCGGGCACTGCCACCGTCGGTTCATAGCCTGTCAGGAAATAATTCGCATAGTTGAAGTTGCCGCTGCCGTCCCCCAGGAACATGGCGCCGAACAGCGCCGCGCGGCTCGTCTGCAAGAGATCCATGTTCCCGTCGCCGTCCATGTCCTCGACGGCAAACGAACGTTGATCTTCCACGGCCGCCTGGTTGTCCACGATCACAAAGGAGCGCGTGCCGTCATCAAAAGAGAATGTCGCGTCTCCCACGCGCTTGGCGTAAACGCACTTCAGAACGCCGCTGCCGTCGAAGTCACCCAGGAACATGAACTTCTGGTCGCCGCTGACCACGCCGCCGCTGCTGCTGGCAGCCTGTCCTGATTGAGAGGATGTGGGTGCCGGAGACGGATCCTTAGATGCCGGTGTTGGCGCGGCAGACGTCGATGGAGAGTTGGTCGCCGCCGGTTGAGCCTTTACGGCATCGACTGTCTTTTTAGCGTCCGCGAAGGGATTGGAAAGGTCATCCTTGGCTACCTGGGTTTCTGGCCGGTTGAAGACGCTTGCGAACAGCGACTCAAAAGACAGGTCAAGCAGCGCGCCGGCAATCTCCTTCGACGCTGCAGCACTCCGCGATTGGGACTGTTGAGTAGATCGGCTCGCGTTGCGACTGGAGGCGAATGGATTGTCGGAAGGAGTGCCGTTCAGATGCCGCCCGGAATCCGGCGAGATCACACTGGGAAGATCCAAATCCTGGGGATCCACCACATAAGGGGAGGCGGGGAAAGGATACTCACGGATCGATCCGGGAATAGCATCGGAAGACGCGTCCGCCCGTTTGTTTTCGAGGGCGGGCTGTCCAGGGACACTTCTTACGGCGGTCTGGGTAATTCGCCTGACGGAGGCCGAGGAAGACGGAGCATCCTGAAAGCAGCCGCTGAAAATCAGCGACATCGCGGCGAGCAAGAAACCAAATGCAGTTCGCATCATTGAGCCCGTAAAAAGCTCCTGCCTGAACATAGTATTCGCAGCGACTGCCGGACAGACCTCATGACCCAGCGCCATCTCAATGTAGCGCCTTCATTTTACACAATTAACACGGCTCAGCAACTAAAAAATGCCGTTCAGTGAAATTCGTCACCAGGGGGATTATTTTATTGTTTTGTCAGGTATCTTTTCGAGCGCCAGAGCTTGCTGCATCGTCTTCAAGGCCATATCTAATTTGCCTTCTTCCTTGTAGACGTACGCTTTGATCTTCAGGATGTTGGCTCTGTCGGCATTTCGATTCATGCGGGCGAACGCCTCGTCCAGGACGTTGTGGGCGAGGCTCATCTGCCTCTTATCGACGAGCAGTTTAGCAATAATGGAAGCAGATTCCGCGATTTTGTCCTCTTCCGCATCGGGGAGGTTGAGTGCGAAGATCTTCCTCATTTCGGGTAGCACGAGATCGAACCGCCCTTGTTTAATCAGCTCTTTGACGATTTCGTGCTGGACCTGACCCGTCAGCACTAACTGCTCAATCTGCTGTTCCGTCAATTCCGCGGCCGCGGCTCCCGGTTGTTGGGAGGTCTGAGCTTGAGTGCCTGTAGGAAGGGATGCCACGACGAGCAGCATCAAAAGAAGGAGAAGCAACCGGTACCCGCAATGCCGGCCGGATTCTAAAGGAAAGACCGTTGACATGGGCCTCGCTCCCCTCACCTTTTCACCTGCGACCCGGGGGAGGACTTGCCTCCGGTTTCAGACGTGCCATTTGCAAATGGATTTGATTCGGTATTGAACCAAGGTGATGTAGCGAAAGGATTAAATGATTCCGCATTTTGCGGCAATAAACTGTGATAAGCACGATCTATGGCGGCCAATTGCTGCCTCTCGGTTTGCATAGCCGACCAGCGAAAGACCCCAAACCCGCAGGCGATCACAACGGTAGCGAAGGCCAGGATCTCTGCGCGCAACCAACTTCTCTGGCGGAACGGAACCACCAGCCCGGCAAACCACCCGACAGGCTCCGGCTCCATTTGTTGAAGACCGGCGGAGATTCTGGTCCACAAATGAGCAGGCGGCGCGAGAGCTTCCATTTCCCGGAACAAGTTGGATGCGGCAGCCAACTCCGCGCGTATGCGGTCGCAACTCGGGCAGCATTCCAGATGCTTCTCGATCCGCAGCGAAACATCAGAGTCCAGCTGGCGATCCAACCAGGCTGAGATCTGATCTTCGGAAACGTGATTCTTCATTGACTGTCTATCCCTGCGCCCTGTTCCAAGTTCAAGTACTTGCCAAGCTCAGCTCGCGCTGTCAGTCTCGCCCGGTAAATGTCCGTTTTCACCGAAAGCAGCGAGCGCCCGACAATAGCGCTTATGTCCCTGTAGCTCATTTCCTGAACGACGGCCAGGATGAAGACCTCTCGCAGTTTGATGGGCAGGCCGTCAAGAACTGCCTGAAGCTTCTGTCCCAACTCGACATTCAGAAGCACCTTCTCAGGATTTGCGTGCAGCCGGTTTTCCCTCGGCTCCGCGGAGTCCTTGCCGGCGGCGCCGTCTTCCTCGCCGGAATCTAACTTCCTCCGCCGGAATTTCTGGTAGACCTCGTTACGGGCAATCCTGTAAACCCACGATTCGAGCTGGCCCGGATCCCGCAGAGTCTTAAGCTGCTTGAGAGCGATCAGGAAGGTCTGCTGGGTAAGGTCTTCAGCTTCCTCGCGTGAGCCCAGCAATCGATACAAAAAATTATAGATGCGGGTGGCAAAGGTGCCGTAAATACCCTCAAATGCCTCGCTGTTTCCCGCCTGTGCATCCTGCACAAGCTTCCTGATATCCGAGTCGCTCTTCATCGACCGGCAATTATACAGATGATCGACCATTCGTAAAGTCGCAAAGCTCGATATTTTTGTGGCCGCGGGCCAGGGATTACCTGGCGCGGCTAGCAGGCCGCTACCAAATGTGGTCGAACGAGTCTGATTCGAGATTCGAGATTGAGAATTTCGAATTTGGCTTCCACGCTGTTTTTATGGGTGACCTCGTGGGTCCCTGTGCTATCATGCCGCCGCAGTTGTTCGAGGCGGGCAGACGGCGCCGGATTTTTTAGCCACCTTTTGGCGCCTCGCGCATCTGTATGGCTGTACGCAACGTATGGCGTACTTCAGGTACCCAAAAACCATCCCGTTCGCGGGAATCAGCAACATTGGGAATTGCCATTAGGCGAGCGTCAACCGCCGGTGCCTGAACGACGATGCGAATCCTGAAGTTTCGAGGTGCAACATTCAGTCGGGAGGGTGCGATCAGCGGGCAATTCCAATCTTCATGCAGAACACCACTAGTGGAAAGTAAGTACTTACAACACTCAATGAGGAGTTAAACTTAGATGAAAACAAGAACCCTTCTAATAGCAGCCGTGATGCTGGTCGCGTTATCGGCGGCCGCTTTTGGCCAGGCGGTCTATACGGTGAGCAGCACACCTGTGACCACCGTGATCGCTACCGGCAACGCGGAGTTGACAGGCAACATCACGTTCACCAATACATCCGGAGTAACCCCCCTTTCGGGCACCATCAGCATCCAGTATGGTGGCACCAACGTCAACATCACTGCCCCATGGTCGGCTATCTTAGCTTGCGTCCCCAATGCTATCGCTACTACGGGTAGCGTAGCAGGCTGTCCAACAGGCTACGGAACATTCACAAATCTCCAAGTCGACCTGATAGGGTCGATTTATAGTCCGGGACTTTTGGTGATCGACGTTCCGGCCACGTTGCCGGCAGTGCACACTATCACGATCGTCGGCGTCCGAGTGCAGATCAATGGAACCGGTCTCACAAATCTGGTTGCGAATATCTCGGCGAATGGCAACCAGATTACGGCCGGGGAAACCAACGTCACGGTCATAAACAGCGTCGCCGACGGAATTGCTGCCAATGGCGTGGTGAGCTACACGCAGGCACCACCGCTGACGACAGCCAGCGTCCCGGCCACTCCAACCATTAATACCGTTACGGGCGTCCTGAGTGGCACAAACTGGACGATCAGTGTCAAGGAAGGATTCAGTGCTGCATTCACCAAGGGCGTTGGCGCTCGGATCACGGTGTCGGCGACTCCGCCAAAGGGAGTAAAATTTACATTCCCGATGACGGCTACCAGCTATGACGTTAATGGTAACGTTATCAATCCTAACTGGGTGCTTGGGAGTTCCACCAGCACGACGGCGGCAACTGGTACCCAGTCGATCAGCAGCAGCAGCACCTCAGCCAGCTCGCTTCAGGTGTTCTACTACGTAGGCACTGACACGGCGACAAACCCCCCCGCTTTTACTCCTCCGGATCAGACTATCGAATATTTGGAAATTCCGGTGACTCTTGCTTCCGACCCGACTTCCGAGACACTTCCGTTACCGGTTGTGACGTTTAGCTGTACCGTTTCGTTAGCGCCGGTACAGGGCCCCTATAATACTTCCGGTCCCAATGCCGGAAATCCAGTCGGGTTGTTGGCTCCTCGTTTCACGGCAAAGGAAGTCGGTCCTTCTACCGTGCTGACTTCCGCCGGAAGCCAGACCAATTTGTTGATGCCATATGTGTCGGTGGGAGGCGGTTTCGACACGGGCATTGCGATTGCCAACACCACGGAGGATCCGGGAACGACGGCTCTAGGCATAACCGGAGCCGTTATGCAGTCCGGACCAATTACCTTCTACTTCTACCCGCAGAATAACTCCGCCGCCGCGTTCAGCTACGTGACCGCGGCCACCTCGCCGGGAAGCGGCTTGGTGACCGGCACTGGCAACGTGCAGCCCGGTGGGACCTACGTGGTGCTCCTGTCCCAGCTCCTCACGGCAGCCGGCCAGCCGGCCGGATTCGCCGGGTACATAATCGTGGTGACGAACTTCACCGATGCTTACGGTATCTATACGGTTAGCAACTTCACCACCCTTGCTGCATACAGCACCGTGATGCCGTTCATAGTATCCAGGTAGTTCGCCTGTTTCTTTCAGCTGTTTCT
>JBEKIX010000123.1:0-7834 GCA_050011535.1 Acidobacteriota bacterium
CGAGAGTCTGATCATGCAGGACATGGCATTTGCGCGCTCTGTCCTGCATCAGTTGAAAAAACTGGGACTGCACGTAGCCTTGGATGACTTCGGGACGGGATACTCCTCACTGAGCTATTTGCAGAGCTTCCCCATTGATACTCTAAAGATCGATCAATCGTTTGTCGGCAGAATGGATGGAAATAGCGACAACTCTGCAATGGTAGCCACCATTATCGCGATGGCCCACAATCTCGGCCTGGATGTGGTTGCGGAAGGGGTGGAAACGGCTGAGCAGTTACGAGTCCTGGAATCCCTCGGCTGCGAATATGCACAGGGGTTCTATCTCGGCAGGCCTATGAAGGCAGAAGCTATCGAGTCTGTACTCGCGGGGCTGGGAAACACTCACAATCGCAGCATCGCCTGTGACGCGGCAACTCATACAACAAGGAGATCATAACGCTGGTGACGGGAATGAGATTCCCGGCCCTGAAGGGGTGACAAATCTACGCTCGGAATAGCGTCACTATTATGTCCGAATGATGCCCGAAGTGGATGGGTTTGAGTTCGTGCACAGGCTGCGCGCCAAGCAGCCATGGAGAGACATTCCAGTGATCGTATTTACTGCCATGAGCCTCACACCTGATCAGCGGCTCCAACTGGAATCCGGTGTCCAGAAGATCGTCTCGAAAACACCAAGCGCGAAATCCGGCTGGGTAAGCGAGATGGCCGAAATGGTCCGGTCCTGCGCGTCTCGGGAAAGCGCACGACCTGCCGGGACGGCGGACCTGAAGGATCTCGTCTTGCAGGGCTAGCCCGGCTTTCTCTATTGCCTTGCCGCCTAATACCATCATGTTGGTTTCAGCTTGAACCTGGGAACGGAATGACATATAAGCAAGCCTGTTTCAGCATTTTCGAGCGTTGAAAGGAGTGTACACTCATGAATAGAATGGCGCGATTGAGGCTGATATTGCTCTCCGTAGCGGCCTTGGCGGCTTTGGTAATCTCTATCCCTGCCCAGACACAATCTCAGGCAACCCAGTCGCAGAATCAGGCAGCTCAGGCGCAACCTCAGAATGCACAGCCACCGACTCCACAAACACCGCCTCCGGATCGCAAGGCATTTACCGACGCGAACGCGATCAAGGAACCGGACAAGAAGATCGCGGCCATGGAGCAATTCATGAGAGATTTCCCGGACAGCCAGCAGGTCGCGGCTGCCAACCAAGCCATCTTCCAGACGCTGGTCAAGAGTTATCCCGACGAAAAGGTCAGAATCCTGGATCAAGCCGGGAAGATGATTGACAAAGCTGCGCAGGCCCAAGCGAAGATCAACGTCTATAACACAATCGGCACCCAACTATGCGACGCTGGAATTCTGCTGGAGAACGCGGAGAAATTCGCTGTGAGCGGAATGGCCCTCATCGATGAGGAAGTGGCGAAAGCCCAGGCAAACCCTCCCGCTCCGGACAATCCTCCCGCCCAAGGCAATCGCGGCGGCAGGGGAAACATGAATCCCGCAGCCAACCTAGGCCGCACCAAGAGCAATTTGCAGTTGACCCTGGGCCGGATTTACGTGAAGGAAGGAAAACTCGATCCGGCGGAGAAGAATCTGAAAGAGGCGCTGGCAGCCAATCCCCAGCTCACGGCGGCGAATCTGGGTCTCGCCGAGGTTTATGAAAAGCGCGGGGACACGCAGAACGCGCTCACGAACTACGTTAGCGCGGCAGCGCTTTCCAAGATTCCGGCCGTGTCGCGCCAGTCACTGAACGCGCTTTACGCCAAGGCTCACAACGGATCGATGGCCGGACTCGAGGAGATGCTCGATGCCAAGTATCTCGAGGTCAATCCGCCCCCGTTTACAGTGGAGCCCTACAAAGCCACGGAAAAACGCACGAAGCGCGTGGTGCTGGCCGAGATTTTCACAGGATCAGGATGCCCGCCCTGCGTCGCAGCCGATCTCGCGGCCGATATCGCAATGGAAAGGTACAACGATCAGGAACTGGCTGTGATCATGTATCACGAGCACATCCCCCAGCCTGACCCCATGGCTACAACCCAGACGAGAGCGCGCTTTGATTTTTACACGGCCAGTCTCCCGTCAAAGGGGGTTCCCACTTTAGCCATCGACGGAGCTCTCACGGTTGGCGGCGGCGCCCGCAATGCTACGAAGTCAGTGTTCGACGACCTCTCCAAGCAGATTGAACATGAGCTGGAACTGTCTCCCGACGCAAATCTCACGGTCGAGGCGGCGCTCCATGGGACCACGGTCAAGGCCGAGGTAAAGGTCGATCACGTCACAAGCGAATCGCCTGACATCAAGCTCCATATCGTCCTGGCAGAGGAAAAACTGCGTTATACTGGAGAGAACGGAGTGCGCATCCATCCGATGGTTGTGCGCAGCATGGCGGAAACCAAAGACGGTGCCGGCTTCCCGGTTACATCTAAAGACTCTCAAGCCTTCACCTGGGAGTTCGATCTTACTGCGATCAGCGCCGCCATAAAGAAGCATCTCGATGAATACGAGGCGGGCGGCCATCGTGGCAACGCCTTTACGTTCACAGAGAAGAAATACGAGATTAATCCCAAAGATCTGCTGGTGATCGCGTTCGTACAGGATGAGAAAACCAAAAACATCCTGCAGTCGATCATCACCAAAGTGGCGACAGGCGTGGCCATTCAGTAGCTCCGACGCCCAGCGAATCTGAACCTACGGCGGCTTGCACGGCATCCGGCAATCAGGACGCCGAAAGCTGTGACGTCCGTGCCACAGGCGCGGCTCTGAGCAACTTAAGCAGGGTATCCCGCGCCAGCTCGGCGCTGACTTCCTGCTCGGGAAGATAAGCCACCAGCCAGGCAATATCACTTTCCGCGGTAATCTTGACCCGGACGTTTCCGGTGATGGGAGTATCCAGCGGGCCGACCGCGTCTGCAAGGAGCGGTTTACCCGCCGGGTTGAAAGGTCCACGCAGCGATTCGTAGCTGTCGTCTTCGCGGCCCGAACGCAAGACCAGCGGCGGGGTAAACGAACCCTCTTGCATGACACAACAGGGCACCGCCAGCTCCGCGGACAGGCAATTATTGATATCGACCAGTGGGTGGAGGGCCGGCAGATCCTCGCCCTTCAACACACGCCGCAGCAATGCTTCGGAAGACGGGCGATATCTTGTCGGATCGCAGCCTGCCGCGCGGAAGAGTTTGCGAAGAGCCGAAACTGTGGCGTGGGTGGCAAGGCTCTCCATCGTAAGCCGCGCCCGTACTTGCATAACAACCTCGGATCGCAAAACGCCAAGCTGTTCTTCAAAACCGGGCACTAGCTCCAGCCGTGCCCAGAATAGTTTCCATCCGTCCAGTTCCTTTGTGACCTCAAAAGGCGGTTTTTCTATCATACGTCCTCTGAGTTATTGGTGCGTCTCGTCGCGTCCGGCCGATTCGACTTACTTGGATTCATCGAGCAGTTCCGCAAGATACTTGCCCCATATGGAGGGCATGGAATGAGTGCCGTGGCCGTTCGTCTGGTCACTGATGGGAATCAGTATATAGCGGCCGCGTTTGACTCGTTTCATTTCCTTGTCCAGGATTCCCAGCTCCGGAGGATTGACCTGGTCATCCGCCGAGTTGACGGCGTAAAGCGGCGCTTTGATTTCCTCCAGGTGGGGCGCCGGGTTATAGTCCCGAGATGCATCGAACTGATAGAGGAAATCGTTGGCATCCAGCGTTTTGAGATACCCGTTGATTCTGCTCTCGAGAAACGTCTCGGAAGCGGTGCGCGTGGGTGCCTGCTTCTGCCATTGCAGGGGGCTGCTGACCATGATGATCATCATGTGAATGGCGCCGGTCAGCCCGCGGTGCGGCTCCGCCTGATACTCACCTTGTTTCCATTCGGGATCGTCCCGAATCGAGTCGATGGCCATCTTGCGGATCATCCGGTTGCGCCCGGCGATCTCGGCCGGAAGGCTGGCCAGAGGCATCAGCGCATCCATAAAATCAGGGTACATATAGCCCCATACCCAGGTCATCATTCCGCCCATCGACGTGCCCATGACCAGTCGACAGTGGCCCACACCCAGATGCTCGGTGAGCATTTTGTGTTGCGCCGCCACCATGTCGTCGTAGCTGTATTTGGGGAATCGCATGTGCATGCCGTCGCTGGGCTTGCTCGACTTGCCGTGACCGATGGCATCGGGAAGGACGATGTAATACTTGGTCGCGTCCAGGAGCTGTCCCGGCCCGAAGAGGCCACCGGCAAACTGATTGGTGAGGAACCCGCGGCCGTTGCCGGTCGTCCCATGCATGATGAGCACTGCATTCCGAACCATGCCGGAGCCATCCTTCACGGGAGTTCCCACCGTCGTGTAATGGAGTCTCAGCTCAGGCAGTGTTTCTCCGCTTTTGAACTGGAAGTCCTTGATAATGTAATCTCCCTCCACGGGCGTCGGGTAACTCACTCTGCCTTGGCCGGCGAAGCCCGTGCCAGTGAGGAAACACAAAAGCGCGACCACGGAAAGTGAGCGCATACCATTCATTTCCATTATCTCCATGAAAAGGCGGACACGGACTTCTGTGGAGAAACGCGCCTGAGAATCCCCGTTTCTCACAACCAATCCGCGTTCCGGATTCCTAACGCGAAGCGAGGCGGAACTGCTTGACGGCCATCTCTACCAACCTGCGCAATTCCTTGATCGGTTCCGGATTGTCGTCCACCTGAAGCCGCAACACAACGTCATTGTGCAGCCAGACACCGCCGTTCTTCTTGACGATGAGCATGGCGGCTGATTCCATGCCGCGCGTGTCGCCGCCGGCTTTCTGGCCGGCTTCCAGAGCAGCCAGCAGTCGCAGCGAGAGATGGCCTGTCGTGTTTTCAAATGCCTCGACCATGCCGTTCACCACACCTTCTCCGGCAAGTATGTTGCCCTGAGCCGTGCAGTATCTGCCTCCCTTGTTTCCCGCCCAGGAGGTAGCCTTGGGTCCGGTATAGGCTGCATATTCGCCCTTCGCGTTCATGACTGCGAACTGCCTTCCCTGTTTCGTCCAGTTGCCAGGCTGCGGGTCCGGGTCGGAATCCCAGATCTGTTTCACGATGGCATCGGGCGCCATTCCTTTCTTCAGCAGCTCGAGAGCCTGAGGGCCATAACTCACGTCCACTATGGCCTGCGTCGCTGCGGCGCCGACTCCGGCTTCAGCCCAAAGCACGCCATTGCCTACGGAAAACACGCGGGACTGGACCGCACCGCCTACTTCGCCCGTCGCAGGGTCAAAGCCGAGAATTGAAAAAGTAGCGACGGGATGCCAGAGCTCAGGCGCGATACCGCCTTGCTCACTTTGCTGAGCTAGAGCCATGGCCAACATCACGAACAGGATCAACACCGAGATCTTCAGACCTTTATGGAACATAGCGCCTTCCTCCACTGAAAATCAAGTTCCCGGAATTCGTGACTCGAGAATCATCAATAGCTCGCGCCGCCGCGCGATCCGGGACCTGTCTGATATATTCTCATCTTCCAGGTTCAGTTGGAAAGTGTTATCAGCCGGATGCCTCATATCTGGCACCGCCCCTTTTGGGGCTTGTCACGGTCGGAGTCGCCGCCGCCGGCTGAACCTTTATTCCTCCGCAGGCATCAGATAACATGCATCTGAGTTCCTGTGTATCTTACGTCAGACCGATTGGAGGATTCCCAGAATGCGAAAGCGACTGTCTATGGCCTTGCCGTGGTTCTTCGTCGTGCTTGTACATCCATTTTCCGCCTGGGCCCAGGACTACCCGAAGGTGGAATTGTTCGGCGCCTACTCTTATACGCGGATGAATGGAGAGAATTGGACCGGATGGTATGCGACGGGCGCCAAAAACATCAATCACATGCTGGGGATCACGGCAGAGGTCGGTTCCTTCGCAAACTCGCAGTCACAGACCCTGGCTCCCTATACATCCACCACCGACCAGCACTTTTACACTTTTTTGGCGGGACCGCAATTAACCAGCAGAGACAAGGGAAAACTGGCTCCCTATGTGCACCTGCTGCTCGGCGTGGGTCATTATTATTCGAACAGTGGCCTGCTGGGGCCTATCCCGCTGCAAAATACCAGCGGCCTGTATTCTTTTCAGTCGTCTTCGGAAAATCACTTCGCCATGTTCATTGGCGGAGGCATCGAATACAAGCTGAAGGGCCCCTTTGCCCTTCGCGGCCAGATGGACTACGGGGGAGTTCGATTCGGCGCGAGCCAGCTCGGGGGGACGTCATCATGGATGAAAGGCTGGCGCTTCTCTGCCGGTTTGGCTCTGCATCTGGGCAGCAAGACCGATTGAGGTTACTGCGCGTTAGCGGTTACCGGCCGAGGCTGTTGCGCAGCGACAGACCCAGCACAGCCATTCCGAATTGGACGAAGAGCACGAATACCCAGCAGGGGAGCGTGATCGCCAGCACCCGCTGCCATCGTGTGGCCGCGATCTTGGAAATGCCGACCGTCAGCAGGATTACGTACCAGAGTTCGAAGATATTGATGTTGCCCGCCAGCACTGACCAGGGTAGACGCAGGTGCGGCAGCAGCAGATTCAGGCCGACGGCGACGTTCATCTGTTCAGGCTGAGTTACGACCGCGAACCCTTGCATCCTGAGAATAAGAAGAATGGTCGCGTCCCGGACCAGGATAGGCACGTACGAGTATGCAACCACGCTGAGCACGCACGAAAAGGCAAGATTATCGAGGAAAACCTGCGCGGGCAGCCAAAGTACCGCCGCAAAAACCAGCCACTTCAAAATTAGCAGCAGCGGCACGGCGAATGTGACCCATTGTTGCGATTTTCGCGCCAGATCCAGGGCCACGGCAACCTGTTCGCGCGACACTCCCGCAGCCTGCAGTTGGTGCTGTGACCACTGAATACCCAGCGGCATCTGCAACGCGGCAATCGTCACGAACGATAGCCCAAGAACGCATAACGGCAGCAGAAAACTCGGACCGCGCAGGTCGCGCGTAAAAGCAACTTCAGGCGAATGCACCGCCTCGATCAATATCGCAAAGCGGTCCGCAATCCAACGCCAGGTGCGCATCATCTTTTCACCTCTCTTCCTGCATCAACCTGCGAAACAGTCCTTCCTCTTCCCTAGCGTCGCGCTGGCCGGCGCGCGCGTATCGAACCTCTCCGAGGGCATCGAACCAATAGATCGTAGGGGTAACCAGCTTGCGCACCTGTTTCAGGAATCGTCCGTCCGGATCGACGTAGATAGGGAAAAAGGGGCGCATGCCCGCCGCGCTTTTCTCCGTGGACAACAGGACGATTCTCACATCCGGAAAAGAGGGCGCGATCGACTCCAGACCGTTGATCTCGAGGCGGCACGCATCACATCCAGGTTGAAACACGACCAGCACGGTCCGGACACCACGCCATGCACCCGTTTCGACGGACCGCCCCTCGGCAGTTTGCAGAGGCAGGAGCGGCAAGACGTCCCCCGGATGCAGCCCTTCAAAGTCCTTCAAGGTGGCGTCTGCCAGGAAAAAGATCAGCACCGGGGTCACGGCGACCGCAATCAACAGGGCCAGCCACAACTTTCGTTTTCCCATGATGACCCTATTATTTCGCGTCCTGGCGGGATATTTCACCGATTGGGGGTTGCGAAGAGTTTTTGTCTCCGAGCTGGGGGGAAATGTTCAATATAACGAAAAAGGGGAATGCGGCTTGCACCGCATTCCCCTTTGCATGAGCAGAACTGCTCGGATTAGAAGTTGATGCGCAACACCAACTGGATTAGGCGTCCGCCTGGATCCTGCGTGTTGGAACTGTCGAGATAGGCTCCCGTTACCACGCCGCAGCTGGCGCTGGTGCTGGCGCACGTCGTGCCGTAAAAGTTGATGTTGTTGA
>JBEKIX010000124.1:0-7817 GCA_050011535.1 Acidobacteriota bacterium
CCGACAACTCCCGAGGCGGACGCGACTTTGAAGGAAAGGGGAGTTTTTGTGATTCCTGATTTTCTCGCCAATGCCGGTGGGGTCACATGCAGCTACTTTGAACTGGTTCAAAGCAACATGAACTTCTATTGGGAAAAAGACGAAGTTCTTCAAAAGCTCGACGTCAAAATGACTTCGGCCTTTCACGCGGTCCACGAACTGGCGGTAAAAAATAAGTTGTTCATGAGAGATGCCGCCTACATCATTGCCATCAGCCGGGTCGCGCAGGCATGCAGGGATCGCGGGTGGGTCTAACGATCGGGTCTTGTAACGAGTAAGCTGATGGATTCACCTGAACAGGCAGTGAACGGCGGCATTCGCGCCACACCCCTCGACAAGCTTCTGCAGGCACTGCAGGAGCGCGCCAAGGACCTGAAGTCCATCTACACGATCGATGAGATCCTCCAGTCTGACAAGTCTTTTGAAGAACAATTGCACCTGATTGCCGAAGCGATACCCTCAGGTTGGCATTACCCCGGGAACTGCCGGGCCCGAATTACCTTCCAAAACCAAACTTACAGCGCGCCCGACTTCTGCGAGACCCGGTGGGAGCAAAAAGCTCCCATTTTCCTGAATGGCGAACAGGCCGGGACTGTAACGGTTGTCTATACCCGTGAGCTGCCGGAGGCCGATGAAGGGCCGTTTTTTAAAGAGGAGCGCCAGCTCATCAAGACGATCGCGGAACATATTGCCCAGGCAGCGCTCCAGAGGAATCTCAGAAATGCGGGTGAGCTCAGGCGATGGAGCGCGACGCCGGCGGACGCGACACAGCAGGATTGGCGGGTCATCCTCGATCTGCTGAAGGCCACCGACGTAAACCTCTTCAAGCAGCTCTCGAGAAGGATGCTGAACTATCTGGCGTGCAACGGCATCAGCGAGGCCAAGGATCTGCTGCGCATGATGACGTCCGGGCGCGGTGAAATGGCGGATTTCTCCAATGACGAAAACCGCCCTCAACAAAGGACCGAGATCAAGGAGCTCGACAGCATTACGGATGAGACCTTTCGTGTCGCCGCTCATCATCTCGATGAACAGGAACTCCTTGCCCTGATTCAGGTCTGGATCAAGGAAGATCGGGTCAACTTTCTTGTGCAGGTGCTCGAAGCCGCTGACACATCGCTGGTCGAGATCGCCGACGCGATGGAACGCTTTCAGCACACGGGCGTCAGCGCTCGCGAGCTGTCGGCCGCGACCCAGGTCGGCCTGAAGACTTCCCTGGTGCGCCGCCTGCTGAACGACCAGCTCGACTTCATCGAGACATCTCGCAGATATCTGGAAGTGGAAGATTTTTTTGACATTCTCGGCCACACGATCCTGATCCCCAAGAGTCATGGCAAGTTGGGCGGCAAAAGCAGCGGCCTGTTTCTTGCCTCACGCATTCTCCGCGGCGCAAAAGATTATTCCGATCTTCTTACGGAAATCCGGATCCCCAAGACATGGTATCTTCCCTCGGACCTGCTGCTGCATTTCCTCGCTTTCAATAACCTGGACGACGTCTACAACTGGAAGTATCTCGATATTGACCAGATCCGGGAAGAGTATCCGCACATCCTGCAGGTGCTCAAGAGCTCGCGGTTCCCTCCAGAGATGGTTCAGGGCATCGCGGCAGCACTCGATGATTTCGACGACCATCCTCTAATCGTTCGCAGCTCGAGCCTGCTCGAAGATCGCATGGGTTCAGCGTTCTCCGGCAAGTACAAGAGTCTGTTTCTCGCCAACCAGGGGGATAGAGCCAGCCGGCTTGCCGCACTGCTCGATGCGCTTGCCGAAGTATATGCCTCCGTCTTCAGTCCCGACCCGATCCAGTACCGCGCCGAGAGGGGACTGCTCGATCAACATGAGGAAATGGGAATCATGATCCAGCAGGTCGTGGGCAGCCGCGCGGGACGCTATTTTTTCCCCGCTTATTCCGGCGTCGGATTCTCCAACAATGAATTCCGCTGGTCACCGCGGATCAAGCGCGACGACGGATTGCTGCGCCTCGTCCCCGGCCTCGGAACCCGCGCGGTCGATCGTCTGGCGGACGACTACCCGGTCCTGGTCGCGCCGGGCCAGCCGAACCTGCGGGTCAACGTCACCCCGGAAGAAATGGTTCGCTATTCTCCCAAGAAGATCGATGTCATCGACCTGGAAGAAAACGCGTTTCGCACAATGGATCTGGGAGAACTGCTCGCCCAGGTGGGACCGGGGTTCCCGGCCATAGGACGGCTCATTTCAATTCTCGAAGACGAACGCATCCGCAATCCGACGCCACTGGACGCAGACTTTTCCGGAAGTGACGTGATATTCACGTTTGAGGGACTGATCCGCCGCACGCCCTTTATCAACCAGATGAAAAGCCTGCTCGCCCTGCTGCGCAATACCATGAGGACCCCGGTCGACATCGAATTTGCGTCCGACGGCAGCCGATTCTACCTTCTGCAATGCCGGCCGCAGAGCAATTCGCAGGAGAGCATAGCCTCGCCAATTCCACGCGACGTTCCAGAAAGCCAGATCCTCTTTTCAGCGCGGCGCTATGTGTCCAACGGCAAGACTCCTGACATCACACACGTCGTCTACGTGGATCCCGACGGATACAGCGGCTTGACGAGCCTGGGCGAACTGCAGGCCGTCAGCCGCGCCGTGAGCCACCTCAACAAGATCCTTCCCAAGCGTCGATTCATCCTCATGGGACCCGGGCGGTGGGGGAGCCGCGGCGATATCAAGCTGGGAGTCAGCGTTACTTATTCGGACATCAACAACACCGCCGTTCTCATCGAGATCGCGCGCAAAACGGGTGGTTACGTTCCAGACCTTTCTTTCGGGACCCATTTTTTCCAGGACCTGGTCGAATCGGGGATCCGATACCTGCCCCTTTATCCTGATGACCCGGGCGTCATTTTTCAGGAATCTTTCCTGAAGAACGCGCCGAACATTCTGCCGCTTTTATTGCCCGAGTTCTCAGCCCTCTCGCAAACGGTCCGGGTCATCGACGTGCCTAGAGCGACGGGAGGCCGCGTGCTTCGCCTCCTGATGAACGCAGACCTAGACGAAGCCGTGGGGATTCTTATTCCCGCTGAGGACGTCGCGATCTCGCAGACGATTCAGGCAGAGCCCACCGCGTATACCCGTCCCGCCGAGGACCACTCGCGTTGGCGGTTGCGGATGGCCCAGAAGATCGCCTCCGAACTGGACGCGCGGCGATTCAATGTCAAGGGGGTGTACCTTTTTGGCAGCACCAGGGATGCGACTGCCGGCGCGGACGCCGACATCGACCTCATCATCCACTGCGACGGATCTCCCGCGGTGCAGCGCGAGCTGGAGTTGTGGCTCGAAGGGTGGAGCCTCGCGCTGGCGGAAATCAACTACCAGAAGACCGGGTGCAAACGCAGCCACCTGCTCGATGCTCGTTTCGTCACGAGCGAAAACGTGGCAAAGCGGGAAGGCATCGCGGCCAGGATCCATGCCGCTACGGACCCGGCGCGGCGCCTGGCGCCCGGCATAAGCTGAAGGGAGTCGCTGCGGACCCGATGTTTCTTCACCTCGAGGTTTTTGCTAAGCTGTGCTCATGACCAGCAAGAGCTGTGGCACACATTCCTTTTTTGTCTAAGCCGTCGGCAGGGAACAAAGGGCGATTAGCCTTACCCCTTACCTCGTATTGAAAGACTTCTTCGACTGGATCATCAGGTGAGCGCCAAGACCTTTCGCATCCTCCATTGGGTCTGCCGCATCGGCCTTGGGAGCACTTTTCTTTACACGGGCTACATCAAGCTGGATTCGCCTCTCCAGTTCGCCGCCATCCTCTACGGCTACCAGCTTTTCCCAACTTCGCTTATTCTGCCCCTCAGCGAGTATTTCCCATGGTTTGAGATTGCGCTGGGGGTGCTCCTGCTTACGGGTTGGAAAATGCGTTGCGCGGCCATCGCCGCAAGCGGATTGCTGGCCACCTTCATCGGTATGCTTACGCTCACCTATCTCCGCGGCAGCGATGCCAACTGCGGCTGTTTCAGCTTTGACGACCGGATCACGCCTCTAACAATCGCGCGCGACGGCCTCATTATTTTGCCGGCTTTGTATCTTGCGGCGGAATCCTTTTTGCAACGGCATCGGACCTCCAACATCCGGCCTCAGGCCTCAAACTGAAAGCATTTGGCGTGCCGGTCTGATGTCCACAATGGAATGCGGCGCGCGCATGCGGATCCTTGCCGCGATCCGCCCGCCTGTAGCGATTCGCAAGATTCTTGACTGCCTCGGCCTCCCTTCCAGACTACCTCCGATTGCCGCCGAAATGAACATGGATGAGCCTTACTTTCCGTGAGCAGAAAGAGTGAGCCGGGAGACGCAGCCGGGGGTGTGTCAAACGCGCGTATCCTGCAACGCCGCTTTGGTTTATAATCGCGCGTGCATGCGTGAGAAGGGGCGGAAGTTCACATAATGCCCGGGTGGCGGGAGGCATTTTGGGAGAGCTGAGCTCCAAAATGGCAGCTTGCTTTCCCTATAGGTTTGCGGCCAAGATCCATGCTGCTACGGACCCGTCCCGGCGCCTGACCCCGGCATAAGTTGAAGTAGTTCGCCGCGTACCCGGTGTATCTTCAGCTCGCGGTTTTTGCTAAGCTGTGCTCATGACGAGCAAGAGCGGCAGCTTCAAAAACATCAAATTGGGGAAAAACATCCACCGCCAGATGAAACGCCGCGGCCCCCCACCATTGCCGCCTGCGCCGAGGCGCCCGGCAAAAGTCCCGCCGAAGCCGCATCCTTAAGTCTTCACTTTTTGCTACGAATCGCCCTGAGAGATGCGATAATAAGCGGCTTTCAGATCGGCCGGCAGCCGGCCGTTTCATCGGGTAAAGTATGGCAGATGCGCGAAAAGTTTTTGGCGTGATCCCCGCTCGGCTCGATTCCAAGCGGCTTCCCGGCAAGGTCCTGCGCGACATCGCGGGGAAGGCCATGGTGCACAGGGTATACGAGAATGCGCGGCGCTCGCCCATGCTCGCGAATCTGATCATCGCCACCGACAGCGAAGAGGTCCGGCAGTATTGTGCCGATCACTTCATCCCTGTCATGATGACAGGGCGCCATCCCTCAGGAACCGATCGCCTTTACGAGGTGATGGAACGGACCGAGGGCGATGTGTACGTAAACCTGCAGGGAGACGAGCCGACGCTGTGCCCCGAACATCTGGACCTGATCCTGCAACCCATCCTGACAGGGCAGGCGGAGGTGAGTACGCTAAGGGTCGCCATCGGAGCGGAAGCTGCACAGGACCCGAACGTCGTCAAAGTAGTGACGGACGACAAAGGGCGCGCGCTTTATTTTTCGCGTTTTGCGATTCCCTTTGACCGCGACCGCGCCGGCGGCGTCCGCTATTACAAACATATAGGAATCTACGCCTACACGAGGACGGCATTGAGCCGGTTCCACGGGTTGCCGCAATCGCCGCTTGAATTGGCAGAACGACTTGAGCAGTTGCGATTGCTGGAAAATGGCATTGCCATCCAGGTTGCCGAAACCACGCAGGACACCGTGGGCGTCGACACCGAGGCGGATCTACAACGCGTGATCGCCATGTTCGCGCGAGACTAGCGAGCAAAACCCAGGAACCCGTCCGAGAATCATGGACGACCCGGCAATCCGGTCGTGCCATTCGAAGATCGACGGCAAGCCCAGGGGTTAAGCGGCAGCCGGGGGCGTGAGCCCATGAGCGCTAACTTATGTATCTCCTATATAGCATTCTGATGGTCAGCTGGGGAATCGTCCTGATGCCGGTCTTTCTCTATCGGGCCTGGCGCCACCATAAGTCTCTTCCGGGACTGTGTCAGCGGCTGGGCCGGCTGCCTGAGAATTTGCGCTCGCGCGGCACCCCTACGATCTGGTTTCACTGTTGCTCCGTCGGCGAAACCTTGAGTGTGCAGCCGCTCACTCATCTGTTCCATGCGAGATTTCCCCAGGCGCGCTTCGTGTTCTCCACCGTCACTAATACCGGCCAGTCCATCGCAAAGCAGCGCTTTTCCGTATATGGAGAGGCGAACACGTTTTTCTTTCCGATCGACCTCGCCTGGGTAGCCAAGCGTGTGCTCGACTGCATACAGCCGGCCATGATAGTCATCATCGATACGGAAATCTGGCCCAATGTGGTGCATCAAGCGTGGAAGAGACACATTCCCGTGGTCCTGGTCAATGGGCGCATCTCCGCGGCCTCCTTTCGATATTACCGCTGGGCTTGCCCGGTATTGCGCAGGGTCTTTCAAAACTACCGGATCCTGTTGATGAAATCCGACGAGGACGCGCGGCGCATTCTGGAGATGGGCGCTCCGCCGGACAGGGTTCTAGTCACTGGAAATCTCAAATATGACCTGGATCTCGTAAAACGGGATGTGACAGCAGCCGCGGCTGAATCCCTGGACGCAGCGCTGGGGCCTGCGGCAATCGATGCTCCGCTAATCATAGCCGGAAGCACCCATCCTGGCGAGGAGGACATCCTCCTGGAGGTGCTCGGACGTATACAGAATGTTCCCGGGCTCGAGCATACGCGCCTCCTTCTGGCACCGAGACATCCGGAGCGGTTTGATGAAGTAGCCGGCCTCGTGGAACGTGCAGGATACGCTGTCCAGCGCCGCACGCAGAAGAAAGCCGAAGTGCGGGCGCCTGTCCTGCTTCTCGACACGATCGGAGAGCTTGCGGCAGCCTATCGATTTGCGACGATCGCTTTTGTCGGCGGGACCCTGGTCAGGCGCGGCGGGCACAGCATTCTGGAACCGGCTCTGTATGCCAAACCGATCGTCATCGGTCCATCCACGGAAAACTTTTCCCAGGTCGTGGAAGAATTTCTGCAGCAGGGAGCGGTGCGGCAAATCAGTGCCACGGAGGAAAACCGCAGCGCTCAGGTGCGCGAACTTTCAGATGCCTTCAAGGGCTTGTTGCTGGATCGGGCGGCTTGCGCCACGCTGGGCAGAGCAGCCTGCTCCGTGCTGGAAAACAACAGTGGCGCTACCCACCGCACGATCGAGAGAATTGCCGCAATTTATGAGGAGACCCTGAACCGATAATGGTTCATGTCAAGGTTCGTGCTCGCTAGATGCGCGGCAACCGGCGGCGGTGGGCATTTTTCATTATGGCAATCGTGGCTGCCGCCGAGAAACATTCAACGCAGGAGCCTACGATGCCCGACCTCGCCAAACTGCAGGCAATGACCGGCCGGTTCGCACCCGTCGAAATAACCGCCGACCTCTCGACCCTGCCCGCCTGCGAACAGCAGGCGCTGGCAAAACTGGTCGAAGCGGGACAAGTCATCGATATGATCTTTCTGCGTCAGGTATGGGCGGGCAACGAGAACCTGTTGTTGCGGCTGCGACAGGATGACTCAGCTTTGGGCAGGGCACGGCTCCACTACTTCCTGATCAATAAGGGGCCCTGGTCCCGGCTTGACGGGAATTCGCCCTTCATTCCAGGGGTTCCCTGGAAACTGGAGGGTGCAAGTTTCTATCCTGAAAACGCTAATAAGGCAGAAGTGGAACTATGGTTTAAATCGTTGGCTGACGCCGAGCGAGCCCATGTGACCGGCTTTTTCACAACCGTCCGTCGTGCTCCCCGGGGAGGGTCGGGTTTTGCAGCGGTGCCGTACAGCGAAGAATATCACACGGAGCTGGCGCAGGCGGCGCAGCTGCTGCGCGATGCCGCGGCAATAACTACTCAGCCGACCCTCAAGGCTTTCCTCCGCAGCCGCGCGGCTGCTTTCCTGAACAACGACTACTATGCCAGCGATGTGGCCTGGATGGAGCTTGACGCGAGCATCGAGCCGG
>JBEKIX010000125.1:0-7794 GCA_050011535.1 Acidobacteriota bacterium
GCTCTCGGCCGTCTGGACGCGGTAGCCTCTGCACTCGAGCCTTCTTGACAGCAGATCCCGGTTGATCTCGTTGTCATCGACGATCAAGAGCGAACCGACACGATTCCTCATGTTCGTACTGTCATTGTAAGCAGGCTTTCAATCTTGGAAAGCAAGCGCTGGAACTCAATCGGCTTGGTATCGTACTCATCGCATCCGGCTTCGAATGCTCTTTCGCGGTCGCTGACCATGGCGTGCGCCGTGAGCGCAATAATCGGGATATGACGAGTAGCGGATTTGGCTTTAAGACGCCGCGTGGCCTCCCAGCCGTCGATTTCAGGCAGGCTCAAATCCATCAGAATCAAGTCGGGGTGCCAGGCATGCGTTATTTCAAGCCCCTTAAGCCCATCCGCCGCTAGCTCTACTTCATAACCGCAACGCTGCAGGCGGCGTGAGAGCATATCGCGGTTCATCGCGTTATCTTCCACGATCAGAACTTTTGCCGCCACGAATCCCCCTGTCGATTCACTCCGGCGCCGCGATGCGCCATGAAGAATAGGATGTTTCCGTCCTGGCTACAGACTGAGTACGATCTGTGTATCGGCATTTGAGGGGGAAAGTTGAACAAAACCCAAGGTGCTACTGCACTCTAACCTTACAGTCCAGACATCTTGGCGCCGACGCCGGAAGTCCGAACGGAAAATAAATGGAAATCGAGTTTTGCACACACTTCTGCTCAAGACCTGCTTTACATGCCGTGCGCCAAGCGCATCACTCCCCGTCAATGTCGAGATCATGAGAGGCGCGTGCAGTCTTAATTGAGGAAGCAGGCTCGATGTGGATTTAGAATGGATCCGCAACGAGGAAGTCGGTTCAAAACACCCTGGGAGCCTGTCCGAGAATCAGGAGGGGTCGCGTTCCGAGCGCCGCGGGGGCAGATGCAAGGCGGTGCGACGCAGGCGATGTCGTTGCATATCGTCAAGGAGTGCCAACGCAGCGGATGCCCGCGCGCCGCCGGAACCCGAAGGGCGCATGTGGGTTGTGGGGCGATCTCCGCGTTGCTCTTCGTCAATGTGGCGCAGGTGGCTCTCACGAGTCTCACCGGAAGGTGGAGTAGTGTCCGGTCAGGGCATGGGACAGCCGCCGATCGACGCATTCATCAGTGAGGATGCGCAGGGCTCGCACCGTCTCAAGCATCGTGAGTTTGCCGGCTTCCGTCAACGTGCCCGGCAGACCTTCCCACTTGCGGTCGTCGAGAAGACGGCCAGCTTGTTGACCCGCAGTCCTTGCTTGAGCCAGCCGAGATACTCCGCGATCAATCGCTCACACTCGTTCTTTTTCATATTGCACAAAGCATAGGTAGGATTGAGCCCGGAAAGCCGATGACATTTCCTGGAACGCCCGCATCTGTTGGTTTCGCCTATTGATCGCAGCGCCGGTCGTTGGAGCTGCGATATCAGCCGTGCGTACTCCGCGCGGGAGCCAATCCAGAACCAGACGATGCCATCATCGACCTTCAATCCCAAAGCTCGGTAGCCGACACCCGCGCGGATGGGAAACACGGGGTTGCGCAGGCCGACGAGCTTGAATTGCAGACCAGGGTGCCCGGGATTATCTTTCCAAATCCTGTGTCTCACCCTCGGCGAGATCCGGAAACAGGAGTCCTTGTTGCGTCGATCCGATCGATCGGGCTATCAATGTCAAGCTGCGCTTCTCGACTTGACCCGCTTGATCTTGCGTAACTCTTCGGTTTCTTTCGCCCGGGCATGATAGAGATCCCACCGAAGCTGCAGGTTCATCCAGAAGTCAGGCGACATCCCAAAATATCTGGCGAGACGCAGGGCGGTGCTCGGGGTGATTCCGCGCCGCTTTCTCGCCAACTCATTGACCCTCTGGTAGGGCACCAGGATCCCGTCGGCAAGATCACGCTGGGTCAGGCCCATGGGCTTGAGGAACTCTTCAACCAGCATTTCGCCTGGGTGAGTCGGCTCTCGATGTGTCGGTACACGGACCATATGGCAACCCGTTGCCACTCTAATGGTAATCCACAATCTCGACTCGAACCGGCCCGCCAAATTCGGTGAGCGTCGTCATTGTCTTGATGTTTGGCTAAATCCTCTTGCGATCCGGAGACGGGGGGAGTTTTCCGGGGAGCATCGCAGCGCGCCCATGATAGCGGAAAAGGACTTTGGGTGTTCGGCAAATGTCGGAATGTGCACAGGTTTTCATGGCATGCGTGCGGTGAAAGTATTTGGCCAAAAAATCGAAGATCAAAGATACAGCCCCCATCCCGCGGCACTAACGTGTCTCGCCTTTGCTTTAACGCGGCCAACCAGGATGATCGGATGGTGAGTTTGGACGATAGCCCGTGCGGGCGCGGACGATCACGTTGGGCCGATCGACCGTAACCCGCAGACGCCGGTAGGAACCGCCGTGCTTCTGGTCGGCAGGATAGTAACAGAGCGTGTACTGCAGGCTCAGCTCCTGCGCGACCTGAGAGAAAGCCTCCTGCAGGCTCCCCATGGTTTCAGCACGAAACAGCCTGCCCCCGCTGTGGCTTGTCAGGTCGCGCAGGTAGCGGACGGCGCGGGCGTACAACTCGCCGAACGTGGCATATCCCGGTGGCGGCGGCACAGCGAACCGGTCGGAGAGGCCGTCTTTCCTGGTATCGTATTGAATTGCGTAGACGATCACATCGGATCGTTCAATGTTCGCCAGCGAACCGACCGCATCTACCCGTTGACTTTCGTTATCCACTCCGTCGGTGAAAAGCACCATCGCCTTGCGTCCAGAAATCCGGTCGAGCCTCTCCTTCATCACACTATCTACCGCGTCGTACAGCCAGGTCAGGATCCCCTGGTGCTCCTGGGCTATCGCGGCCCGCAGCACTGGGTGATCGTCCGTGAATCCCGAGTTGTAAGAAATCCTACCGTCAAATGACGCGACCATGAGGCGATCGCCAGGACGCAAGGCATCAACGAATGCGAGCGCGGCCTGCTGCATTTCGCCGGATCTGAAGTGCGTGCTCCCAGAGCTGTCGATCAACAGCGCCACGTTGAAGGGTTCAGAATCCGGGACGAGACGGTCGATTTTCTGCTCCTTTCCATTTTCGAAAACCCTGAAATCGGAGGCCTTCAGGTCGCGGATGCATTTGCCGGCCTTATCCATGACCATCACGGGAACCGTAACCAACGTCACGTTCACCTGGATCGCCTTTTGGCTGGCGGCTGCCACAGAAAATAATGCAATCATCAGAATTGTCGCGCAAAGCGTCATCTTCACTTGTCGCATCTCAATAATCTCAATCCAGTTCGAAATTGGGCACATTCACTCTTTTCGCCATACCTCCACGAATCTGCCGATATTGGTCCGCCGAAAAAAGTGCCTACGCCCGATTTCGCAAGCAAAGTGTCGGTCTCTTTTACACTTTTTGAGACCAGTCATTCTCGAGGTAACTTCTTCATTTTACACCCCTTTCTGATTGGGATGGCCGAATTGGGCCAGAGATTTCTGTCAGAACTCTTTACAGTTTGTCTGTGATCTCCCGGCGGTGGGTCTCGTTTTCTGCGAGTTAGTGACAGACGCTAATACATTGGAATCATTGACAATATCAAGAACGGACGACACTCTGCTTGCCAAGCCCCCATGTTTGGCAGGTAAATTGCACTTATCCAAAGCGGCAGGTAACCCAAACGATTTTGGCATCGCCGCAAATCCCCCCTTCCTGCTGATCATTTCGATTGCTTCGCTTTTTATAAGCGGGAACGAAGATCCGTCGAGTGCGTCCAGAGTATTGAGACGGACATCCGGTTCAGTGAGAAAGACGATGAAAGCCTTTCATAAAATTGCAGCGACGGCACTGGCGCTCGTTCTCCTGCATGCTCCCAGCGCGTCGGCTCTTACCATTATTACCACTTTCATCGGCGGCGATGCCCCTGTCAACGCGGCAGGCGGAGGGAACCTGCTGGAAATCGTCCAGGCAGCGGCTCACATTTGGGAGTCGGCTTATGCCGATACGTTCACCCTTCATTTATACGTCGGATGGGGGGCTGTGGGCGACACGGGGACACACACCCTCATCGACCAAGGCGGGATTCCCAACCGGGAAATCACCGGTACCATCCTGTTCGACAATAGCGGCGCGGTTTCCCTTTATCTGGACCCAACGCCGAATTCCGACGAAGAATACAGGCGCCGGACCGATGAGTCGCAGGATCTCGGCGGTGGCATGGTCAACGTCGCGCGCGTGTACAGCAGTCCGATAGGGGATGCCGCAGGGAGAACCGATCTTCTGTCCGTGGCGCTGCATGAAATCGGGCACGCCTTGGGCATGTGCACCGTGAACAGCGCGTTCATCGCTCAGAGCGGGGATGGTTTCCTCTGGATCGGGGATGATCTCCCTTACGCGGGAACCGTCATTCCGCTGGCTTCCAATAATGCGGGATTTACTTCCCACTTCGATGCGATGGCAGTGGCCTATGGTTCGGTGATGGCCGGGCTCAATTCCGACGAGAGGAGAATCCCGTCGGCACTGGATATTCTGGCCGATGCCCAGGTGAGCAACTTCACCATCCTGAGCCTCGATCCCGGGCAGACCGGCGCAAATGGTGCGCGGGCGCCGCGGGGCAATGTGCGCGTTCTGTCGGTCCGGCTTCCGCAAGATCGATAATGATAGCCTTGGTCCAGCGGGCTGCGATCCAAGTTGCCTTCGCTTCCGATTGGGTTCGGAGCATTCCCTTTTCTCAATGCACCTGGCTTTGCCATCGCCGCCTGAGATTGGACTCAAACACCAGGAACACCGCGGGCAAGAGGAACATGGTGTCGCGCGCAAGGGTCAGAGGGGAAATGGGACCGCCGGGACCAAAGCATCCGCAATCCGCATGGATACCGCGCGCGTAGGTGATTGCCAGGATGATGATGAAGAACGACAGCAGCCCCAATGTGCCGACTGCAAAATAGCGAAGTTTCCACCCAACCAGCAGAAGCACTCCAAGCGCAATCTCGACCCATGGAAAGTAGTACGTGACGGGAATAATTACGCTGTCAGGAAACAACTGATATCCCGTGAGCGCCGCGGCAAATTGAAGCGGATTGTTAAGCTTTATGTAGCCGCTGTACATAAAAATCCCGCCGAGGATAATGCGGCTGAGCCAGTGCAAAATTCGAAATATCATGAGGAACCTCGAGTTCAAATCTCCAACTGATCCTGACGTTCAATCCGAGAATCAATCATACAGAATGCGGGCGTTTTGAACAGCATTATCCGGATTCGGGTCATTTCCGAGTCATCCGACGAATGAGCTTTCTTGCCTCCTCGAAGCCGAGCAGCGCCGTGCCGGGAAAATAGATCGCGGCGAAAACCACCAGTGCGGCAGCGCCTTCGAAGACCGGGATGAGCGTTGCGCGCAGACCTAGGATCGGGTAGATGTGAGGAACCGCAAAACGCGCGGCTAGGACCGTCGTCAAGCCTGCGATGAGTGCGCATCCCCAGAGTCTGATGAAGTACGACCGGCCGATTGGGAGTCTGCCGATTCTCTTTTCCAGCGCGGCGCGCAGCAACAGGTACTCGACCCAGCCGGCGGCACCCGCAGACACGGTCAGTCCCACGGAGCCAAAGACGAGCGCCGTGTCATCGCCCTGCGGAGCCGGCAAATGGAGCAAGCCGGTGATCGCCCACCCGATGAGCGGTCGGAGCGGGAATGCGAAGAGCCAGCCAAGCCCGGCAGTCAGCGCCACTCTGATGGTGGCGAAACGAAGCGGCGTCGTGGTGTCGTGCAGGGCGTAGAACGCGGAGTTATATACACGCCCGCGCGTAACGGCGAGCATGCCGACGGTCGCACCGGCGAGGACATACCAGACGTAGGTGCTGTCGGCTTTGCCGAATCGCCCCGTTTGATAGAGCGCGGCGACGAGCAAGCGCCCGATCATAATGAACCCCACGATTGTCGGCACAACGAAGAAGGCGACCTGGCGGACCGCGGCGGCGACGCGTTCTCGCAGGCTCGCTGCGACTTGATCCTGCGACCCGACGGCGCTCGCCATTTGCGGCAGCTCCGCTGCTGCGACCGACATGCCGAAGAGACTGACCGGCAGAAGATAGATCGTCTGCGCATAGCCGAGAACCGAAACGGCGCCCGTGCCGTTGCGCAGGTAGCTTGCGATCAATTGGTCCACGTAAGCACTGATCTGCACCACACCCCGGCTCAATACAGCAGGCCCTGTAGTTCGCAGGATCGTCCTGACAGGCGCCAGCGAAGTATCGAGCGAAAACCGCAGACCGCGCGCATATCGAAAGACGAACGGCGCCTGGACTGCAAATTGGAGAAACGACCCGATGACGGTACCCCAGGCGAGGGCGACGCTCAGAGAGATTTGAGTCAGGCGGCTGCCGAAGACAACCATGGTGGCGATCATGGCCGCGTTCCAGAGCACGGGTGCGACATAGGAAAGGAAAAACTTGCGGTGGCTGTTTAGAATTCCCAAACACCAGGCGCTCAGCACCAGAATGCCGATGCCGGGGAACAGGATGCGCACGATCCGAATGGTGAGCTGCCTTGCCTCGCCGCTGAATCCGGGAACGATAATGTCGACGATCCAGGATGTCACGCTCACGCCGAGCACGACCAAAACGCTGACGAACAGAGCCAGGATCGAGGCGATGGCGCCCGCCACGCGTCCCGCCAGCTCTTCGTCTCCCTGTGCAAGCAATTTAGCGTAGACCGGAATGAAAGATGCGGAGAGCACACCCTCGCCAAACAGGTTTTGCAGAAAATTGGGAATGCGGAGGCCGGCGCGGAAGACGCCCGCCGCCATCGACGTGCCGCCGAAATAGTAGGCGAAAACACGCTCGCGGATCAGGCCGGCGATTCGGCTGAGGAGAATCCCGGCGGCAACAAGAACGGCAAATCGGGAGGAAGATTCCCGGCGGCTCTGCACGGTCAGTCCCTCTTCCTAATCACGGGTTTTGTCGTGAAACAGCATACTGCTGCTGACGGCCTGTCTGGGCATACTCGGGCTTTCGATTGACAGGTTCAGTGCCTGGCCGCCAGTCGCCTGGAAATAGCCGAGTTCAAACGCATAGGTACCTGCGCTCAAAACCACCTGGCCGCTTTTTTCTGATGCCGCGTGGGGCCCATCGTGATTTACCACCATGGCTCCGCCGATGCGCAGCCAGCTGCCGTCATCGCTGGAAATCGTGAAGGTGTAAGTTCCGCCTTTGGGAATCCGGATGTAGCCTGCAAACCGGAGCGCGTAGTATTCAGGGCGCTGCCGCGCAGCAAGATCGATCGACGAGACGAGCTGCTGCCGCAGAGGAGACAGAGTACTGAAGTCCGGCACGCGCGACCAGCGGCCTTCGTAATAGCTGACGAGCAATCCCGGCACCACCCGAGATGGAGGAACCTCCTTGTGCTTCCGGCAACTTACCAGCGTTACATCGCTGCCCGCCCCGTCCGGCCGGAACACGGCTGCTTTGATGTCCGTGTCGGTAGATACGCGTATGGGTCCGCGATAGACCGGCGACTGCGCAGTCGGCAGAGAGCCGTCGGTCGTGTAACGGAGCTGCATTCCTCGGATCGGCGGCGGCGCGAGAGACACCTTCGCCGACTTATCAAACAGGATCGCGTTCGATGAGACATCTGGCGGCGGGATCCGGTAGCTGACATTCAGATAGTCAAGCCGGGCGTAATGCGACGCCAATCTGCTCATGAAATCGCGGAGGTTTTTGCCGTTCTGAGTTGACCACGTGACCTCAGCCATGGCGGCGGCTCTCGGAAATGCCATCCGCTCCACATCGGTTGAATCCGGAAGCCACTC
>JBEKIX010000126.1:0-7734 GCA_050011535.1 Acidobacteriota bacterium
TCGAGAAAATGCCGATGCCCCAAGGAAGATACACCAGCACGCCCGCGATGAAGATCGAGGCAAATATCAGGGTACGAATCACAGCAGAAATCTGAGAGGCGCGGGGACGCATCATGACTATGAATTTTGTCGCAGAACGCGAGCAGGAGCCACCTACTGATGATCATGAAATGATGAAGTCATCCATGCCTAGCGAGGTGGTGCCGTTCGATTGCGTGAGAACGCGGCTGATAACGCCGGTGCCGTTGCAATTCACCGTATAGGTTCCCGTGTGCGTGCCGGTCGCAATGGTTCTATCTCCGGTTGTTGACCCGGCCATGGGCTCGTTAACGACGTAGGATCCCGTCAGATTGCCTTTTCCATCGAAATACCTTGTCCCGAGTGCTATGGCTACGTTGGCGCCATAGTTGCCGATGACCGCATAGTTGCCCTGAAGACTGGCGAGAGTGTACGGGCATGCCGGGTTCTGCGCATTTGCGGCAGACACGCCAAAGAAGCTACTGAAAATCAACACTGCTGGGACAAACAAGCTTTTCTTGCTGAACATGGTTTTCCCTCCCCTTGGATAGAGCTACGTTTGGCGGCTTCATCTGTCCGCCCTCAGTCCCTATTACGAAATCCATCCCAATAAACCCGCATGTCCCCGATTTTTTGTGTTCATGGGTCTGCAACGGCTTCCGGACTCCAGATAGTCTCCGTCGTGAAATTCCTCAACTATCAGTCCCGGACCAGGACGTCGACCTGGAAGTGGACATGAACAGATAAAGGGCCACCTGGTAAATGTTCTTGTGGAAAGTTTACATCGAACAAGACGGTCCAAGTCCAGGTCCAAGGCACTCGCTCGATTTTGCGATGTGACCACGGAGTTTGGCGACAAGGATCAGACAGGAATGTCGACGGAGTTTTTTCCCTCGATTGCGTGGCCGGATGAAACCGGTGTATGATCGCACAAGAATCGGGATAAGCCTTTCGCCACGCGGGTTTATGTCATGAAACAGCAGCCCGGGAAAATCACTCAACTGCTTTAAGCCTGGCGATGCGGTAGCGATGGATAGGCCTGTCCCTCTCGTCAGTGGAGACAGATGACTCATGACCTTGGGAATAGATCCTGAACGCTGGCGGGAAATCGAGCGCCTGTACCAACTGGCTCAAGAGCGGGCGCCGGGCGAAAGAGAGGCATTTCTCAGCAATGCTTGCGCGGGCGACGAAGATCTTCGAAAGGAAGTCGCCGCGCTTCTTGCGGATCAATCGCGAATCGATCGCTTCATCGAAACTCCAGCTCTGAATGTGGCAGCCCAGGCGCTCGCGCAGGATCAGGCGCAAGCGACGCTCAAGCCCGGACAGACGGTCGCGCACTACCGCATCGTCCAGGAGATCGGCCATGGCGGCATGGGCGTCGTCTACCGGGCGGAAGACACGAAGCTGAAACGCACGGTCGCGCTCAAGTTTCTGCCGCCTGCCTTCGCGGCAGATCCCGAAAGGCTGGCCCGCTTCGAACGCGAGGCCAGGCTTGTTGCCTCGCTGAATCATCCCAACATCGCCGCCATCTACGGGCTCGAAGAAGCTTCCGGAAAACGATTCCTGGTTCTGGAGCTTGTGGAAGGCGAGACTCTGGCGCAGAGGATCGCCAGAGGGCCGCTGCCGGCAGATGAAGCCCTGAAAATCTGCCGCCAGATTGCTGAAGGATTGGAATACGCGCACGAGCGGGGCATCATCCATCGCGACCTGAAGCCGGCCAATGTCAAGCTCACGGTCGAGGGCCAGGTGAAAGTGCTGGATTTCGGGCTGGCAAAGGCGCAGGAGTCAGCGGCGGGCAGCGCGGAGGATTCACCCACGCTGACTGTTGCTGCGACGCGGGAAGGAACGATCCTGGGGACGGCCGCGTACATGAGCCCGGAGCAGGCCAGCGGCAAACCGGTTGATAAGCGCGCGGATATCTGGTCGTTTGGCGTGGTGCTGTGGGAGCTGCTGACCGGCCATCGCCTGTTCGAAGCCGAGACCGTTTCACACACGCTGGCCGAAGTGTTGCGCGGCCCGATCGACTTTGACAAATTGCCGCGCGAGATGCCGGCGGCAATCCGGGGCCTGCTGCGCCGCTGCCTGGATCGTGACGTGAAGAACCGCCTGCGCGACATCGGTGAAGCGAGAATCGCCATCGAGGCAACTCTCGCCGGTGAGACGCTGCTCCTCGAAGGCGCACCGAAGCCCGGCGGCCCTAGCCGCCTGTGGCTCGCGTGGAGCGTGGCGGCCGTGGCGACTGTAGGCCTGGCTACGGTCGCGTTTCTGCACTTCCGCGAAAGACCGCCGGCTCCGACGGCGCCAATGCGCCTACAGATCGCGGCGCCGGAAAACGCCACGCTGATGCTCAGCTTGTCGCCCGATGGCCGCAAGCTGGCCTTCATCGTGGGAGACCGGCTGTGGGTTCATTTCCTAGAGTCGGGGAAATCGCGCGATCTGACGGCCGGCGGTGGTACGCCCTTCTGGTCCCCGGACAGCCGCTTTATCGGATATGGATCCCAAGGAAAGCTCAAGAAGATCGAAGTGACTGGCGGTCCCCCAACGACTCTGTTGGACTTGTCCGACATCCCGGCAGGGGCCGCATGCAGCGCATGGAACCAGGACAACGTGATCGTCTTAGGCATCAGTCAGGTTGGCTTATTCCGTGTGCCTGCCTCTGGCGGCGTTCCAGTTCAAATCACTGCGCTGGATCCCGCGCGCCAGGAAAATCTCCATTATTGTCCCTCGTTCCTGCCGGATGGGCGGCATTTTGTCTATACGCGCGCCTCGACTGACGAGGCGAAGAGCGCCATTTATCTCGGCTCCATTGACGCAAAACCCGAACAGCAGAGTTCCAAGCCATTAGTGGCTAGCAACTGGCAGCCGGCATATGCGTCCTCGGCGGACCCTAGCACCGGCTACCTGCTTTTCATACGCGGCGGAACGCTGATGGCCCAGCCATTCGATAACCGCCGATTGCAGCTGAAAGGACAGGAGGCGCCCATCGCCGAGCAGGTCAGTGATAACGGCGGCGGCACCGGCGGCTACGCGGCCTTTTCGGCTTCGGCCAATAACGTTCTGGTGTTCCTGCAAAACGTAGCGTCAGACCGGCAGCTCACTTGGTACGACCGGGAGGGCAAGGTCATGGGAACCGCCGGAGAGCCGGGTGATTATGGAAACCTGGCGCTTTCGCCGGATGGGACGCGGCTGGCTGTTACGAAAGAGAGAGGGGCGGACGCAAACATCTGGCTGCTGGATCTTTCTCGTGGCGGCGCGAGTACGCGGTTTACTTTTGGTTCGCTCAGAGACACAAATCCGGTCTGGTCGCCGGATGGGAGCAGCATCATCTTTAGCTCCAACCGGGATGGTACGTTCAACTTGTATCAAAAGCCGGCGAACGAGGGGAAAGACGAGGAACTTCTGCTCAAGTCTGAAGAGGACAAACATGCCACCAGTTGGTCGCGCGACGGGCGTTTCCTTCTGTATACAGTGGTTCACCCGAAAACGAAGGAGGAAATTTGGGTGCTCCGGCTGGGCGACAAGAAGCCGGTCCCGTTCCTGAGCAGTGAATTCAACGAGGGCCAAGCTCGTTTTTCTCCTGACGGCCATTGGGTGGCCTACACCTCGGATGAGTCAGGCCAAAATGAGGTCTACGTGCAGTCATTTTCCATGAACTCCGCCGGGACGGCTGTGGAGGCGGGTGGCAAGTGGAAAATCTCCGATGGATTCGGGACTGACCCGCGCTGGCGCGGTGACGGCCGGGAACTTTATTATCTTTCTCGCGGTGGAGGGCTGCTGGCTGTCGAGATTTCGTTCAATCCGGTATTCCGGGCCGGGAACCCCAAACCTTTCGGAGCTTTAGCCTTCGCGTTTGGCAGTTCGTATGGAGGTTTCCAGTGGGATTCCGCCGCGGACGGCAATCGTTTTCTCAGGCTGGCGGCCAAGAGCGGACCCCAGCCCTACACGGTGGTGCTGAACTGGCAAGCCGTCTTGAAGAAATAAGCTCGTGCACGCCATAGCATGGGGCCTTCTCCGATCCACCCCGATTTGCGGCCGCATTTTATTCCTCTTGACATTTGTCGTTATAACGATTATATTATCCGCATGGGACGACGGTTGATAGAGGAGATCAAGCAGACCAAGCCCTTCTCCTGCCGGGAGGAGGCGGCGTTCCTGAACCTGCAGCGCACCGCGGATGCGTTTCTGCGCGTGTTCGAGGCGGCGCTCAAGCCGTTCGGGCTCACGCACACCCAATATAACGTGCTTCGGATCTTGCGGGGCGCTGGCCTCGGGGGACTGCTCTGCCGCGAAGTGGCCGAGCGCATGATCACCCGCGACCCCGATATCACGCGCCTCATCGACCGCCTGGAGGCCCGAGGCCTGGTGACCCGCTCCCGCGACACAAAGGATCGTAGGGTCATCCTGACACGGATCACGGATGAAGGATTGCGCCTGCTGAAGGAATTGGATGAACCGGTGCTTGAATTCCATCGCCGCGGATTGGCGCATCTTGGACGGAAACAGGTCCAGCACCTGATTGATCTGCTCGAAGCGGCACGCGCGGGCAGCGGGTAACTTCTTTGGCATGATAGTCGTTATCACGATAAACGGTTGAACAACTTGAAAAGGAGAACAAATATGAACGCGACTCAGCCCGTTTTTGAGCCCGGCAAAGCAACGCAGGGAGCCGCTTCGCCGGAACCGCTGCTCTGGCAGATCGACCCGGCGCATTCGAGCGCGCACTTTTCCGTGCGCCACATGATGGTTTCCAATGTGCGCGGGGAGATCAGCAAAATCAGCGGCGCTGTGAAGCTGTACCCCGGTGATCCGGGCAAGTCAAGTGTAGATGCGGTACTGGACGCCTCGAGCGTTCAGACGCGCGAACCGGCGCGCGATGCTCACCTGCGCAGCGCTGATTTTCTGGATGCAGAGAAGTTCCCCACCATCGCCTTCACGTCGACGCGCGTGGAGGGCTCTATGACCGAGGGCTTCCGGGCCACGGGAAATCTCACCATCCACGGAGTGACGCGCGAGGTTGCGCTGGAGGTCGAATCGCTGAGCTCCGAGATTAAAGACCCGTACGGCAACATCAGGATGGGAACATCGGCAACGACGAAGATCGATCGCAGAGATTTCGGGCTTACCTGGAATGCGGCGCTCGAAACGGGCGGTCTGCTGGTGGGAACCGAGATCAAGATCACGCTTGAGATCGAACTCATCAAAACGGCCCCTGCCGCTTCGAACTGATTTTCCGTTCTATCAGGTGGAGTCGGTTAAGGATAAGGAGGAACTATGATCAAGATTCGCAAGGGGGAGGAAAGGGGCCATTTCGATCATGGTTGGCTTAACACCTACCATACCTTTTCCTTCGCCGATTATTTTGACCGGGAGCACATGGGGTACTCCGACCTCAGGGTAATCAATGAAGACCGGGTGCAGCCCGGGCAAGGATTCGGCACGCACAGCCACCGCGACATGGAGATACTTTCCTACGTGCTCGAGGGCGCTCTGGAGCACAAGGACAGCATGGGAAACGGCTCCGTGATCCGCCCCGGCGACGTCCAGCGCATGACCGCCGGCAGTGGGGTGCAGCACAGCGAGTTCAACCCGTCGGCGGACCAGGCAGTTCATTTTCTGCAGATTTGGATCCTGCCCGAACGCAAAGGGCTGACTCCGGGCTACGAGCAGAAATATTTCGCGCCTGACGAAAAACGCAGTCGGCTTTGCCTGATCGCTTCGCAAGACGGTCAGGAGGGCTCAGTCACGATCCACCAGGATGCGCGTGTGTTCGCCTGCCTGATGGAGAATGGGAAACAAATGACCTATTCCATGCCCAAGGGCAGGCACGCATGGCTGCAAGTCACAAAAGGCGGCCTCTGGCTGAATGGGAACCGGCTGCGACAGGGGGATGGCGCCTCTGCCAGCGACGAAGAGTCTCTCCTGATCAAGGCGGACGGAGTGGCGGAAACACTGCTCTTCGATCTGGCTTGACTTGCCTGACCTGAAGGTCCGAGCGGCCGCTGTCGACCCTGCCTCCCCAAGAACATTTTTCATGCATTAGAAATGCCCGACAAGTTCTCTCCACGAGCGGGTCGCGGCGGAGCACGTGTTCCAAGTGATTCGCGGGCGCGAGGTCGAGCTTGTCCGGGTTCCAGTCCTCGGACCCTTCAGGCGAAAGGATACTCGCGTGCAACAACAATTTCAGAGAAGTAAGACTGGATCGCAATCCAGCAGAGTTTTTCAGACAAGACTCATGCTTTACTTTTACGCCGCTTCCCTCTTTAATTGAGGCGCATCAGCGACAATGGGAGCGAGCCATTATGATAGGGAAAACGGCACTTCGGTTTCTGACGGTCCGATCATGGTCCGCAGCAGCGTGGACGCCAATCGCTATCATAATATTTTCCGTCTCATTCCCCACCGCGGCAGTCTTGAGTCGCGCGTCTTTTCAGGCAGATCAACTGATCAAAGCGGCAGTGGTCTCGACTACGCTTGAACCTACCTCATTCGTGCGGTGGTCGCAGGACCTTGGCTATCGGAAACCCCAACTCTATCCGCTGAGTCTTGACGCCTTGGGCTGTCCGTTCGTAGAAGTGGATGTCTCCGGGGTAAGACTCTCCCTCATGCTCGATTCAGGAACCGCCAGAGGCTTTCTAATCACGAATCATGTTCCTTCAATTCCGCATCGCATCGAGGAACGCACGGAGGAACTCAATGCCGACGGCAGCCACCGTGGCGAATCGTTTCGCATTCGCGTCGAAATCGTCTCCGTCCTCGGGAAGGCTTTCAAGAATGTCGCGGGAAGCCTCTCCGATTGGCAAATGTTCTCCTCCGAACCGTTCAATGGAACCGTGGGGCTCGACTTCTTCCTGGATCGGCGCCTTACTTTGGATTACCGATCACGGAGAGTCGGCGTAACAGCCTCGCCTCTCCCGGAAAAACTCGACCGCAAGCGCTACCTTACCGTCGATCTCGTCGAACCTCCGAAATCGCAGGGTCACATTCTATACGTGCGAGCCAAAGTAAACGGGCGTGAGGCGATCGTCTATTTCGATACCGGCTACAACGTGTCCTTCATCGATCCCGCCTTCGCAGAAGGTCTTGTGCGTGTCGAACGACCCGGAAAATTCAAGGTTTTCCGTGAGCGCGTTCCAATGGAACTGGGCGGGCAAACGTTTATCCTCGATGAGCTCCGCGAATCCGAGGTCCGCCGCGGGGCTGGCTTTGACTTGCCCGTCGCACTGACGCTCGGCAGCGACATTCTGTCCCACCTCATAATCACGATCGACATCCGCGTTTCGAAGCTCATCCTCGCGGTGGCCAAGTAGCCGGCCTGCCTGAAAGTGCAACCACAGGGTTGCTTTTTATGCCGCGCTAAGCTAATATGCAACCCGGAGGTTGCTTAAGGTGAATAACCAAATTGAGAAACGTATTGAACTCAAAGCGCCGGTTTCGCGGGTCTGGCGCGCGCTGACGGATTACCGTGAGTTTGGCGAGTGGTTTCGGGTGAAACTGGATGGGCCATTCGTACCGGGTCAGGTCGCGCGTGGCCAGGTTACCTATCCCGGCTACGAGCACATCAAATGGGAGGCCGTCGTGCAGAAAATGGAGCCCGAACGGCTCTTTTCCTTCACCTGGCATCCTTATTCCATCGATCCCAAAATAGATTACTCGAAGGAGACGCCCACGCTCGTCGAATTCAGGCTGGAGAAGACCACGAGCGGTACACTGCTTCTG
>JBEKIX010000127.1:0-7614 GCA_050011535.1 Acidobacteriota bacterium
GGGAAGAAAAATCTCATTCTCGCGCCGCCTGCGTATACTTTCCACCACTTCCGGCTCATGAGCCCAAAGGCAAAGCTCTCGCCCCTGGCGCGCCAGCGAGACGGCGAGCGCGGTTCCCCAGCTTCCAGCTCCTATGATCGATATTCGTTCCATGGCGTTTCACCGGCCAGGATTATAGCCCTTTTCGGAGCAACGAGCGCTTAATTGAAGTTCTTGACACGCGGCCATATGTCCTTGAGCGTCGTGCCGTTCTTGGGATGGCGGCAGAGTAGGATCTTGAAATGCTCCTGTTTCATCGCATAGACATGCCCCACTTCAGCCACCTCCTCCACGCTGTCGAACCACTGGCTGGCACCCTGGATCGTATCGCCGAGGACGATCATGATTTCCCCCGTGTAGTCACGCGGTCCCCAATACCAATAGGTGAGGTGAGTTCCGATGGATTTCGGCAGGCCGTACTTCGGCCCGTAAAAATCGACCGCACCGCACTGCCCGAAATCGTTGCCGATGATGGCCGTCCTGGCTCGCTCTGCGGGAGGCAGCGAATCATAGACCTTAGCCACGGCCGCCACCATTTCAGGCCAGCCGAGGCGATCGGCGAAAAACTGCGGCATGGCGTTGGTGGCCCGGTTTTCCATTCTGGGTTGCGCGATGCCGAGCGCGTGCGTGTAGCTGAGGTAGGTCTGCGGCGGCAGAATGGGGAAAATCGTCGGCGCCAGCATCGCCCCCGAGATTCCCAGCACGCCGCAGTAGGCCGCCCACAGGGTGCGCATTCGAGGCCGCGCCGACCATGACTCCAGGGCTATCGCTCCCGCAGCCAGCAGCATCGGATAAGCAGGCGCGAGGTAGTAGACCTTGCCGCGTGTCGCGAGCAGCACGGCCAGCGCGATCACGTAGGTCCATGCCAGGCAACGATACCTCCGGGCGCGGCCGGCGAAACAACTCCAGAGCCCGGCGCACCATATCGGCAGTGAAGCAGGGTGGATCAGCAGGATCTGCATTCCCATGAACTGAAGAGGCCCGAATGGGACGTCGCGGCCGTTTCGGCGGATGTTTGCGAGCAATTCCAGCAGCGGAAAGTGATGCCGGACCATCCACATGAAATTGGGCAGGAACATAAGTAATGCGATGCCGCCGCCGATGAAGATCCAACAGTTCCAAAGGATCCGGCGTTCCATCGTCAGGAGCAACCCGGCGACGAGCGCGAAGCCGAACATGAGCATCGTGTCCTTGTTCAACAGGCCGACGCCGGCGAGGACGCCGAACCAAAGCCATAGCCGGGTGTTCCCCGTCTGGATCATTTTGATAACCAGCAGCGCGCAACCCATCCAGACCAGGGGCTCAATCGAATTCATGGAAAGGTAGCTGTCGAAGGCGAGGTAGGCCGGCGCCACCAGGACAGCGAGAGCGGCTAGGAACTGCGCGAAGCGCTTGCCACCGAGCGCACGCACGAGCGTGCCCGTCAGCAGCACCAATCCAGCGGCCGCCAGTGACGGGAACAAACGGATCGAATAGGCCGAGTCACCGAAAAGAGCACGCGTCAGCCACGCCTGGAATGCGGTGAGCGGCGGCATATCGACGTATCCCCAGGCCAGATGCTGGCCGCATGCCAGAAAGTAAAGCTCGTCGATAAAAAAACCGTAGACGCTGGCCGTAGCCAGATGTGCGATCAGCTTGACGCTCGCCACATAGGCAACGATCGCGGGTCCGCTGAACCAGCGATTATCGAGCTTCCCACGCTCCGGCGAGCCTGATGTGCCGGTGTGTGCCGCACTCGTACTCATTGCATGCTCCTTTCCCCGCGAACCTGTTCTTCTAATCTACATCAATTTATAACCTTTATGCGTCCTGGAGTTTTCGCGATTTGGTCTAACTGTCCCCAATTTCCCAATCGATTTCTGTCCTGCGCGCGACTATGCCAAGGCCGTGTCGCGATCACGCATGCTATTGCGGGAAGCTTCTAGAAGTGGCAAGCTGCAAAGGAGACAGGTACCAGGTCCGCAAATCAAAGATCTGTACGAATTGACGGGCCGTGACGAAATGGATAGCGAGGCGCCAGGCGCCCACTGTTACAGCCATGGATCAGACAGAACGATACAGCAAAGCGAAGCATGAAATCCGGATTGCCCTGGGCAAGCCTCTGCCTTTGGGAGCATTGCCGGTCGATGGCGGCGTCAACTTCGCCATATTCAGCCGGCACGCGGAGGCCATCGAGCTTTGCCTGTACAGTCCCGCCACGAGTCTCAAACCTTACTTCACCGTCAAACTCGACGCGCGGTGGCACCGCAGCGGGGATATCTGGCATGTCTGGCTATCCGGCGTCGGCCCGGGAACTTGCTACGCCTACCGGGCGGACGGTCCTTTCCAGCCGGAGCGAGGGTTGCGATTCAACCGGCACAGGCTGCTCGTAGATCCCTTCGCCACTGCGCTCGCCGGGACCTCGTTGTGGAATTTCAGCCGGGCGCGCCCGTACGACGAGTCGTCTCCGCTTAAAGACCTTTCGTTTTCCACGGACGACAATTCGCCCTGGGTAGCCAAATCCGTCGTCGCGGAAACGGATTTCGACTGGCAGGGAGACCGGCCGCTATCGCACCCGTGGTCTGGCACGATCATCTACGAAACTCACGTTCGGGGACTCACGATCCATCCGTCTTCCGGCGTGCGGCACCCGGGCACGTTCCGCGGACTGATCGAGAAGATCCCCTATTTTAAGAATCTGGGTGTAACCGCCCTGGAGTTGCTGCCGGTTCAAGAGTTCAACGGGGGCGAACTGGTCTCTATCAATCCTCTGACCGGCGAACGCCTGCGGAATTACTGGGGTTATGGCACGATCGCTTTTTTCGCGCCCAAGGAAAGCTATTCGAGCGCGGGCGGTCCCGGCGCCCAACTCCGGGAATTCAAGGAGATGGTTCGTGCGCTGCATCGCGCCGACATTGAGGTGATCCTCGATGTCGTGTTCAACCACACCGCGGAGGGAGATGAACTGGGGCCGACCCTCAGCTTTCGCGGGCTGGACAATCCGATTTATTATCTGCTCGACGTCGATCCGCGGCTTTACAAGAACTATTCCGGCTGCGGTAACACCGTGAACTGCAACCATCCGATAGTCAGGAGCTTTATTCACGATTGCCTGCGCTACTGGGTGGTTGAGATGCATGTGGATGGGTTCCGCTTCGATCTTGCTTCGGTCCTGGGCCGGGATGCGAACGGTGAGATGCTCAGCAATCCGCCTTTATTGGAGAGCATTGCCGAGGACCCGATCCTGCGCGACGTCAAGCTGATCGCCGAAGCCTGGGACGCGGCCGGCGCCTACCAGGTGGGAAGTTTTCCCGGCAACCGGTGGTCAGAATGGAACGGCCATTATCGCGACGACATCCGCCGCTTTTGGCGCGGCGAACCGGGCCTGGCTTCAACGCTTGCCAGCCGGCTCTGCGGCAGCGCGGACATTTACGCCAGATCCGGGAAGGAGCCGATCCACAGCATTAACTTCGTTACTTGCCACGACGGCTTCACTCTAAACGACCTGGTCACCTACGAAGAGAAGCACAACGAGGGCAACAGCGAGGGCAATCGCGACGGAACCAATCTCAACTACAGCTGCAACTACGGTGTCGAAGGCGAAACCGATGACTCCGCGGTGGAAACGGTTCGCCTGCGCCAGATCAAGAACATGACGGCGACTCTGCTGCTGTCGCGCGGAGTTCCCATGTTGCTCGGCGGCGACGAATTCAGGCGCACGCAGCGCGGCAACAACAACGCGTACTGCCAGGACAATGAAATCTCCTGGTACGACTGGCGGCTGCGTGAGCGGCATCGGGAAGTGCATCGATTTGCACGCGCCATGATCGCCTTGCGCGCGCGGCATCCCGTCCTTTCCGGACAGATTTTCTACAAGCAAGAAGAGGTGGTCTGGTTCAATACGGAGGGTTCCTATCCGGATTGGAACGCGATTGGGAGCCGGGTGGGAAGCATAATCTCGGGTGCCGCGGAAAGTCTGTGCCTGCTGTTTAATGCGTCGCCGGGCGTCGCGGAATTTCGTCTGCCCCCGGCTGTATCTGTAGGAGCCTGGCACATTCTCGTGGATACAGCCGCGCCTCCGCCCTACGACATCTGCGAGACCGCCGCGGTAGAAACACGCGCGTTACTCCCCGATCCAGCCAAGTATGTGGCTCAGCCGCGGTCGCTCATAGTCCTTCTTAGGCGCGCGGTTTGAATTGTGATGGCAGCCATTCGCGCAGGATCCTACGGCATGAAAAAGTCCGATCAAGATCGCCGCCGTGAACAAAATGCTGGGAGTTACTGTCGCGGTCAAGGAACCCATTTGTCAGATGAAATACGCCGCGACTGCTGTTAAGCTCTGGACACTGATCGTGCCGGGGTGGCGAAACAGGCAGACGCACAGGACTTAAAATCCTGGGCCTCGCAAGGGGCGTGCGGGTTCGATTCCCGCCCTCGGCACCAATAGAATCAAAGACTTAGACCTCATCAATCCCCACGGCAAAAAAGGGCCTGTTGTCCTTAAATTGTCCTTATTGCACAAAAATCGCTCGCAGTTTTCCTCCGAAAATCCGACCGAAAACGCTGAATTGGAAATAGGCGCTGATAGTCTCGAAACGCCCTGACCATTTCGCCCGATCGGTCTCAACAAGGAGTGCGGAGATGAACCGAGGCGACATACTTCCCTTCCAGAAAACCCGCGCGGGCCGACCCGCGAGAGAGATGCAAATTGAGAGGCCCTCCCTGCTGCGCGAGGCCACGTTCAGGATGGTGGCAAGGCGCGGCCGGGAACTCACGGAGCAAACAGCCATCGCGGAGCGCGAAGGCGACATCCGGAAAGTCGAACAGCTGCTGCGCGAAAAGGATCACCTCCACCGGCTGAGGAAGGAGTTGTTCGATGACTGGCGCTGACGTCACTCTCGAACGAACTTTGCCGAATAGCGTCGAATCAGAGCAGGCCGTCCTCGGGGCGATCCTCCTCGATGAGAAGGCGATCTTCGCGGCAGCTGATCCAGCTATCCAATGAAGTGATGATGCGGTGCTACTCGGGAGAGGAACGTCCCTCCGAGATCCTCGAACGGGCGGAGTCGCAGATCTTCAGGATCGCATCCCGGGAAATCCGGGGTGGATTCCAGCCGACACGCGAGCTCGCCGCCGAGGCCTACAAGGAGATCGAGGAAACCTCGAAGAACAGGGCCCTGGTTTCCGGAATCGATACGGGGTTCACCGAACTCAACCGCATGACCGGAGGCCTGCGCCGACAGAACCTCGTGGTAGTTGCGGCCAGACCCGGGCTTGGGAAGACGTCCCTCTGCCTCAACATCGCCTGCCACACAGCTATCCACCAAGGAAAGAAGGTGGGGATCTTCAGCCTGGAAATGTCCAAGCCCGAGATCACGAAACGCATGATCTCGTCGCTTTCGGAAGTCGACGCCCACCGGATCCAGTCGGACTACCTGAGCCGCGAGGACTGGGGGAAGATCTTCACCGCGACATCTGACCTCTCGACGGCCGGAATCTACGTGGACGACTCGGCGAATCTGACGATGCTCCAGGTCCGGGCGAAAGCGCAGCGGCTCGCGATGGAACACGCCATCGATCTGCTGGTCGTCGACTACCTGCAGCTCGTCTCCGGATCCCGGCGCTACGAGAATCGTACGCAGGAAGTGACGGAGATCAGCCGCGGCCTCAAGAACCTCGCCAAGGAACTCGACATTCCGGTCATCGCCGTCTCGCAGCTCAACCGCGAGATCGAGAAACGCTCCGGGAGCAGGAGGCCCCAACTCAGCGACCTGCGGGAATCCGGCGCAATAGAGCAGGACTCCGATCTCGTTCTCTTCATCTCGCGAGATGATGCGGAGGGCGCGGGGGATGGCGACTTCGCAGAGATTACGACCGCAAAGCAACGAAACGGGGCCACCGGAGATTTTCGTCTCAAGTTCAACGGGCGGACTACCACCTTCACGAATCCAAAGCAGGAGAATTACTGATCAGGAGCTAACAGGATGGCGCAAAGGAGAATGATATCGAAGAGCCTGGGATACTCCAGGAAGTTCCATGCGGTCAATGCCAAGTGCGGAAAGCTAGGTGATTTTGCTCAAGCACTCTTCCCGCTCATCGTGGTGCATGCCGACGGCTTCGGACGGTTGGACGGGGATGCTTTTACGATCAAGCATATGGTCTTTCCGGTGTCGCAGCATTCAGAGGTGGATTTCGAGATCGCGCTGCAGGCGATGCATGAGATCGGTTTGATCTATCTGTACGAATTGGGAGGAGACAGATATATCCAGGTGGTCAATTTCGACCGCGAGCAGCCCGGGCTGAACAAGAGAACGAGTTCGACCTATCCGGATCCGCCGGAGATTCCAGGAAAATCTGGGAACTTCCCGGAACTTCCGGAAACTTCTGGGAAAGTCATGGAAACTCCCTCTAGAACAAAACAGACACAGAACAGAACTGAATCTGAACAGAACCGCGGCTGACGCCGCCGTGTCGAGGACTCCGGAGGTTCTGGTTGAAATCTACAAGGCCCGGAATCAGAAACTGCCCCAGGTGCTGGAGTTCAATCCCTCGCGGCGGGAGAAATGCAAACGCCGCCTGGCGAGGGACCCGGGAAAATTCATCGACCAATTCACGAGAGCGGTGATCAAAGCCCAGGAAACCCCCTTCCTGCGAGGCGAGAGCGAACGGGGCTGGAAAGCCGATTTCGACTGGTTCTACGCCAATGACCAGAACGTGATCAAGGTGCTTGAAGGCCGGCACGATTCCGGAGGCAGGGCGGATCCCGGAAAGGCCGGCGGCGCGGTGTTCGACATAATCCGAAGAGAACGGGAGGAGGGGAAGCATGGATCTGATCGCGTGGCGTGAGGATTTGGCGTCGGCATACAAGATCGAACCGTCGGAAGTGACCACCAGGCGCTATTTGAAATCACTTGAACGCTGGCGCCTGGATTCCAGGCAATGGGAGCAGCTCTCGGATTATGCCGTGCTCCGGTTTTCCCGGTTCCCGAGCATTGCGGAATTGTACGAGATTGTCTGCGAGATAAGGCGGCAGGCAGCGATCAAGGCAAACTCGGAATGGATGGACCACATGCGCAGGGAATGGGACGGGAAAACTCCAGGCATGGATCAGGATTCTCGCTTGAGTATTTGAGGCAAGCCATGAAACCTGGCGATCACGTGATCTGGCTCTATTCCAAGAAACGATCCTTGGTGGTCGGCTGGAGGTTGCAGCGCGTTCCTGGCGTGATCATTCGGGTTTGCAGGCGACGGATCAGGCTAAAAGTGAAGCTGCTCGGAGTGGAAAAGCTGGTCAACGTGAGCCCGGAAAACGTCATTTGCGATTCGGACGACTGAATCGAACTGCGTATGGCCTTGCGAGGGGTTGGAGCCTTTTCGGGGTCAGACGAAGGACCTGACCGTTGTGGTCAAAACCAAGTGTACGAGAAGACTGTATTACGGCCTTAATGACTGTTACACCGCTTGCCGCGGCCCTGCGCGCCGCCTCGCCTACATGGGACAGTTCGGAGGAAGGACCGATGGATCCACCAGCGTTCGCGATATCTCTTTTCGGTACAAAAGGTCGTACTCGTAGAGCCAAGTCTGCCGCCAAATGCC
>JBEKIX010000128.1:0-7580 GCA_050011535.1 Acidobacteriota bacterium
CGCCGAAGGTGCGGCACAAAATCCAACTTCGGCGAAATTGGATTTTCCAGGGTTAATTTATTGAATATGAAGAATAAGGACCTATTTCAAATATTCCCAATTTCGGAATCGGGGTTTAGGATGCTCTGTATAGATACGCGATTGCTTAAGTAAGAATCTAAAGACGCACAGTACATGGCATACAATGGAGAATGCGGTTTCATCCACAGGATATAGCATAGAAATCAAGGACGGTGCTGAGGTGACGACATGAAATGCGAATGTTGGAAAACGCCAACTCTGATGATGTTGTTGTGTGCGGGCATTTTGATTTACTGCCAATCGCAGCCATTGGATGCGAGAGCACAGGACGACGCAGGGCGAAGGGCCGGGTACGGAGGAGCAAGAAAAATTCTGATTCCGCACAAATCGTGGCCATGCGGGATGGCAGAGGGCATTCCGGTTCCGGAACACGGCGTGCTGGTGTTTGAGGCCAACATGAAGCTGGACCAGGTATATGAAGTGGGTAAGACGCCGTATGGTCAAAGGGAGGTATTTGTTGTTCAGGGTGGCACTGTATCGGGCGAGAAGTTCACTGGTTCGGTCATGCCGGGAGGGCTGGATTTTCAGTTGAGTTTTTCAAACGGCGGCATGGAAATTGAACAGATATTCGTGCTGCGAACGGGCGATGGGAAGTACATCTATCTGCGGAGTGCCGGCACGGCAGCCGACCGGAGTGACGTGAGAATGGCGCCGGATTTTGAAGCGCCAAACGCAAGCGATTACAGCTGGCTCAACACAGGGAAGTATGCGGGAAGGCGGGTGGTAGATTTGGCGGCCAAGACCATGAAGATAAGCGTTTATGATGTATCAGGTGTCGCCACTAAAGCGGATGCGACGAACTCGGTCCAGGTGACCAAGCCGGCGGATGTCCAAGATCAGCCATGGGACTATCGAAAGGCGGCGGCAGAGGAGAAGCGAGGCGATCAGTTGGTCAGCGAGAATGTGACTCTGGGAGCGAGTCAATCAGTGGGAGCTACCAAGAGAGGCAACCGGAACATAATTCCTATCACCGGCGGGACTCTTAACGGGAAGATCATAGGGAAGGTTCTGGCGGGCGGAGCGGATTACCAGAACCTGGCGAATCCGATGACGATTGATGCGCGCTATCTCTGGCAGACGAGCGACGGGGAAGTGATCATTGTGCGAAACGGCGGCTCGTTCGGATTACTGGCCCCGGCGTTTGAGGTTCGCGTTGATAGCAAATATGCATGGCTGAACAAGGGGTTGTATCTGAGTTCAAATCCGGGCATGGGATCTGGTGGCGTGGGGCTCACCTTTTATGAGAGCAGGCGATGATTTGCGAGCTTTCATGCATCAAAACTTCAGTAGGAACAAAACAGGAGATTTCAAGTTGAAGCCCAAACGGCTTGTGATCGCTTTGCTTTGGTTGATTAGCTCGGCGTCATTCGGACAACAGCCGAGCAATGCGCCATATCTGGATCCGAATCTGCCGCCCGAGCGTCGCGCGGCGGATCTTGTCTCCCGCATGACGCTGGAGGAAAAGGTGCTCCAGATGCAGAGCACCGCTCCCGCGATTCCGCGCCTCGGTGTGTCCTCCTACAACTGGTGGAACGAGGCGTTGCACGGCGTGGCCCAGGGCCGCGCAACCGTTTTCCCGCAGGCCATCGGACTCGCCGCCACCTGGGATACCGACCTGATGTATCGGGCGGCAGATATCATCTCCACTGAAGCTCGGGCCAAGTACAACGATGCCCTGACGCGTCCCACGCCTTCCGGCCCTGACGCGCTCGCGATCCTTCCCGGCCGCACCGCCGGACTGACCTACTGGTCGCCGAACATCAACATCTTCCGGGATCCCCGTTGGGGCCGCGGGCAGGAAACCTACGGAGAAGATCCCTATCTGACCGGCCGCATGGGCGTCGCGTTCGTCACCGGAATGCAGGGGAAAGACCCTCATTACCTGAAAGTCGTCTCCACGCCGAAACACTACGCGGTGCACAGCGGACCGGAGCCGGAACGACACGTCTTTGACGCTAAAGTGAGCGAGTATGACATGGTGAACACTTATCTGGCGGCGTTCCGGGCTGCTGTTACCGAGGGCAAGGCCGATTCGATCATGTGCGTCTACAACTCTGTGGCTGGCGTTCCCGGCTGTGCCAGCACAGACCTGCTGCAAAAACGCTTGCGGGAACAGTGGGGCTTTCAGGGCTACGTCGTGAGCGATTGCGGCGCAGTGAATGACATCTACCGGAACCACAAATACGCGTCCACACTGGGCGGCGCGGCCGTGGCGGCCGTCAAGGCGGGCACGGACCTTACCTGCGGCACCGAATATCGAACCCTGGTTGACGAGATGAAGGCCGGCCGTATCACTGAAGCCGAGATCAATCGCTCCCTCGAGCGGCTCTTTGTCGCGCGATTCCGTTTGGGTATGTTCGATCCTCCGGAGCGGGTCCCGTATTCGAAGATCCCGATCTCCGAGAATGATTCAAGCGCGCACCGGCAAATGGCGCGGGACGCGGAGCGGAAGGCGATCGTGCTGCTGAAGAACGAGGGTGGGGTCCTGCCTTTGAGGCGGTCGGTGAGTAAAATCGCAGTCATCGGCCCTTCAGCCGATGACCCGATTGCGCTGCTGGGAAATTATAATGGCATATCGTCCAAGCAGGTGACTCCGCTGGAGGGAATCGAACGGCAGTTCCCGACTGCGCGAGTGCGGTATGCGCTCGGCTCGACCTATACGGCCAGCACTCACGCGTTGGTTCCTTCGACATTTCTGGCGCCGCCGGATGGCAACGGGCGCGGGTTGCTGGCCGAGTACTTCGACAATCCCGACCTTCAGGGACAACCAAAGCTCCGCAGAGCTGAGCTGCGAGCCTATTTCGATATGGGAATGGAAGACTCCGCCGTTATGGCGGCGATTGGCAACGAAAAGTACTCGGTGCGTTGGACGGGCACGCTGACGCCGACGGCGACGGGCGAGTATGACCTGGCCATTCGCACCGGTATGTGGAATCGTACCGCCACGGCTCGACTGTTCATAGACGACAAGGAACTCGCCTTCGGCACAGGTCCCTCCACTCAAATGACCTCGACACAAACGGCGCCGGGACCTCGGCAGGGCGCGGGTGTTCGTGTACAGCTGGAGGGCGGCCGGAGGTACACCTTACGTGTGGAATACCGGCAGCCGGGTTCCGGAGGCACGATTCAACTCGGCTGGATTCCGCCCGCCGCCGCTGCCCTTTCTGAAGCCGAGACACTCGTGAAGGATTCCGATGTCGCCATTGTCTTCGTTGGTTTGAGTTCCGATCTGGAAGGGGAAGAGATGCGGGGGGTGAACATCCCCGGTTTTCTTGGCGGCGATCGTACGAGTCTGGACCTGCCTGAGCCGCAGGAAAACCTGGTGAAGGTGGCGATCGCCACCGGCAAGCCGGTTGTCGTTGTGCTGACCAGCGGCAGTGCCATCGCGGCGAATTATGCGGCCGAGCACGCCACTGCACTGCTCGCGGCATGGTACGGAGGCGAGGAGGCCGGCACAGCAATCGCGGAGACGTTGGCCGGGGTCAACAACCCGGCGGGCCGTCTTCCTGTGACGTTCTACAAGAGCGTGGATCAACTGCCTCCGTTCACCGATTACGCCATGAAAGGCCGCACCTACCGGTATTTCAAGGGCGATCCCCTGTACCCGTTCGGCTTTGGGTTGAGCTACTCGAGCTTTGCGTACTCCGGCCTGAGCGCGAAGCGGACACCAAACGGCGCCGAGATCCGCGCGACCGTCAAGAACATTTCGGTCCGGGATGGCGATGAAGTGGTGCAGCTATATGTCGGAGGCGGCGCTGGAGAGGAAGCGCCGATACGGAGTCTTCGCGGATTCCAGCGGGTTCACCTACGTGCGGGCGAGAGCCGCGAGGTGCGGTTCACACTTGGTTCCGACGATCTGCCGAAGCCCACGGTAGACATCAGCATCGGCGGCGGACAGCCCATAGGAAATATACCGCACGTGCAGGGCACGCTGTAGAAGCGGCGCGCGCTGCACGCAAGGTTCGTGATCTTTCGCACTTGAGTTGATATATAGAAAGACGGAGAGCGTATATAATCACATGCATCCCAAAACAAGGTTTCGATTGAAGTCAGTCTTAAGTTACAGCCATCAGTGGTCCCAATGGAGGCAGAAATGAAAAAAGTCTTGATCGCCATTTTTTTGACAATCGCTTTCGCACAACTGGCGTTTTCGCAGATTCAAACGGCAAAGGTGACCGGCGGAGAAGTGCAGGGTGTCGTCACCGAGGGCATTTCGATATTCAAGGGAATTCCATTTGCATCGCCTCCGGTAGGCGATTTGCGCTGGAAGGCACCCACGCCGGTGCAGGCGTGGACGGGCATCAAGAAGGCAGATGCTTTCGGGCGCGCCTGCATGCAAACTGCCGGCGCAATGGGGAACACCGCGCCTGTCAGCGAAGACTGCCTGTACTTGAATGTGTGGACTCCCGCGAAAAAGCCGGGCGCAAAGATCCCGGTGATCGTTTGGATCTACGGAGGAGGTTTTAGCGGCGGCTCGACCAGCACACCCATGTATGACGGAATGGGTTTCGCTAAAAAGGGAGTTGTCCTGGTAAGTGTTGCCTATCGAGTCGGCCCCTTTGGTTTCCTCGCACACCCGGAACTCAGCCGCGAGAGCGGCAAGGGGTCGGGAAATTACGGACTGGAGGATATGATCGCGGGGCTGAAATGGGTGAAGGAGAATATCGCCCGGTTTGGAGGCGATCCTTCCAAAGTGACGATCTTCGGCCACTCGGCCGGCGGCATGGCGGTTAACATGCTCGCAGCTTCTCCAGTTACGAAAGGTCTTTTCCACCGCGCCATTTGTATGAGTGGAGGATCGTTTGCTCCACTCCAGACTTCAAATCAAGGGGGAATAGGGATGGGAATCCCGGCCCTCAAGCTGGCGGAGTCGACAGGTCAAGACTTTCTGAAAAAGCTGGGGGCGGCGGACATCAAAGCGGCCCGAGCAATGAGCGCAGAAGAGATCCAGAAAAATGTCGGGGGCGGAATGGGAGGTGGGGGCTTGCGGTTCCGGCCTGTGGCTGACGGGTATGTCATCCCGAGCGACCTGTACTCGATTTACCAGGCACGGCGCTTTAATGATACCCCGATTCTGCTCGGCAACACTTCCAATGAATTGGGATCGTTCGGCGGGCGCGGGGGGAATGTCATCACGCCGGAGGGATTTGAGAAACAGATTAAATCGCAATATGGCCCTCACGCCGATGCCATTTTAAGCGTCTACCCGCATTCGACAGACGCCGAGGCCGCGAGGTCGACAACTGAACTTTCGCGCGAGAGCACGTTTTCCTGGAGCACGTGGACGTGGGCTCGGCTGCAGACCCAGAAAGGCAAAGGGAAAGCCTTCGAATACTATTACGACTACCACGCGCCAAACGTAGACGGATCCGGCCATGGCAGCGATGTTCCGTATGCATTCCAGACTCTGAGCGGAGGGCGAGGGGGTGCGCCCAAACCGGAGGATTTGAAGCTTTCCGATATGATCAGCTCCTATTGGGTCAACTTCGCCAAAACGGGCGATCCGAATGGCCCTGGCCTTCCCAAGTGGCCCGCTTTTGCAGAGAACGATCAGCAAGCGATGGTATTCGATGCGGCTCCGAGCGCCAGACCAGTACCTAACCTGGACAAGATAAAAGCATTTGATGCTTATATCTCCTGGCGCAGAGAAGAGGCGAACAAAAACGGAGGGCAGTAGGCAATCGGTAGTGGTTGTCGGAATACGGAGTTTTGGCAATCCTGGGCGCCGCGAAAAATGGGATCGCGCGGCGCTCAGGGTTTAACTTGCAGCCACGGTGGAACATTTTACTGACGGAGGTTTTCCATGATACGTTCAAATAAGCTGCGTTGGGGATTTCTGGCCAGCTGCCTGCTCGGGGCGGCATTGATGCAGATGGCGGGCGGGCCTCTGCTGACTGGACAGGCCGCCGCGCCGGTTACGGCGGCTGCGGCCATGACATTGCCCAATCACGCGCCAGCCAACTTCACTCAAGTTCGGCCGGGTATTCCGAAAGGCAAGGTGGAGACTATTACCTACAACTCCAAGAGCATCGGCGTCGACCGCAAAGCCGTCGTCTACACTCCTCCCAATTATAGCGCCGGTCAGAAATACCCTGTCCTCTACCTGATGCACGGCATCGGCGGCAACGAGACTCATTGGACCAAACCTGGTGCGGCCAATGTAATCCTCGACAACCTCATTGCAGACAACAAGGCCGTGCCCATGATCATCGTAATGCCCAACGGCCGCGCCACCGCCAAGCCCCCGACCGAAAATTTCATGGCGGATTTCGATTACTACGCCGACTTTGAGAAGGACTTGTTGCAGGATTTGATGCCCTATATTGAATCGCACTACTCAGTGAAGGCGGACCGGGACCACCGCGCGCTCAGCGGCCTATCCATGGGCGGCGGTCAGGGCCTCAACTTTGGCATTAACAACATCGACAAATTCGCCTGGGTCGGTGGCTTTTCCTCCGCGCCCAACCTGCAGCAGCCCAATGCCCTTATTCCAAAGATCCAGCAGGCCAAAGACAAGTTGAGTCTGTTGTGGATCGGCTGCGGCGACAAGGACAACCTGATCACGGGAAGCTGGAATCTCCACCAGGGTTTGGTTTCGGCCAAGATCGACCACGTATGGTATGTCGACTCCGGAGTGCACGAGTTCCCCGTGTGGAATAATAATCTGTATCTGTTCGCGCAGATGCTGTTCAAGCCCGTCGGATCGGTCACGCCTCCGCCCTCCATCGGGAACTACAACGGCGAACCAGTAAGCGGATTCGCAGGCATGGGCATGCCGGGCATGGGCGGCGGCCTAACTCAGGCTCAAACCCAAAAGATCACCGATGCGGTGCAGTCCGACATAGCCGACCTCAACAAACAACTGGCAGATGCCCAGAAGGAAGCCATAAAGGCGGCATTGGCCAGGGATGCGACTGAGGCGAGTATTAAGGCGAAAGTTGATGCGGTTGTTGCGATCCAGGTGAAGATTGCAATGTTGCGATATACAAAGGGCATAAAGCCGATCGCGAAAGACATCACTGACGAGCAGAAAAAGCAGCTGAATGATATGGGCGCTCAGGGATACAACCAATTGTTCGTCGGCGGTGGCCGTGGCATCGGCGGCTTCGGTATGGGCATGCCTGGTGGCGGTGGACGTGGAGCCGGTCGGGCAGGGAACTGAGTTACGCACAAAAGGAATCAAGGGGCGGCCGTTCCCTGCGAACGCCCCCCTCTCTATTACGCGCCATCACGCAAGACTCCCCAAACTGCACTATAGGTGCAAAATCCAAATTCAGAGATGTTCTGGGGAATGCAGATGTGATTCAGTGGCAGAAGAAGTCTAACCCTTACTTAGGAACCTTTGATGAATAAGAACAGCAGTAAATTGTTGGTGCTAGCGTTGTTCGTCGCGGGAAGCGCGGCCTTGGCATCGGCGGCTGGACGCGATTGTGCATCGATGATGAACGCACAGGTCGCAGGTGTAACGATCCAGAAGACCGAACAGATGCCTGCTCTGC
>JBEKIX010000129.1:0-7557 GCA_050011535.1 Acidobacteriota bacterium
CTCGAACACACTCCCGGCATCGACGCTGCAGCGATGGGATCCATTCCACCGGCTTCGTGGTCGACCGGGTTCTTTGATCCTGAAGCGAAGGAGAGGGTTGCGTGCGTCATGGATTTCGTGAGCGCTCGATACTTTCAGGCTGTGCGTGTTCCTCTTGTGGCCGGGCGCTTCTTCAGCGAGTCGGACGATGACCGGGGGCCGGACGTGGCGATCCTCAACCAGACGGCCGCGCGGCTGGCATGGCCAGGGGAGGGAGCCGTCGGCAAGCGCTTCTCCATGGGCACGGGCGGCAAATGGCGGACTGTGGTGGGCGTTCTCAACGACTTGTCCAACAGCAGCGTGGTGGGCGGCGATTTTTCATCCGGCAGCGGCCTGAAATTCAACGCACGCGGCGGGGTATTGCCGGAGGTATACATTCCGATGGCGCAGTCATCTGCACTGCCCTGGCCTTGGGGCAGCTTAGTGATTCGTACCAGAGGCTCGGCCGTTGCCGTCGCGCCGGCGGTACGGGAGATGATCCACACTCTGGACAGTCGAGTCACCGTCACTCGCGCCGCCACCGTGGAGGAGAGGCTTGCGAGTTCGACGGCAGCGCTCCGTTTCAACACCCTGGTCATGAGCGTGTTCGCCACTCTGGCCTTCGTGTTGGCCGCGTCAGGACTCTACAGCCTGATGTCGTATACGGTCTCGCTGCGAACCCGTGAGATCTCAATCCGCATGGCCCTTGGCGCCGATCGCGCCGGCATCCTCGCCATGATGGTGAGGCACGGCGCGGTGCTGGCGGGCACAGGTGTAGTCTTGGGTCTGGCGGTGGCATGGGGCACCACCCGGCTTCTGTCCAGCATGCTCTATCAGGTCAAACCGCTTGACCCCGCTGCGTTCCTTGGCGCGACCGTCCTCCTGGTCCTAGCGGCGCTAACCGCCTGCATCATCCCCGCCCGCCGAGCGGCAAAGGTGGACGTAGTGGAGACGCTGCGGCAGGAGTGAAGAATCAACGTCTTTATCTCTTTGCTTGTGGCCGCAGGACTAGATCAACCCGATTGGGATCGCATTCGCATTCTCACCTAACGGGACCACCTGCCTGCACAAACACAGAACGCCTCCTTCGCCGACCTGCCGCTTCAGCCTAGCCAGCGCTGGGAAGTGCCCGACCCACTCCCGCTTTGGACTGGCTGACTTCCTGATTTCGAGCGGGTAGGTGATCTGGTTCTGAATCAGCAGGAAGTCGATCTCTCTGTCATCCTTATCGCGGTAGTAGTAGAGCGACGGCTTCTTTCCGCGATGCCACCAGCTCTTGAGCAGCTCGCACAGCGCGTACGTCTCCAAGATCGCCCCTGACATGGCGCCGGCGGCAAGAGTTTCCGGTGAAGACCACTCGGTGAGGTAGGAACACAGGCCGGTGTCCAGGAAATACAGCTTTGGAGTCTTGACTAGCCGCTTGGTCAGGTTTGTCTGATACGGCTGAAGGAGAAAGACCTGAAAGCTCGCCTGGAGAATCGACAACCAGTTCTTGGCGGTATTGACAACCACGTCGGCGTCCCGGGCCAGTTGGGTCACATTCAACATTTGTCCGGACCGTGCCGCACAGGCTCTCAGGAAACGCAAAAACGCCGCCTCGTTTCCTACCTGAGCCAAATCTTTGACGTCCCGTTGGAGATAGGTCTGGAGGTATGAACTGAAAAACAGGTCGCGGTCCTTCACGGGACCTGCAATCAGGGCGGGAAAGGAGCCCAGCCAGATATCCCGATAGATGCTCTTCAGGCTCGAATCCACAGCAGAATGCTCCCTCTCCTTCAAGGCATTTTGCGTCGGCATGAAAGGCGAAGTATTCAGGTCCATCCGGTGCCGCTCGCGCCCTGAGAATCCGAGGAGGTTCAGGATCGCCACACGTCCGGCAAGGGTTTCGGAGATCCCTTTCATCATCTGAAACTGCTGCGAGCCTGTAAGCCAGAACATTCCAGGCCGGCGGCCGGCGTCGACTGCCATCTTAATCAATGGCAAAAGTTGTGGGGCGTATTGGATTTCGTCTATCAATACCGGCGGCTCGAATCGCCGCAGAAAAAGAGCGGGATCTTCCCGCGCCAGGGTTCGAATGGAGGGATCATCAAGAGTAATATATCGCCGGCTTTTCTCGCAAAGGTGCCGGAGCAGCGTCGTCTTGCCGACCTGCCTTGGTCCGGTCAGCAGAAGGACGGGGAACTGTTCCCCGGCGTCAGCCCAACACTCTCCCAGCGTGCGTGGATAGTACATGGCAATTCTTCACCGTCTGATATGCAAGACGATTGCATTATGGCCGATCGCGGCCGCGCAGTCAACGCCAGATCGGTGCGCCAGCCGCAATGTGCCGCGGCGCTGCTCCACGCGAAACGCTCTGCCTTCCGTACAAGCCGTGCCCGCACCGGATTTCGTTCTACATACCGTATCGCCGTCCACACAGGCTCTTCATCCAGCGGGCAGGGGAAAAACCGGCATTGCCACAAACGGCCGCTTATTCCTTGATTCCAGCTGACGTGCTGCGCTCGAATCTCAAAGGTTTGTGGTACACTACCCCGCCTCACTGAGCTGGTTGCGCTGTGATGGTTGTATTATTTGGATCCCCCCCGGCGAGGAAAGAGATGGGTTCGTCCGCGAGCGGGTCGGGATTTCCGCAGGTGCTTCGAATCTTGCTGCTGGGGCGTTGACTCACCGTTTGAGGTGGAACCTGATCAATGAAATGGATAAGTGTATTTACACTGCTGTTGGCGTTGGGATGGGGTGCGGAACAGATGCCGGCGGCGCCGGTCACAACTTCGCTCCGTGGGACTCTGTACGACTCGACGGGAAGACCGCTGCCTGAGGCTGTGCTGGAGTTGCGATCCGCCGACATGCGTGCCGCCGAAGCGCCGCTTCTACGTGCCATGACCGATTCACACGGCAGCTTCGAGTTTGGCCAGCTGGCCCCCGGCCGCTATGCCATTTCGGTTCGTCCGGCGGGCCAGGGTGCCGCTGCAACAACGGAGTTGACGATTGAAGCCGACGATCACGCGCTGGTTCTTAACCTTTTGGCTGGGAAGGCGGGATTGGACTTGCAGGTCCAGAAAAATGCCGCTGCCGGCCAGGCTCAGGCTCCGGGCAAAGAAAATGTGGGAAGCCAGCAAGTTGCGGGTCTCCCGCTGGAGCAGCGAGATTCCACCAGCCTCTTGCTTTTGGCCGCCGGCACGAACACAACGACCGGAACCGGCGCCAACTTCACCCAGCAATACTCGATCCATGGGCAGAGAGGGACAACCGCCGTTTTCGCGCTGGATGGCGCGGATACAACCGACCCGGAAAACGGAGGCGCCACGATCTCCGATTTTAACGTGGATGCCATCCTGAGGATCGAGAACCTGTCCGGTGTGATGCCGGCTTCGATTGGCGAAGGTGCTGCCGGCTATATCAATGTGATCAGCAAGTCGGGAACCAATCAAATACACGGAGACGTATATGAGTTCCTGCGCAACTCCGTATTTGACGCGCGCAACTACTTCGACCCCTCTCCCTCGCTGATCTCGCGTCGTATTCCTGCTTTTATTCGTAACGAATTCGGAGGGACCAACGGCGGTCCCGTGGTGATCCCGGGCCTGTACAACGGCCGCGACCGTACTTTCTATTTTTTTGATTATCAGGGTCTGCGGCAGGTGCAGGGCACTACGCAGGTCCTTTCTGTGCCGACCCGGGCTGAGAGGTCCGGACTGGACACCACCGCCGTCCCCGGTGATACGTTGTACGTGCCCCTCAATTCGCAAATCCGGCAATTGCTTAACATCTATCCGCTTCCCAACAATCCCGGTGGGACTTATGGCCCGCGGACTTACATGGCCGCTTCAAACGTGTATATCACGAATGATCAATTCTCCGTGCGCATTGATCATCGAATTTCAGCGAAAGAGGAATTGACGGTCCGCTTTACCTGGGAAAATATTATCGGGCCCACCACCAATCCCAGCCAGACGGCGATTAATCCCAGCTACGCCCAGCTCTTTACCGAGGGCTATCGCAGCGCGGCGCTGCATTACGTTCGAGTGCCCTCATCCACGCTGACCATGGTGAGCACGGTGGGTTTTATCCGCAGCACACCACAATATGCGTCGCTCAATCAAACCCAACCGGGAATGACTTTCGCCAACAAGCTGTTTGAAGCTATCAATTCCCAGGCCGGGGGCTTCCGCGGCCTGACGGGAAATCAGCTGCAACTGCGACAGACGCTGGCCAAGATTCACGGGGCACATTCCCTTGAGATGGGCGTCGAAGCCCGCTTCGACCGCAATGCTGAGATCAACTCCATGAACGGCAACGGCACCTACTCGTTTGGGGGCGGGCCGGCATATTCTCCGGTATCCATTGCGTCCGCCAGCGGACAACACAACATAAGTCCGGGAGATTTGTTGCCCGACACCCTGAGCGCCTTCCTGACGGGAACGCCATCTTCCTATACCCGGACGATCGGGGGCCAAGGCTTCTCTCAGGGTAATCGCGTGGCGGTGAACTCCATCCATCGCGATTCCTATAACTTCTACTTACTCGACAATTGGCGCGCCACTCCCCGCCTCATAATCTCCTACGGTCTCCGCTATGAACTGAATTCGCCGATGCGCGTGGGCGATAGCCGGGCGCAGGGGGCGCTCTTCTTTGCCCCGGACGGAACTAGGCTGAATTACCCCACGCCGGGCGCTACCCAGCAGTGGGTGGTTAATCCCGATCCTGTCTGGAATACGGACTGGAATGGATGGGGGCCACGATTGAGCCTGTCGTGGCAACCCCGCGCGAAGACCATGGTGCACGGCGCCGCCGGCACCACGACTATTCTGCAATACCCGTGGCCCAACGTCAGCATCACCAATCACTTTCCCTATGCCGTGACCATCTCACCTTCTGCCAGTCCCGGTTCCCCCATTCCTTTTGATAATTCAGTTGCCCCTCTGGTGCCGCCCGCGATCTATACGCCTCAGGGAGCGCTGATCGATCCGGCGAAGTCCAGCCAGTGGGCAGGAAATACGCCCATCGATGTGGTCCGATTCGAGCGGGACTTGGCAGCCTTGTTGCCGGGAAACGTCATTCAGCCCGTACAGGGATCCAGCACTGCGCAGAATTTCCGCAATGGCTACCTGAACACCTATACGATGGGGATTCAGCAAGAGATCCTGGGCTTCAATGTGAGCGCCTCGTATATCGGTCTGGCAGGAGTCCACCTGCAGGGGACAAGCTATCCTAACAACTATGCCGGAGCATCTCCGGGGTTTGCCCCTTTCGCCCTGTTCAACGCTGCCGGTCAGATAATTGGCGGCTTCAGTCAAGAGTCGCTCTTTGACAATTCGGTGCACTCCTCGTACAACGCGGGCGAACTGGTCATTCGCAGAGCTCCCACGGATCGGAGCGTAGGCTTCAGCCTCAGCTATACCTTCGCTAAGAGCCTAGACAATGCCGGCGGCTTCGGTGGCGGCGGTGGAGGGCGCCAGAATCCCCAGAATGGGTCCGCGGAGAAGGCGCGCTCCTCCCTCCCCGGTCCCCAGAACCTGTCCTTCAACATCTCTGCGAAATTGCCGTTTGATCGCTGGGTGAGTCATGGCCTTGTCCATGGCTTGATCTCTGGATGGCAGATCATGGGGATCGGCCAGTTCCGCAGCGGCACGCCGTTCACTGTAGTTTCCGGGATCCAGCAGACTGGCTATGGATCAGGCGGCGTGGATCGGCCCGACCAGATCGGAACTCCGGTACTATCTACCAGCCGGCCTGTCAGGCAGGATTATTTCGGGATGGGAGCCGCCAACGCTTCTTACTTTTATATTCCGATCGGCGTGCCTGGTGGCACCGGTCCATACTGCGGCCGCTTTGGGACCCTGGGCAGAAACACTTTCAACGGTCCGCCCCTGCGTAATTTCGATGTAGCACTTTCGAAGGAGTTCAACCTCGACAAGAGGTTCAAACTCCAATCGCGGGCCGAGTTTTACAATGTATTCAACATGGTGAATTTCAGTACGCCGAACAACGTGGTGACCGGATCGGGGTTCGGAATGATTACTTCCACCGCATCAAATTCACGACAGCTGCAGTTCTCGCTTAAGCTGGTTTACTAGGCAACGGCCCCCCGAATCAGAAGTCAGGGCTGCTTGGAAATGGTGTGCGTTTTTGTTTGGTTGGAGCCGTTCGGTCGACCCAGAAGCGCTTCCAGGGCGGACTGCTGCCGGCTGGCGACCACGGCCAACACTTCGTCGCCTACCTGCAAAACCGTCTCGCCGCGCACGGCCAGCACCTCGTCTTTGCGGATTATCGCCGCCAGAGTGCAGTTCTCAGGCAGCTCGAGGTCGCGCACCATCTGTCCTGCCGCGGACGCTTCAGGGGAGATCTTCTCTTCCACCAGCGCCACTTCTCCCTTGCGCAGTTTCACCAGGGTCATCATGTCGCCGAGCGACATTTCCTCAGCGATCAGCTTCGCCATCAGGTCAGCCTGATTGATGGCGACATCGACGTGAAATTTCTTGTCAAACAGCCATGCGTCGCGCGGGTTGTTGATGCGGGCGATGGTGCGCGGCACGGCGTAACGGTCGCGCGCCATGTAACAGAGGATCAGATTGTCGGCATCAACTGTGGTGCATGCGGCAAGCACCTGGCATTCGCGAATGCCTGCCAGTTCGAGCATTTGCGGGCTGGTCGGATCCCCCTGGTAGATCACTTCCGTGGGAAGTTCGTAGTGAATGCGGGCAAGCACTTCGGGCCTGTCCTCGATCAGGCGGACCTTGTGGTTTTGTGCGCTCAGGATGGCCGCAAGATGCGCGCCGGTGCGGCCGCCGCTGGCAATAATAACAAACATATCAGTCCTCTGGTTTTTCGCGAGTCAGCAGTTCTTCAATGCGCAAGGCGCCCATCATGACGGGGCTGATGACCTGCAGGCCAAAGGCCTCTTGCAAGGCTCGCTTGCGGGGATCGTAGTTTCGCACCACGACCTTCGGCACCTTATAAACGACACGTGCGATGTGCCCGAGCACCGTGTTAACGGAATCGGACGGAGTCACGGCTGCCAGCGCTTGCGCGTGTTCAATTCCGGCGCGCTCGAGGACGTCCTGGGTCAGCACATCCCCTCGCATCGTCGATCCTCGAAAATCTTCGGGGAGATTGCGGAAGGCTTCAGAATCCTTGTCGATGACGGTAACTTTGTGGCCCTTGCGATACAGTCCATACGCAACTTCGGCTCCCACGCGGCCACAGCCGATGACGATGACGTTGATGGGCCCCTTGGCAGGGTGGCCGATTTCATCCGACTTGATAGGGCACATCGGTGATCACAATCCCTCGCTTAAATAAAAGTACCAGCCTCAACATCATGGCTGTCTGGGTGTGCAATACATTGTAAAGCCAGCGCTTCGGCACAAATTGAGGCACGACGATTGTAATGGTTTCATTCGGCTGCCGTTTCGCGGCGATCTCATCGATATATTGCAAAAGCGGCTCCAGAAAAAGCCGGTAGGGCGAATCCAGAATGACCAGACGCACGCCTTTGCCCCAGGTTTCCCATTGGTGCCGCACATTTTCTGCTTCCGC
>JBEKIX010000130.1:0-7993 GCA_050011535.1 Acidobacteriota bacterium
GGCGTCAGCCTGCACAAATGGCTGCTGGCGCCGATCGGGAACGGCTGTCTGTATGTGCGCCGGGAAATGATCCCGAAATTCTGGCCGTTGCAGGCCGCGCCGGAACAACAGGACAACGATATCCGCAAGTTCGAGGCCATCGGGACACACCCATGGGCCATCCGGGCGGCTCTCGGCGAAGCCCTGGCCTTCCATCAGGCCATCGGGGCCGAGCGCAAAGCGGCGCGATTACGCTACCTGACCCTGCGCTGGGCGAACGCGCTCAGGGTCCATCCGCGGATCAAGATCCTGTCGAACCTCGGCGAGCCCGCCGAGACATGGGCGGTCGCGGCCGTGAATATCGAAGGGATCGACGTCAGATCCCTGGCGAGATTCCTGATGGACAAATACAGGATCGTGGTCGTCGCGCTCGTCGGCGGAGCTCCTCCCAACCAGGTCTTCGACTATCAAGCCCTCCGGGTCTCCCCGAACGTCTACACGACACTTGAGGAGATTGACACGTTCGTCTCAGCGATGGAGGATGCGATGAAAAACGGCGTGCCAACCTCCGAGGACGCTGATTTCCCCGTCATGACCGAAGGGACTAACATGAAATGTCCAGTCGTTTTGGCCGTCGCTGCCCTCGTTTTCACCCTCGTTGCCGGCGCCAGCGTCTGCTTTGCTCAGGGAACATTCAAGGTCCCGTTCGCGTTCCAAGCGGGCGACAAGAAGTTCCCGGCCGGCGATTACAGGATCGCCCGAAAAGGGAACGAACAGATCACGCTTCGCCAGGAACCGAACGGTGCTGAAGTAACGATAACTGCCCTCAAGACGCTGGGGCAAACGGGCCCGCCCATTGCCGAGCCCCAGCTCATCTTTGATGTGGTCGGGAACTTCGAACCGTCCTATACGGAGTACGTGACGGATTACGTGCTGGCGGAAGTGTGGTTGCCCGGGCAGGACGGATGCCTGCTCCACGTTACGAAAGGAGCACACTCGCGCCAGACCATCAAAGGACAGAAAGCGGAGAAGTAGCGCCGGCCCTCGTCGCTGAGCGTGGCGACCTCATCGAAGGTCGCGCGGCGACGTGTAAGTCGATGGTATGGCGTCCCGGCGATCGACATGTTCGACACGGTCGCTACTCACTCCACGATCCCGGTCGTCGTAGGCCATTGATTGTCGTGGTGCGGCCCGTGCCGGATGGTGGCGCCCGAGCTTGAGAAGATCGCCGCGCAGCATCCCGGCGATTTTCTCGTCATCAAGGTGGAGACCGAGCGGCTGCCCAAACTCTCCCCGCGGTATCGCATCCAGTCGATCCTGATGATGGCGATGTTTTACCACGGCCACGAGAAGGCTAGTACTGTCGGGGCGCGTTCCGCTAAAGACATCCTCGCCTTCATCAACCAGGCGCTGCCATGACCTTGCTGCGACTCGTGCTCGCGTGCGTCCTCGCTGTTTGGTTGCCACCAGCCGCAGCTGCCGACGCTGCTCAAGCCATAAACAGCCTACTCGGGCTGGATGACGTGTGAGGGATTGTTTCCTCGAACGGGACTTCGGGCCCGCGTGGGGGATCTTCATTCTACGGCAGGCGTCATTTACCGCCAAGTGACGGGATATCGATTGCCATCACCCAGCTGATCGGTCCCGCTCGTTGCTGGCACGATCGGTTCTCATGCACCTCGTTGAGACGCGGAGGGGAAACCAAACAGGGTAATTCAATGGGAATGACATCAGACCCGCTTCAGCCTCAGCTCCGGAATCAACCCATACTTCCCTTACTGGCCATTCCATCCCCGAATCGCCCTCTCCCTTCAGTAAAGCCGTTTTCCTTCAGCAGCGATTTAGCAGAGAAAAATGGCCGGTCGAGGCGACACACACCCAGCCGTTATGTTGGAAAGCCGACACGGTGCAGCAAGTCGCGAAAGCGCGGGTCGGAATGAAGAGATTTCAATCGCGGGTCAGCTTGAAGCCACATTACGCAGATGTCGCGATCATCACAAGCGCGATTCAGCCACTGAAATGCCTGATCTTTCTGTCCCAGGCAGGCATAGATCGCTCCCAATTCGTAGAGGCAGACGTAGTCCTTTGGGGAGCGCTTTTTCAATGTATCCGCAACAGCGAGAGCCTCGGCGCGCATCCCCAGCACCGCCTCGGCTGTTCCCAACATCGCGAGGTTGAAGGGGCTGGCATCCACTTCGACCCCCTTCCGTGCTTCCGACAGGGCCAATTCTCGTTGACCGTGCTCCAGAGCAATCATCCCCAGAACGCCGTGAGCAAAGCCATAGGACGGGCTGATATCCAGGTCTCGTTTGCATTGTTCCATTGCCTCGTCGTACGCCTGCGCCATGTATAAAATCCAGGCGCGGTCCATGACGGCTCCCAGTGAAAGCGGATCCAATTCCTGCGCCCGCTTCATCTCCCCAACGGCATCCCAACTCTTTCCAACCGCACCGTAATAAGTGGCGTAACCTTCATGGGCGCTTGCCGAGCTTGCATTCAGCTCGATAGCCCGCCTGAATTCTTTCTCTGCGCTGGACCAATCCCAGTCGTACATGACCCGAATCTCACCAAGCAGGGCGTGAGCTTCGGCCAGGCTATCGTCCAATTCCAGAGCCTTTATCGCCGCCTCCCGAGCCTGTGGAATGACCTGGGGAGGTGAACGGTATTCCGGACAAAACGCCACGTAGGTTGCGCCCAGGCTAACATAAGCCTGAGCGAAGCCTGGCGCCTTTTCGAGCGCTTGGTTAAAGTATTCAATGGCTCTCTTCAAGTCTTCCTCGGTACCCTTGTTGAGGTGGTAGTTTCCTCTCGCCCAGGCATCGTGGGCCTCCGCATTGACGGCCTGAGAAGCCTCCAGCAGCCTCTGCTCCGCCGGCGTGACCTTGATCCGAATCTCACCCGCAATAGCGCGCGCCACGCTGCTTTGTAATGCCAGGACGTCTTTCAGCTCGCGCTCGTAACTGTCCGCCCACAGGTGCCGGTCGCTCGTGGCGTCGATCAACTGCGCAGTGATCCGCACCCGGCCTTCCGCGCGCTCGACCGAACCCTCCACCAGCGCGTCCACATTCAGCTCCCGAGCAATCTGGGGAGCCGACTTCTTGGCCCCCTTGTATTGCATCACAGATGTACGCGAAATCACCCGCAGAGCGCTGATTTTTGCGAGATCCGTGATCAACTCGTCGGTCATGCCGTCGGCAAAGTATTCCTGCTGCGGATCACCGGATAGATTTTGAAGCGGCAGGACCGCCAGCGAACGGATTGTCGTGGGACGGGGCGCGGTTTGTAACCGGTCGCGGAGGCCACCCAGATTCAGTCCAAAAGCAAGGAGAAGCATGCCCGCGAGGGCCAATGCCGCCACGACCGCCCACCGCCTTCCCATGGAGGATCCCGCAGGCTGCTTCGCGGGTCCTTGGACACCTGGCTCGCTTGCCGGTCTCGTGTCTCGGCGCAGGCGGGAGAGATCTGTGCGCAGATCTGAAGCCGTCTGGTAGCGCAGCTTGCGGTCCTTCTCCAGCGCTTTGTTGATGATCCGCTCCAACTCACTGGGAAGCTCGGGATTCAAACGTACTGGCGGGGTGGGCGCTTTGTGGAGAATGGCATCAAAAACGACAGCCCAGGTACTGCCGGTGAATGCCTGCTGGCCCGTGGCCATCTCATAGAGGACCACACCGAAGGAGAACAGATCGGAGCGGGCGTCGAGTTCCTCGCCGCGGGCTTGTTCGGGAGACATGTACGCAACGGTGCCCAGCGGGCTGCCCGGGCGAGTAAGCAACTCCTCGGCAGCCGTGGTTTCTGTAGTCTGTCGTCGCACGGCAGGGAGCTTGGCTAATCCGAAGTCGAGGATCTTGGCCTGCCCGCGCTGGGTAACGAATATATTGGCGGGTTTGATATCGCGATGAATGATGCCTTTTGTGTGCGCCGCATCCAACGCATCGGCAACCTGAATGGCCACGTCCAGCAGTTCGTCGGTCTTGAAGGTGCCGCGAGCGACGCGTTGCCTGAGAGTCTGGCCTTCGAGCAATTCCATGGCGATGAAGGTCTGACCTTCGGACTCGTCGATGTCGTGGATGGTGCAGATGTGGGGATGATTCAGTGCAGAAGCCGCTTGTGCCTCGCGTCGGAAGCGCTCCAGAGCGTGTTTGTCCTTGGATAGCTCTTCGGGCAGGAACTTCAGGGCGACGACGCGCTTAAGCTTGGTGTCCTCGGCCTTATAGACGACACCCATTCCTCCAGCGCCGAGCTTTTCAATGATTCGGTAGTGCGAGAGGCTTTTGCCGATCAAAGAGGATCCCTTACTGGTATTTCGCGCACTGCAATCAGAACGACCCGATTTGCTAACATTATATTCGACCGGTACAGGCCTGGATAGTTGAATCTGCAATACTTGTCTGGATGTTGGCCACTCGCAAACAGGTACGCGCCCAAGAAACGCCGTTCGCGTCAATTGGGAATATCAACAGATTTCATCGCGCCGTGAGAGGCTTACTCGGGCTGGATGCCTGTGAGGGGTAAGGGAAGCGAATGCGACTTCGCGGGAGTGATCCTCCCAGCCCGGCAGCAAATCTCCACTGCTGGAATTCTTCTGACGGAATCCGTAAACCGCTGTATGCTTGTGGCGCTAAGCATCCCGAGGGTTGGTTCAGTACGGAAATCAGAACGATCGGTTCAGATTTGATTGCGCGGTGCGCCTTGCCTGCGATGGTGGTAGGCCGCCGAGGATACAAGATGCAGAAGACGGATTTGAAGCAATTCAAAGATCAAGAGTTTTTGAGCCTTGAGACATTTCGAAGGAACGGCATCGGTGTGAGAACCCCCGTTTGGTTTGCTCAGGAAGGCGATAGGTTGTATATCTGGACTGTCGGCGACTCGGGCAAGATCAAACGAATTCGCAACAACCCGCGGGTTAACATCGCGCCGTGTAAGAGGTTTGGAAAGGTAACTGGCGAATGGGTAGCGGCGGAGGCCTCAGTGGATGATTCAGCTGCCGCAGTGCGGCACGTTGAGGCCTTGTTGGGCCGGAAAGTGGGCTTTGCGTTCGCCATGTTTCGGCTGATCGACCGACTGAGGGACCGGTTGAAGGGGTCGCACCGTGTTTGCGTCAAGGTGTCGTTAAGCGATCCGCCATATTGAGACCCCCAGAACGTAGCCGCGGGCCTTGCCTTATCTCAATTTCCGCTAACGGGACTTCGGGGGATTTATGTTCCCCCCTTGCCGCTGGGGCGTCATGCCAGCGGCTCGAACATGCTGAATGTAGTTTGGGATCGTTGCGTGGGATGTCTTGTGGGGAAGGCTGTTTGCAGTGATCGGGGCGGTAATCTATCAGGCTTCAAGGTTCATCTTCCGCAGCAGTGCCTGGTAGCGCGGGTGCCCATGCATGGGGAAGTACCTAGGTTCGGATTTGAGGGAACAAACCAGGGTCAAGTCACGCTCTTCGACGCCCTTTTCAATCCATTGGAAGGCTTGATCCGCATCTCCCAGGCTTCGGTAGACGGCCGCAATCGCAAAGGGCGGCACATATGTAGTGCGGCTTTGCGTTCTTAACTCCTCCAATAGCGCCAGGGCTTCGCTGCGCAGACCAGCCTGCGCATATGCCGACCCAAGCAGGCCGAGCGTTTGCGCATTGCGCCCGGAAAGCTCACATGCCTTTTGGGCCGCGGCAATCGACTCTTCGAACCTCCCCATGTGATGGTACATGACGGCAATCAGCCAATGGGGCGCGAAAAAGCCAGGATCCAGATCCATGGCGCGCCAGTGGTGCGCAATCGCCGGATCATACTGTCCTTTAGCGTAATACAGGTAGCCCAGGTTGGTGTTGTAAGTCGCCGAGAGCGGATCCAGTTCCACCGCGCGCTGGAGTTGTGATAATGCTTCGTCCAACCGCCCCATCGGCCGGAGAAAATAGAATCCATGATAATAGCGGACGATCGGAGACGCCGGGTTGAGTTCGAGGGCGCGACGGAATTCCTGCCCCGCCCCCACCCAATCGAAGTCGCCGGCTCCCAAAACGACTCCCAGCATGCCATGTGCCTCGGCCAGCGTGTCATCCCGCCTGAGTGCCTCAATCGCCGCCGATTTGAACTTGGGAAGAGTCTCTTTCGGGTCCCTGAAGCCCCAGGAAACGCTCCAAAAGTAAAACTCGGCCATCCCGGCGTAGGCCAGAGCATAGTTTGGGTCGAGCGTGATGGCCTGCTCCAGATACTCCTTGCCCTTCGTGAGTGAAGCGGGTGTCATCCTGAGCACGCAATGGCGTCCCCTCAGGTACAAGTGGTAGGCTTCCACGTTTTCCGTGTGCCGCTTCACCAGCGGACGGTCTCCCGCCAGACGCACCCGCAGCTTCTCCACGATGGCCTGCGAGATTTCGTCCTGAATTGCAAATACGTCCGTCATCTCCCGGTCGAAGCGCTGGCTCCACAGGTGGTACCCGTCGCTCGCTTTGACCAGCTGCGCCGTTACCCGAATGTGGTTGCCCAACCGGCGCACGCTCCCTTCCAGGATGTTCTCGACGTTGAGTTCAGCCCCGATCTTGCGGACGTCTTGCTCCTTGCCGCGGAAGGCGAAGGCCGAGGTCCGCGCCATCACACGCAGTCCCGGCAGTTGCGCCAGCGCATCGATGATGTCTTCGGCCAAGCCGTCGCTGAAGTACTCATTCTCCTTGTCCGCGCTCAGGTTCGCAAACGGCAGCACCGCCAGCGACGGGATGCGCGCGGGCTCTGCGACGATGGCAGCGGTAGTGCGTCCGGAATCGCGGTCGCGCTTCAGGCGCTGCAATTCCGCGAGCAGATCGGAGGCGCTCTGAAAGCGCATCTTGCGGTCCTTTTCCAGCGCCCGAACGATGACGCGCTCCAGCTCAACCGTGAGCTCAGGATTCAAACGCACCGGCGAGGTTGGTGTCTTGGTGAGGATGGCATTGAAGACGATGGCTGAGGTGTTGCCGGGGAATGCCTGTCGGCCCGTGGCCATCTCATAGAGAACAACGCCGAGAGAGAATAGGTCGGAGCGGGCGTCGAGTTCCTCGCCGCGCGCCTGCTCGGGAGACATGTATGCTACTGTGCCCATCGCGCTGCGCGGGCCGGTGAGGAATTCCTCGGCTGTAGCCACGGTTTCTGCTGCCTGTCGTCGCGCGGCAGGGAGTTTGGCCAATCCGAAGTCGAGGACCTTGGCTTGCCCTCGCCGGGTAACGAATATATTGGCCGGTTTGATGTCGCGGTGAATGATGCCTTTTGCGTGGGCCGCATCCAGAGCGTCGGCGATCTGAATGGCGACGTCGAGCAGTTCGCCGGTCTCGAAAGTGCCTCGGGCGATGCGCTCCCTGAGGGTTTGGCCTTCGAGCAGTTCCATCGCGATGAAGGTGTGGCCCTCGAACTCATCGATGTCGTGAATGGTACAGATGTGGGGATGATTGAGAGCGGAGGCCGCCTGAGCCTCGCGCCGGAATCGTTCCAAAGTATGGCGGTCTTTGGATACTTCTTCGAGAAGGAACTTCAGGGCGACGCTGCGTTTCAGCCTGGTGTCTTCCGCTTTGTAGACGACACCCATGCCCCCGCCGCCGAGTTTCTCCAGGATCCGGTAATGCGAGATGGTAGTGCCAATCATGGAGAATTCCTCCACTGGCAATGCGCAAACTACAATCAGAAGCACCTGAAGTTGCTATCATTATATTCGGCCAGCACAGGCCTGGGTAGTTGAATCTGCAGAACTTGTCTGGATGTTGGCCACCTGCAAACCGCGACGCGCCCAAGAAACGGCGATGTGGAAAGTTGACAGAAAACCAGTCACGCGGACGTATAACGTTAGATCTCTATCGGAAGTGCTCCGGCTGAAAATATACGATCATGGCACGAGGTCGCGTCCGGAGCACTTTTGATAGAGACGTTTGAAGTGAGCCGCTGGCGCAACGCCCGACAGGGCGCTCCCTATGGGTCCTATGAAAGGCGATGTCAAGGATAAATTTCTCCCTCCCAGGAACAGGGAGCATTTTTTAGGTCCGTCACATCGAGCCGCTCCTCGTGATACG
>JBEKIX010000131.1:0-7506 GCA_050011535.1 Acidobacteriota bacterium
TAAGTTCCCGCACAACCGTCTCGATGGCTTGTTGAAGCTTGTGCAGCTTGGGTTCTAGGTCAACAGCTTCGTGCATGACCCTCTCTTCAAAACAGGTTCTTCTGGTTGCCACGCGGCACGATCTTGAAGTGCTCGAATGCCTTGCGCGTAGCCATCCGGCCGCGTGGCGTGCGGTCCAGGAAGCCGATCTGTATAAGGTACGGCTCGTAAATGTCTTCGATGGAGTCTTCGTCTTCGCTGATCGCCGCTGACAGTGCACCCACCCCTACCGGGCCGCCGTTGTACTTCTCCAGAATCGTGAGCATCAGCTTGCGATCGATCTCATCAAACCCGTACGTATCCACATCCATCATGGCAAGGGCCGCCATGGCTACGGCACGTGTGACGTGGCCGTCTGCCTTGACTTCCGCGTAATCGCGCACGCGCCTTAGAAGCCGGTTCGCGATGCGCGGCGTACCGCGGCAACGAGCCGCGATCTCGTGGGTACCGCCGTCGTCGATGTCCACCCCGAGCAGGGCCGCCGATTGGCGCACGATGATCGCCAGTTCGTCCCGGCTGTAAAAATCAAGGCGATGAATGATGCCGAAGCGGGCGCGCAGCGGCGCGGTGATCAAGCCGGCTCGCGTCGTCGCGCCGATGAGCGTAAAGTGCTGCAGCGGCATCTTGATGCTGCGCGCGCCCGGGCCTTCTCCGATCATGATGTCGATATAAAAATCTTCCATCGCTGGGTAGAGGATCTCCTCGATCGCGGGGTGCAGGCGATGAATCTCGTCGATGAAGAGAATGTCGTTTTTTTTCAGATTGGTGAGCAACGCCGCCAAGTCGCCGCGTTTTTCGATGATTGGCCCGCTCGTAGTCCGGATGTTTACCTTCATCTCATTGGCGATGACGGTCGCCAGGGTCGTTTTCCCGAGGCCGGGCGGTCCGTACAATAGAACGTGATCGAGCGCCTCCTTCCGTTTGGTGGCTGCCCGGATGCTGATCTCGATGTTTTCTTTGACCTTTTCCTGACCGATGTATTGCGGCAGGTACTGGGGACGGAGGCTCAGCTCAAAGGATTTCTCCTCTATTCGAGCCACCGGGCTGAGAAGCGTGTCGTGCGAACTTTGCTCTGTCATCGTGATTCGTCAGGTTGAGGCGTCTACCCGGCCAGCAGCCGCAGGGTTCGTCTGAGCAGTCCCTCGAAGGAGCGCTCGGGGTCTCCGGACCGCAGCACTCCAGAAAGAGCTTTCTCCGCGCTTGCACGAGGATAGCCGAGATTGATCAGCGCCGAAAGGATATCCTCCCGCAGCGCGTCGCCTCCGGACACGCCTGCTGCCCTAACATGCTCCGGGAGCAAGAACTGCGTGATCTGGCCCTTTAGCTCCAGAACCACTCTTTCAGCCGTTTTGCGACCCACGCCGGGGATAGCCGTAAGTCTCGGAAGATTACCGTCTGCAATGGCCTGGGCAAGTTCTTCAACCCTAGCGCCGGAAAGAATTGAAACCGCCAATTTCGGCCCAATGCCGCTGATGGATATCAGCTTCAGAAAGAGGTCCTTTTCTCTCTGGGAACAAAAGCCGAACAGGGACAGCGCATCTTCGCGCACGTGGGTGTGCACCCGGAGCGTCACATCGTTTCCCTCTTCGGGAAGCTCGTAGAAGCTCGTGAGAGGGATGAAGACCTCATAACCGACACCTTGAACATCGATGAGCACGAGATTCGGTTTTTTGTGGACCAGCTTGCCCCGGAGTTGACCTATCATCGGAAGACGTGCGCCCTCGAAAAACGCAGGTAAACATAACATAAATAAGCAGGGACAGTCATCGAAATCCCCGATCTGGAGGGATCCGCACATCGCATCCGGACCTCTTAGTTTTGGGATTTCGGTGACTGTCCCCCTTTTTTTTGTATAATGACTGGGCGTTTGTCTCCCTTAAGATCGGAGGTTGGATGTCTGACGTTGGTTTTCATGAAGAGTGCGGTATTTTCGCTGTCGCCGCCCATCCTGAAGCTGCGCGCATGACCTACCTGGGTTTGTATGCCTTGCAGCATCGTGGGCAGGAATCGGCCGGAATCGTAAGCACGGACGGCAAGAAACTCTATCTGCACAAAGGAATGGGGCACGTTGCCGAAGTTTTCACCGAAGCCAATCTGGAAGGGCTCATCGGCGACGCCGCCATCGGTCACGTGCGCTATTCCACCGCCGGCGAGAGCGCGTTTGCCAATGCCCAGCCGATTCTGATTGAAGGTTGGCGCGGCCCGATCGCGCTGGCACATAACGGCAACCTGGTGAACGCGGGAGCCCTGCGGCGAGAGTTGGAGAGGGACGGCGCGATCTTCAGCTCTACCAGTGACAGCGAAGTCATTCTTCACCTGCTTTGCCGCTCCAAGCGTCGCACCTTGCTCGAGGCATTCGCCGAGGTGCTTCATCTCATCCAAGGGGCTTACTCCATCGTCGTTCAGACGCCGAACGTGCTGCTGGTCGCCCGCGACCCGCGCGGTTTCCGGCCGCTGTGCATGGGCCGCGTCGACGGCTGTTACGTTTTTGCCTCGGAGACATGCGCCTTTGATTTGATTGACGCCACTCTGATACGGGATGTGGAGCCGGGCGAGATACTGACGGTCGAAGGGGATTGCCTGGAATCGCATTTTCTTCTTTCCAATGAGAAGCCGGCTCAATGCATTTTCGAGCACATTTATTTCAGCCGTCCGGACAGCATTGTCTTCGGGCGCAGCGTAAATGAGAGTCGGCGGACCCTGGGCAGATACCTGGCGATGGAACAGCCGGTCGAAGCGGATGCCGTTGTCCCCGTGCCAGATTCCGGTGTGGCCGCTGCCATCGGGTATGCGCAGGCAAGCGGTATTCCCCTCGAGTTCGGCTTGATCCGCAATCACTATGTGGGTAGAACGTTCATCGAACCGAAGCAGTCGATCCGCAATTTTGGCGTCAAAGTAAAGCTGAATCCAGTGCGCGAGATCCTGCGCGACAAGCGCATCATTCTGGTGGATGATTCCATTGTACGCGGCACGACCAGCCGGAAGATTGTGCACATCATGCGCGCGGCGGGAGCCAGGGAAATCCATGTGCGCATCACCTCGCCTCCCATCATAGGCCCCTGTTATTATGGCATTGACACGCCAACCAAGCGGGAGCTGATCGCCGCCAACAGGTCGGTGGAGGAGATCACAAAGTTCATCGGAGCCGACTCGCTGCATTATCTCAGCCTCGATTCTCTTTTGAAGTCTGTCGGCGACGGCGACCGTTACTGTTCGGCATGTTTCACCGACCGCTATCCGACAGATGTCATGCAGCAGGAGCGGCAAAAGGAGCTCTTCGGCAAGGAGTTCGTGGATACTCGTCCCTCAACCTCATGAATCCGTTCGTGCCTTCATGGACCATCCGACACCGCCAGGAATGACGTACGCCGGATCCGGCGTCAACATCGACGCCGCGGCGGACGCAAAACAACGCATTCGGCGCCTCGCCCGGGCGACCTTCACATCGGGAGTGTGTGCCGACATCGGCAGCTTCGGCGCGCTCTTCCGCATTGAAAAGGACCGCTACCGCGAACCGCTGCTGGTGTCGAGTTGCGACGGCGTGGGCACCAAGCTCAAGATTGCCTTCATGACCGGCGTCCACCACACGGTAGGATACGATCTAGTCTCTCACTGCGTGTCCGATATCCTTGTCCAGGGCGCCCGGCCGCTTTTTTTCCTCGACTATATAGCCAGCAGCAAGCTCGATCCCGGCGTTGTGGAGCAAATCGTCTCGGGCCTGGCGCGCGGTTGCGGCGAAATGGGCTGTGCTTTGATCGGAGGCGAGACCGCCGAAATGCCCGACTTTTACGCGCAGGGCGAATATGATCTGGCCGGCTTCATCGTCGGCATCGTAGATCGCGATCGCCTCATAGACGGATCGCGCATTCGTATCGGCAGCCGCCTGCTGGGCCTTGCATCCGCAGGCCTGCATACCAACGGCTACTCGCTGGCGCGCAGACTGTTTTTCGATCATCTGCAGATGCAACCTGGAGAAATGGTGCCGGAACTGGGCGCGACGGTCGCCGACCTTCTGCTCGCGCCCCATCGGAGCTACCTCTTGCTGGTGGAGCCGCTCCTCGACGCGCAAGTCGTGCAAGGGATGGCGCATATCACCGGCGGCGGAATCACGGAAAATCTTCCCCGCATTCTTCCCGAGGGAGCGGCAGCGGAAATCCGCATCGGGACGTGGCCCGTGCTGCCCATCTTCGAATTCCTGCAGCGGAAAGGGAACGTAGAAGACGGAGAGATGTATCGCACCTTTAACATGGGCATCGGGATGATTCTGGTTGTGTCCCAGGCGGAACTGCCGCTCGTGACCGCTCACTTCGCGGCCTGTAATGAGCCGTGCTTCGAGATCGGGGCGATAGTCAACGGCGACCGCGAAGTTCGCTTCGTTTAGAGCCGCGCATGCCGGCTCTTCGAGGATATCCAACATGGCAGAGAATCGTAAGCTGGCTGTTCTTTTGTCGGGACGCGGTTCGAACTTTGTCGCTATCCATGAAGCGATTGTGCGCGGCGATCTGCGCGCGCGCATCGGCTGTGTGGTCAGCAATGTCCCCGAGGCGCCCGGACTGGTGCGCGCCGCCGAGCTTGGACTCATCAACCTTTGCGTACCCTCGAAGGGAGTCGAACGGGCCGAGTTCGACCGCCGTTTAATACATGAGCTGCGCCCCTTTGATCCTGCCCTGATCTGTCTTGCCGGCTTCATGCGCGTGCTTACGCCGGAATTCATCGCAGCATTCCGCGGACGCATCCTGAACATCCATCCGGCCCTTTTGCCATCCTTTCCAGGGACGCATGCGCAGCGACAGGCGCTCGAACGCGGCGTGCGCGTCACAGGCTGCACCGTGCACCTGGTGGATGAAGGGGTGGACACCGGCACCATCCTGATGCAACGCGCGGTGGATGTCCTGGACGGCGATACCGAAGTATCGCTTTCCGCCAGGATTCTGAAACAGGAGCATGATGTCTATTGGCGGGCCATCGCGCAGATCCTGGACAGAATGATGAATGCCGGATGACGAGTGACAATTCACAAGTCCGCGCCGCAAGATCGTACGCTATAGATCGCGAATCGCCAATGGGAGGGAGTCTGATGAGGAGCGCTCAAGAACAGCTGGATCACCTGGCCAGGGGGGCGGTGGAGATCATCAGCAGGGAAGAGGCGCTGCGCAAGTTCGAAAAGTCCGCGCACACGGGAATACCGCTGACAGTCAAGGTGGGATTTGATCCCACTGCCCCTGACCTGCATTTGGGCCACGCCGTGTTGCTGCGCAAAATGAAACACTTTCAGGATCTCGGCCACACGGTTGTTTTCCTGATCGGCGATTTCACGGCCTCGATTGGCGACCCTACCGGACGATCCAAGACCAGGCCACCGTTGTCGGCCGATGCGATCGCTGCGAACGCCGAGACGTTCAAGAGCCAGGTTTTCAAGATCCTGGACAAGGAACGAACGGTCATCGACTTCAACAGCCGCTGGCTCGGGAAACTGACTTCGGCACAATGGATAGGGCTCGCTTCGCGCTACACGGTGGCGCGCATGCTAGAACGGGACGATTTCACGAAGAGGCTGAGAGCGAATCAACCGATTTCAGTTCACGAACTTCTCTATCCTCTCGCTCAGGCATATGACTCGGTCGCGCTACGCGCCGACTTCGAGTTCGGCGGCACGGACCAGACATTCAATCTGCTCGTCGGCCGCGATATCATGCGCGAATACGGCCTGGAGCCGCAGGTGATTCTCACGACACCGCTGTTGGAAGGCACAGATGGCGTGGAAAAAATGAGCAAATCGCTAGGCAACTACATTGCGTTCACGGATGCGCCCGACGATATTTTCGGCAAAGTCATGTCGATCTCGGACCCGCTCATGTTCCGCTATTTCGAACTGCTGACCGACATGCCGATGGTGGAGATCGCTGCCTTGAAAGCAGACGTGGCGTCCGGCAGCGTACATCCCATGGAGCTCAAGTCCAGGCTCGCGTACCAGATTGCAGCGGATTTTCATGGAGAGCACGCGGCGCGGGATGCGCAGGAGCACTTCGCGCGGGTGCATCAACGGCGTGAGCTGCCGGAGGAAATATCTGAGTTTACGCTCGACAACAACAGAGAAACGGTCAGCCTGGCGGACCTATTGGTTAAGAGTGGACTCGCACCCTCGAAGAGCGAGGCGAGGCGGCTGATCAAAGCAGGAGCAGTGTACGTGGACGGCAGCCGCGTTACCGAGGCTGCAGCAACCGTCGGGGTCGAGGCGCAGCAGTTCGTGCTGCGTTGCGGAAAACTGGGTTTTCGCCGCATCAAGATTCAATAAGGACAAGCCGCGGTGTCCGAAGGGGGCCTCGGCGGACTCCTTGATTTCCGGGGTTTTTGCGGTTTTCGTGTAGTATCAAGATTGCCAATCCAGGACCAAATTAATTTCATAAATGTCGCATTTTCCTCTTCCCATCGATGCGGGGTTGTGTTTATAATGCACCCCCTTTTGAGAAGAGCCTGCAGAGAAATCGAGGGCTTGACAAGGGAGAGGCAGACTTGTAAAATTAGAGATTGCCTGGATCTTTGAAAACTAGATAGAGCGTGCCAAAATCTATTCTTTGAGAGAATTACCAGCAACACCAGTGAGATCCTGAATTGCAAGATTCAGGGCTCTTCGAGTTTAATTGGAGAGTTTGATCCTGGCTCAGAATCAACGCTGGCGGCGTGCCTAACACATGCAAGTCGAACGAGAAAGCGGGGGCAACTCCGTGAGTAAAGTGGCAGACGGGTGAGTAACACGTGAACAACCTACCCTTGAGTGAGGAATAACACCGCGAAAGCGGTGCTAATACCGCATAACATCCCTGGGACACATGTTCTGGGGATCAAAGGCGAAAGTCGCTTGAGGAGGGGTTCGCGCCTGATTAGCTAGTTGGTGAGGTAACGGCCCACCAAGGCGACGATCAGTAGCCGGCCTGAGAGGGCGAACGGCCACACTGGAACTGCGACACGGTCCAGACTCCTACGGGAGGCAGCAGTGGGGAATTTTGCGCAATGGGCGAAAGCCTGACGCAGCAACGCCGCGTGGAGGATGAAGGTCTTCGGATCGTAAACTCCTGTCAGGGGGGACGAAAGCCTTAACCGGTTTGACTGTACCCCTTGAGGAAGCCACGGCTAACTCCGTGCCAGCAGCCGCGGTAATACGGAGGTGGCAAGCGTTGTTCGGAATTACTGGGCGTAAAGGGCGCGTAGGCGGCTTTGCAAGTCGGATGTGAAAGCCCCGGGCTTAACTCGGGAATTGCATCTGAAACTGCTTTGCTTGAGTCCTGGAGGGGGTAGTGGAATTCCCAGTGTAGCGGTGAAATGCGTAGATATTGGGAGGAACACCTGCGGCGAAGGCGGCTACCTGGACAGTGACTGACGCTGATGCGCGAAAGCTAGGGGAGCAAACGGGATTAGATACCCCGGTAGTCCTAGCCGTAAACGATGGGCACTTGGTGTCGGGGGTAT
>JBEKIX010000132.1:0-7422 GCA_050011535.1 Acidobacteriota bacterium
CTTGAATTTGCCGGAACTCAGTATCGTCCCATGACGACCAAGGTGCAGGCCGTTGCCCCCAGCGACCCATGTCACCTGATTCCTGGGAGAGTGAAAGGGCCAGAGCCCTGCCACCAAGAGGCCCCCTAAGACCAATCCGCAAGCCACGCCGAGGAGCTTCGAGCTTGTCACTTCCCAGTTAATCTGGCCGATCTTTTTTTGAATTTCGGAGGTAATACGCGGTCGGCCAAATCTGGCGTCATCTTGTTTCTTTTGAATCATCGGGTTCGCCAGCAAACTCTCTTACAGGAAAAACGGAACACGGACTCTACCATATCATGAAAGCTCTGGTTTTTGTCCATTCCTCCCATGGGCAGTGGTGTCCTAATATGCGACGTAGGGCCAGGGCTTGCCCCGGCCTGGCCACCCCACCATGGCGGGGGGCGGCCCTACATTGGGACACTACCGCCTGGCCGCGTAGCGCACGGGTGTAACAACTTTGATTCGGTTCCTCAGTTCGTTGGAGAAGACAAAAAGATGGCCGCTGAAGGGCTATGTGTCGTGACACATAGCCTTTTTTATGTGGCGGGAGAGAATCTGTGGCGCCGACGGGGCGCTCCCATGAAGGGCCTTCGCTAAATCATATTCAGTCGACACATATTCTTCGGCGATCCTTCCTTTCATAGACCAGGCAATCAGCCGGGTCGTTTAGGAGGGAAGGACATGTTGAACCGTTATTTCAAGTATCCCGGTGTGCTGCGCCGCATGCGGCTTGGGCCGCTCCGTACCGAGATCGATATCGTCGCCGACGATCTCGAGCGCGCCGGCTACACGTACTTATCGGCGAAGCGCTATTTGAGTCTGATTGCGAGCTTCAGTCGCTATGCGCTGAAGTCAGGTTGCGTTCGGGTTCAGGCGGTTGATCATCCTCTGGTCGAGCAGTACTTGGGCCGCCCTTCGCTGTCGTGCAGCACCGCCTCTACCGCCCGCTCGGCCTTGGGCCATGTGCTCCGCCGACTCGGCCGACATGCACGACCCGTCCACCTGTCAGCGTCGGAACGACGCGATGCAGTGCTTTTGGCTAGGTTTGATACCTACCTGCACGACGTTCGCGGTCTGGAAGCTAAGTCTCGCGAGGAACTCCTTCGTGCAGCGCGGCGCACGATCGTCTGGTACCGCGAAGCCAGGCCGTACCAACCGCTGTCGCGCTTCTCGGCTCAAGACGTCTTGGCGTACGCCTTCTACGCCACTCATCGCTGCACGTCGCACCGAACCCGGTCCGCAGCGATGTCACACTTGCGGAACTTTCTCCGATACCTCCATTGGTCGGCGATCTGCGGCGAAAACTTCTCGCGCTATGTGCCACGAGTGCCAATCTGGACTATGGCGGGCATTCCGGAGTATCTCCCGTGGGACGATGCCCGTCGGGTGATCGACTCAATCGATATCTCCGACCCAGTGGGCAAGCGTGATCGGGCGTTGCTGACGCTTGTGGCCACCACCGGTATGCGAAATGCTGAGCTTCGGCGTCTCGAACTCGGCGACATCCGATGGCGGGAAGGCGAAGTACAACTGCGCCGAACCAAAAACCGCCGGGACCGTATCGTGCCGCTGCTCACAGAAGCGGGCCGCGCCCTCTCGGACTATCTCCTCCACGGCCGACCACCGACGCCGGAACGGCGGATCTTCCTCTGCCATCGTCCGCCTGTCCGGCCATTCCGGACCAGCGGGACGGTGTCGTCCATCGTCCGTCGGCGTCTCGCCCGACTGGGGATCCGTCCGGTACGCGCCGGGACGCACTTACTGCGTCACAGCCTCGCCACCCGGATGGTACAGCAGGAGCGTCCCGTCAAGGAGGTCGCCGATCTGCTCGGACACCAACACATTGACACGACGGCCGTGTACGTGAAGGTCGCCCTGCCGCAGCTCGCGATGGTGGCACTTCCGTTCCCCGGAGGTGCAGCGTGAAAACCTTTGCCTGCCGTCTGGTCGACCACATTAACCGTTACGTACAGCTCCGCCGCTCGCTCGGATATTCCTTCGAGACGCAAGCGGCGACGCTGCAGGCGTTTGGCCGTTTCGTGAAGCGCCGGGCGGAGCCTGGGCCATTGACCCAGCATCTGGCCCTCACCTTCGTGCTCGGGTACCAGGTCACCCCAAACGTCCGGGCGCGACGCTACGCCGTCCTGAAGAACTTCGCCGACTGCTTCGCGGTCTTCGATTCCCGTACCGAAGCTCTAGACCCGCAGGTGCTTCCGCGTTCGCGGGCCATCCCGCCTGCTCGCCTCCTAGAAGAAGGGGAACTCGCACGGCTGCTGCAAGCCGCTCGGGAAATCTCACCACTCCACCCCATGCGAGGGTTCACGCTGTTCACTATCATCGGTCTCCTGGCGAGCACCGGCCTGCGCTCTGGAGAGGTCACACACCTGGATCGTGGTGATGTGGATCTCGAACGGGGCATCCTTCGAATTCGTGGCACCAAATTTCGTAAAAATCGCCTCGTCCCCGTCCATCCCACCACTCTCGAGGTGCTGCGCACCTACGTCAATGCGCGCGATAAGGCCTATCCTCGAGCGAGCTCGCCGGCCTTCTTCCTGAGCCTGCGAGGTGACCGTTGGTCCCAGTGCGGGTTCGGCGACACCTTTCGTCAAGCCCGCGCGAAGGCGGGTCTCGACCAAGGCCCCCCTCGAGGGCTACGGCCGCATGATTTACGTCATCGGTTCGCGACGACACGATTGGTGACTTGGTATCGAGAGGGAGTGGATGTGCAGGCGCGCTTGCCGCTGCTCGCGACGTACCTTGGCCACACCCGCTATAGCGATACGGCCTACTACATCACGGGCACCCCTGACCTCTTAGGCCTGGCCGCCAGTCGCGCGTTCGGGCCCGAAGGAGGTGAGCGATGAGCAAGCCGCCCAATCTGGCTGTCCTCCTGGAGTCGTTCTTCCGACGTCGGCTCATCGAACAACGCAACGTGAGTCCCTTGACTGTGGCTGCCTATCGGGACGCGCTGCGGCTCCTGGTACTCTATGCTTCTCGGCAGGCCAAACGAGAACCGTGTCGTCTCGAGGTGCGGGACCTTGGCCGGGATGTTGTGCTGGCGTTTCTGGAGCACATGGAGCGAGACCGGGGAAATGGGCCCCGCACGAGAAATGCGCGACTCACCGCGATCCGGTCCTTCTTCCGTCATGTGGCGGCCAGCGATCCCGGGACCCTGGCCATCGCCCAGCAAGTGCTTGATATCCCCTCGAAGCGTACGGTCTTGAAAGCCCCGCGCCACCTGTCAGCCACAGCTGTCAACAGCCTGCTGGATGCGCCGGACCAACAGACCCCGTTGGGGCGCAGGGATTACACGCTCCTGCTATTCCTGGCTCGCACCGGCGCTCGTGTGTCCGAGGCAATCGGCGTCGACACCGCTGATTTGCGGCTGGATCGGCCGCCGCACGTGCTGCTGCGCGGCAAAGGTCGAAAAGAACGCTTGGTTCCGCTTGCACCCGATCTCGCGCGAGCGCTGGAGACCTTGCGCAAAGAACGCGGCCTCGGCTACCACGAGCGCGAGCCGGTTTTCGTCGGCGCACGTGGTGGACGGCTCACGCGGTTCGGCGCGACCCATGTGGTTCGTCGGGCAGTACGGCGTGCAGTCGTGCACGTTCCCGACCTTGCCCGAGAAAGGGTCTCGCCTCACCTCTTTCGACACGGCCTGGCAATGCAGCTACTCCGGGCGGGCACGGACTTGGCGACGATCCAGGCGTGGTTAGGCCACGCGAATCTCAGTACGACACATCGGTACGCCGAAGCGGACGCCGCCATGATGCGGCGCAGCTTAGAACTGGCCGGCGTGACGTCGCGACCGGGGAAGCGTTTCAAGCCGAAAGACTCCGTTCTTCACATCCTCGAAAGCTTGTAATCATATGTGGCGTATCGGAACGCTCGAGCATCTCGATCGCGCAGTGTGCGGCCCCTCGCCCTGCGTACCCGCCACATATCGCGGCCCGCCACATAACAAGGGGTCTTGTTGCAGCGTCGTCTGCACGTAGCCCTAACCGTCGCCGAAGTACCACACCCTACCCCGGTTCGCGTCGCTGCCTAGAGAGTTGTGCCAGGAATTATTAGCCGTCAAGATTCAAGTGAGGAGCAAGAGGAAACAGTTTGTAGCTGATTCAGGATTTCTGAGTAGTGCTGACTAAGGTACCGCACGATCCGTACGTTGTTGAGCAGCTTCTTCAGGTAACCACATGCGAGTACCAAGTTGAGCGCTTCGTTGCCATAGGTTCCTTCGACGGCCCTCAAGTCGCCCTGAAGCACTTGCATTTCCTTCTCCATTTTGTTGACCTGTTCTGGAGTCAGCCTTTCGATGATCTTCGACTTGTCGGGATCGATGAGCATCTCCGGATGAGTGGACGCGAGCAGCGCTTTGGTGTACGGAACCCCGAAGTTGTTGGCGGCAGTCATAAGCTCGGCAACCTCGATCTGCCGCATTGGTTTCATCTTCTTCAAATACGCGAGCGCCTTCAGTGACACTTGCCGGTGTTTGAGTATGTTGGCTGCCTCCTTACAAATCCCCTCCAAGAGGTCCCGCTTCTGACGAATCCGAGCGACATCCACATTCAGGACTTTTGCGATCCGTTCCTCGGATACGCCACTCCTAATGGCATTAAGTATCATCATGTGTTCCTGAATCGTCGAGATTCGGTTGACACGTTTGTTGTAGGTGTAGGCCTCGTCGTCAGTCGAAACCAAGCAGGGAGCGTGGGTTGCGCCGATCTGTTTCAGAGCTTCGAGCCTCACGTGTCCATCCAGCAGGAAATAGCTTTCTGACTTGCCGTGCTCTGGGAACACGATTAGGGGTTCGATAATTCCGATCTCGCGCACCGATGCAAGCACCTGCTGATACTTCTGCGCGGCCCTCAGTGAGGGGCTCAACTGTTTGAGTGGCAGGATGTTGGCGACCGGCACAACCAGGCCATTCGGACTAAACCCCAACGATACTTGCTTGGTCATGTTCAACCTCTTTGGCTCTCTTGGATTCGTCCTGCCAGATAAGCGGGCAGGGAATCCAGCCCCTCAGCACGCAGTAACGTCACGAAGTTGTCGTCTCCAAACAGCTTCCTGAGTGCGGAGACGACAAACAGCAAGCGGTTTTCTGTCAACTGGGCCTTCTTCACGAGCAGCTTCTGTCGGTCTGCCTCATGGCGGTAAGCTCGGACCAATGATCCGGCGGATGGTGGACGATCATTTTTCGTGGGCCCCGTTTTCTCCAATCTCTTACCTTTGGCGTTGCGCAGTTCTATGATGCGCCGCACAGCAAGCAGCTTACGGCCTCGAAGGGTATGGCCTTCGTATGCTTCACAAAGGACCTGCTGAATGCCCGCTTCATCAGCGTTCGCAATTTGAATGGCCACCGAGAGCGGGATCCGTCCCTTTTCCACAGCACAAAGGAGACGTTCCTCTCCGTGCGCCAAGAGGTTCGTGATTCCGGCCACATAAGTGTCGCTGAGGTCAGTCTTCTCCGCGATCTGTCCGGGCCTGTAGCCCCTCGCCTTTAAATTGCCAATCTCGCGCAATAGTTCGAGCGGAGAATGTCTGCGCCTCGCGACGTTCTCGACCAAGCTCATCAGGAAGCATTCCTCCTTGGGGGCGTCGATCACGATCGCAGGGATCTCAGTCTGTCCGAGCGCCACAAACGCCTCTAAGCGGCCCTGGCCGCACACGAGGTCGTATGGCTTTCCGTCCGGCGTCTCAAAACGACGCGCAACGGTGATTGGCTTCTTGAGGCCCAGGCTGGAAATGTTCGAGACGATACCCTGAAAGGCGATCTTGTTGCGGCTTCGTGAGTTAAGAATATTGATTTGATCGATTGGAATCATCTGGACAACTGGAGCTGAGTCGTTCATGCTACCTCCCAAAGGCGGGTCCGCCTTGCCATACCGAAGAAGTAATCCAGAGTATCGAACCGATAGGCGTCCAAGATCAGGCCGTTGTCCTCGCGCAGCAGAAGTTTCTCAAATGTCATGTCGATTTTAGGCAGCAGGTAGTAGTCAAGCGCTGCACGGTTGTCGGCGTCTAACCGTACGGCAACGGTGATATCGGGGACGAGGCCGGAGTCGAGCCGAACGAGCCAGCGGTACGAACCAGCGTAAGTGAGTCGGCACCGGGCGATGACAAGGGACGCGGTGAACTCATCATTCACAGTCAGTAAGTCGGTAGAAGGATCACGACTGATTACGCCCCCCAGCTCACAAATGCGCTCGACCACATCCTCAACCACGGCGGGGTACATTAACCGCAGTTGCTTGTTTGTTTCAATATACTGGTAGTCGCGGTCGGGGGTGTACCCGATAAGCTTGTATGCCCGAATCAGGCTGCCGAAACGAGCTTGATACGCGTAACTGGACGGAAGATCCTCCCTTTCATCAATGAGCCGACTGGACAATCTTCCCTCGCGCTCCATAAGACGGCGGAGTCGATCTAACAATTCCTCGTCAGTGGACTTTTTCTGGGATTCCTGAATGATTGCTTGTGCTTTGAAGAATATCTCCTGGGACACAATTGGTTCAAAGGCTGTATCCCTACGAACCCACATCTCGGGTGGATTCATCACGCGCCTTTGCCTCAGCTTCCACGAAATCCGGTTATAGACGTTATTGCCGATATATTTCTCATTCGTCAATATTTGATGCACTGCCCGCCGCGTCCAAGTCCGTCCCCCCTCTGTCGTCAGGCCTTTCTCGTTCAAGCTTCGTGCGATCTCTGCCTCGGACTTTCCTTCCTCGACAAACGCACGGTACATCTCCCGGACAGCCTCTACCTCATCTGGGGGACCCGGGACCAAAATGACTCGGTCGGTCTGAATGCTTTTGCATTCCCCTCGCTCCAGCCTGCCCTTGTATACACCGTTTGCGTCCCGCAGCATTCGTCGAAGTCCAAACCCAGGCGAGCTACCTTGACGAAAGCCAAGCTCGATTAGGCGGCAATGCCCGATAAAGACCTTGGCCGACAGCTCGCGGCTGTACTCGCCAGCCATTGCTCGCTTGACGCCTTTGACGATCGTCGAGACGGGACTGCCATCGTTCTCGAATTGTTCCGCACAGTAATGGACTCCGATCTTTGCACGCCGGCAAATGTACTCGTAGTAAGCGCTTTCATCGGCATCCTGGAACCGCCCCCAGCGGCTAACGTCGTAGACGAGGATCGCGCTGAAGTTGGCTTGGCCTGCTTCCACGTCTTGGATTAGTTGCTTCAAAGCGTTCCTGCCGTCAATGTGAAGGCCGCTTTTGCCGAGGTCGGCGTAAGTTCGGACGATCGTCATCCCGTGCCTTTGGGCATGTCGGCGCGCATTTAAAAACGTAGAAATTTGAACAGAGGCCGGTTGCCTGGGCGCAGGTGAAGAATCAGGTTTTCGAGTTTGAGGAGTTGGTGGCGGGAGCGGGGTGAAGAGGCACT
>JBEKIX010000133.1:0-10549 GCA_050011535.1 Acidobacteriota bacterium
CTGGCCGGCGAGGTCGTCGATCCGGTCGCCGGGTTCAAAAGAGGGATTGAGCTGAATCAGCGGCTCGGGCCAGAGGAGGCCGTCTGCGAGGCTCCTGTCGACGTGCTGAGCAATCCGAGGGTTGCGGATCTGGATGAAGCTGGAAACGTAGCATGCAAAATCATGGATGAGTCGATCACGAAGTTCGAAAACGTTCATGAACTCTCCGAATGCTCAGAATCGGCTTGCCTCATTCTTCTGTGCGTATTTATGGCAACCGGTCTCGCTTCAGGCTGAGGCCAACGTCAAAGCCTTGTCCAAATCGTGGGATGCAAAGGGTATGGCTTCCTACATTTTCTGGACAAAAAACAACCCATGAAATTTATAAGCGACGACGAGGGATTTCGCCGCTGCAACTCCTTGACGAGCGCTCAGCTCATAGATGTGTCACAATGCTGCGGTGCCAGGATATGACTTTGTCCATAGGCGCATCAAGAAAAAATCACTACGGCGGCCCTCGCACACCAATTCAGGACTTGAGCAAAACATGGTTTTCTATATCCGACGCAATTCTGTCTTCGTAACTACCCAGGTTGTCCAGACTGTAATCTGATTTTTCTCGGGGTCGGAATCGGCATCGGAATCGCTATCGACTCCGTGGCAGCGCGGTATACATCCAGTAGCTCATGTCCGAAGGTTATCCGTTTCCTTTCGATTCCGATACCGATTCCGACCCCGATTGAAATATGTCTGCCAACCACCTGAGTAGTTACCTGTCTTCTAGCGAAGGGGAATAAGAAAAAGGGAACCGTTGACGAATCCCCGGTTCTTCCGCACCTGCGAGCCGCCGTAAAAACGCTGGGAGACATGTTTTCCGACATGTTGTCACATGAAATTGTCACCTGGCCCGGGTGTGGTGGAGACGAGGACCGCATGTTACCGAAAGAAAAAGGCCTGGAAGACAAGGAAAGCGGATTGGCTGGGAGACAGGGATTCGAACCCCGATCAAGTGGTCCAGAGCCACCCGTCCTACCGTTGAACGATCTCCCAACAGGCCCTAATCCTAGAAAAACTACGCTCGAATTGCAAGTCCTGAGTAAAGAATACTGCGATTCAAACAGTGGGAAAAGGAATGGCCACGAATTACCTGGAGCAACATAGCCGCAACTAAAATCAAAAGCTCAACGCAGAGGGCGCGGAGATTAAGACAGAGACCGCAGAGAATGCAGTTGTTATCATGCTTTTGCCATCCCGCCTCCGCGGCCTCTCTGTTGATCTCCGCGCCCTCTGTGTTGAGCTTTGGATTTTGATTCTAGCGCAGCGTGCCGGCGGTCTGTTGTGTTTTCTGGATCTTGGCCCAGGTATCCTTCAGGGTCACGGTGCGATTGAAGATGAGCGCGCCGGGTGAGGACTCGGGATCGATGCAGAAATAGCCCATCCGCTCGAACTGGAAGCGGGCGCCGGCAGGGGCGCCGGCGAGAGACGGTTCGGCCCGGCATCCCGTGAGCACTTCCAGCGAATCGGGATTAAGGTGGGACTTCCAGTCCCGCCCATCCTTTTCATCGGTCGGGTCTGCCACAGAAAACAGACGCTCATAGAGGCGCGCCTCGATCCCGATGGCATGGCGCACCGAAACCCAGTGGAGAGTGGCTTTGGCTTTTGGGACATCGGTGGCATTCGGATCCAGCGAGGTCGGGTGGTAGGTGCAGTGGACCTCCACGACCTCCCCTTTGTTGTCCTTTACCGCGCCCGTGCAGGTCACCAGGTAGGAATAGCGCAGGCGCACCGAGCGCCCCGGCGCCAGGCGATGGTATTTTGGGGGCGGGTTCTCGCTGAAGTCTTCACGCTCGATGTACAGTTCTCTGGAAAAGGGCACTTTTCGCGTGCCGGCGGCTGGATCTTCGGGGTTGTTGACGGCCTCCAATTCCTCGAATCTACCTTCAGGGAAATTGTCGATGACCAGGCGGAGCGGTCTCAAGACGCACATCACCCGAGGCGCGCGCCGGTTGAGGTCCTCGCGCACGGCGTGCTCGAGCACGGCGACGTCGATCACATTCTCCTTTTTGGCTACGCCCACCCGCTCGCAGAAGTCGCGAATGGATTCGGGGGAATAACCTCGGCGTCGTAGTCCGCAAATCGTCGGCAGGCGCGGGTCGTCCCAACCGCTGACGTATTTGCCCTCAACGAGTTCCAGCAGCTTGCGCTTGCTCATAACCGTATAGTTGAGGTTGAGGCGCGCAAACTCAATCTGTTGAGGATGGCAGGGAACATCGAGGTTATCCAGGAACCAGTCGTAGAGTGGCCGGTGATCTTCGAATTCCAGGGTGCAGATCGAATGAGTGATACCCTCGATGGCGTCGGACAAACCGTGGGCAAAGTCGTACATGGGATAAATGCACCACCGGTCATCCGTCCGGTGATGCGCGGCATGGCGGATGCGGTAGATGGTCGGATCCCGCATATTGAAGTTTGGTGAACTCATGTCGATCTTGGCGCGGAGCACATGGGCGCCATCCGGGAATATCCCCTGACGCATGCGTTCGAACAGGTTGAGATTCTCCTCAATCGAGCGGTTGCGGTAGGGGCTGTCCTTGCCCGGCTCCGTAGGAGTGCCACGGTAGGCGCGGATTTCGTCCGCGCCGAGGCTGTCTACATACGCCTTGCCCCTGTTGATAAGCTCGACTGCATAACGGTGAAGCTGCTCAAAGTAGTCGGAAGCGTAATACCGGCGGTCTCCCCAGTCAAATCCCAGCCAGTGAACGTCTTCCTGGATCGCGTCGACGTACTCAACTTCCTCTTTAGTCGGATTGGTGTCGTCATACCGCAGATTGCAGGCGCCTCCGTACCGCGCGGCGATGCCGAAGTTCAGGCAGATCGATTTGGCATGCCCGATGTGCAGGTAGCCATTCGGCTCGGGCGGAAATCGCGTTGCGACGCGACCGTTGTTTTTACCTGCTTTGAGGTCCGCTTCGATGATGGTGCGAATGAAGTCCAGTGGCTGCTTGGCAGCTCCCATGCCGTTGGCCTTGTCGTTCTCTTCGTAGTTGCTGGTTCCCATTACCTCTTTCAATCTCCAAGGGACTGGCGGCGTTTCGGCGCCCGCCGTAAGATTGGATGATAGCATATCCGGGAAGCAATTCGGGTCTAAACGCAAACCACGAAATGCCCGAATTGCACGAGGAGGCATAGTCGCAACCAAAATCTAACACCAAGACGCGAAGACTCTAAGACGCCAAAGACCGGCGATTCGAGATTCGAAATTCGAGATTTTAGAATTTTGAATTTAAGTAAAGATTAACACTTTTGGCGCCTTGGAGTCTTGGAGTCTTGGCGGTAAAAATCCTTTGCGCTCGGCAAAGGATTTGCGGGTAAGTATTACGAGGGTCCTTTTTGTCTCTTTCGTGGTTTGTGGCTCGATTTTATGCTTGCGCCATCCATCATGGCGGGATAGAAATACCTCACACTGACTACCGTTTGTAAATATCTCGAGCCAGCGAAGGAGTATCCGAATGACGCATCACAAAAGATATCTTGTGATTGGCTCAATCCTAATCTGTTTTCAATTGTCGTGGGCGCAATCAGCCCAGCAGGCCTGGCAGGGGCAGGCGGCTCCGGCTCAGGGCCAGCAGGGCGCCGGCGCGCGCCCAGTTCCGGCACGCGGGAGGAGTATCACGCTCGGCGAGGTCACGAATTTCGAGGTGAAGGACGACGTCTTCAACATTGCCGCCGGGACCGACCGGGTCCGGGTGATTTTCTACCGTGATGACATCTTTAGAATCTGGGTCGGGCCGGACGGCAGTTTCACCGAAGCGCAGCCGGCAGCCGAAGATGCCCAGATCGTTATTTTTAAGGGGGCTCCGATCTCCGTGTCCTGGAGGGACGCGGGCCAATACTACAGGCTGGAAAGCAAGGAGTGTGTTCTGCGTGTTAATAAAAGGCCCCTGCAGTTCGCCTTATTCGATAAGGACAATGCGGTGGTCATCTGGCAGGAGACCCGTCCGCTGACTTATGGCCCCGCAACCATCCAAACCCTGGGCCGAGGCGAAAACGAAAACTTTTATGGCGGCGGGATGCAGAACGGCTACTTTTCCCACCGGGACACGTCGGTCAACATCCGGCTTAATACTCGCGGTTGGGGAGACGGCGCGACTCCGAACCCCGCCCCCTTTTACATGAGCACTGCGGGCTACGGCGCCTTCCGCAACACGATGGCGCCGGGCAAATATGATTTCCTATCCCCACTCAGTCTGTCGCATGACGAGCCGCGGTTCGACTGTTATTATTTCTACGGGCCGTCTCTCAAGAAGATTCTCGATGGTTACACGCTGATCACGGGCCGTCCCTTCTTCCCGCCCCGCTGGGGCCTCGAGTTCGGCGATTCCGACTGCTACAACAAGACCGGAAAAACGCCCGACGTCATTCAAAAGGTCGCGGATAAGTATCGCGCGAATGACATGCCGGGCGGCTGGATCATGCCCAACGACGGCTACGGCTGCGGTTACGTCGATCTGGATTCTACGATCGCGGAGCTTCACAAGCGCGGTTTTTACACTGGGCTGTGGACCGAAAAGGGGCTCGACCGGATCGCCAATGAAGTGAGCGTTCTCGGCTCCCGCGCCATGAAGCTAGATGTCGCCTGGGTCGGGCGGGGATATCAGTTTGCACTCAACGGCATGCGCGATGCGTACGAGGGTATCGAGAAAAACAGCGACGCGCGTGGCTTCGTCTGGACGACGTGCGCCTGGTCCGGCGCGCAGCGTTACTCTACGATATGGTCGGGCGATCAATCCGGCAACTGGGAGTACATCCGCTTCCACATCCCCACCGTGCTTGGCGCCGGCCTGTCAGGCTTTAACGCCGCCACGGGCGACGTGGACGGCATCTTCGGCGGCAGCGCCCAGACCCAGGTCCGGGATCTGCAGTGGAAGTGCTTTACGCCGGTGCTGATGATCATCAGCGGCTGGTCCAAACAGACCAACCTCATGAAGCAGCCGTGGATCTTCGGCGAACCCTACACGAGCACAAACCGCAAGTATCTGAAGCTCAAGATGCGGCTCACACCCTACATCTATACCTATACACGCGAATCCTATGACACCGGCGTGCCGACTGTGCGCGCGATGGTCCTGGAGTTTCCCGACGATCCCGTGACTTGGTCGAAGCGCACGCAATACCAGTTCATGAGTGGCGAATGGCTTCTGGTCGCGCCCGTGTATGAAGACACGGCCGTCAGGAACGATATCTATCTGCCGGCTGGGAAGTGGATCGATTATTGGGACGGCACCGAATTCAACGGGCCGATGGTTCTCAACCGATATGCGGCGCCGCTCGACAAGTTGCCCGTTTTCGTCAAGGCCGGGGCGATCGTTCCCATGTATCCGGAAATGCTCTACGATCGCGACAAGCCCAAGAACCCGGTGACGATTGACGTATATCCATCCGGAAAATCGAGTTTTAATCTCTATGAAGATGATGGGGTGACGCAACAATACCGCACCGGCGCGTTTGCCAGAACGCCGATCGAGGTGGAAGCACCAAAATCCATCGATACTCCCAAAGCCCTGATCACCGTCAAGGTGGGAGCCGCCAAGGGCAAATATGGAGAAATGCCTGCAAGCCGGTCCTATGCTGTGGACGTGCACGTTCCCGCGAAACCGGCAACAGTGAAACTGGGCGATAGCATCCTGCCGGGGTTTGAACCCAACGCTCAGGATAGAGCGGCTCGGGACAAGGTTAGAGCAGACTTTACTGCCGCGGCCGAAGGCTGGTTTTTCGACGCCGGAGATCGCCGTGGAGTGCTGCACATCAAAACCAGGCCCCAGGCTTTATCCGCCGGTTTCATCGTCAGAATCACGATGTGACCATGCACGCAGATTAATGCAACCGCGGAAGAACGGGTCAGCGCGGATGTCATTTGTGATCAATCTGCGTCGATCCGAGTTCGTCCGCGGTCGCATCGTTAAATCTCCCTGCATTTCCCTCGGGTTTTTGGTTGCGTCCGTCCTACGCCGCGATCCGCGAGGTCTTCGCAGTTTGATACCAGCCCTAGCGGCGACGCCCAAAGCCTCGGCCAAAAAACACCCTGGGTGCCACATAGATCCGAGGCCCGAAGCCGTAGCCGTAATACCCATAGTACCCATAGTACCCGTAGTACCCGGGATATCCATAGGGCGAGTAATAATAGGGTGGCAGTGGCGCGTACTCACGGGAGACAGGATAGCGTTCGGGGTTTTGTGCCCTGCCGGGATCAGGATAATCCTGCGCAGTCACCGGCAGAAACGCGTGCTGGCTCTGCTGAGTGTCGATGGCGAGCGGATCTTCCAGTCGGAAGGTCAGTACCGTCTCGGCAGGGAGTTCGGTAGCACGCCCGCGTGTGGTCAGTACCCCCGCTACACCAGCGGCAGCACCAGCAGCTGCCCCAATCGCTGCCCCCTCTCCTCCCCCGGCGGCGGCACCAATGACGGCGCCAATTCCGGTCGTGGCTGCGATGGCTCCTGCATCGCGCGCTCGCGATGTGCCGGCTGAACTCTGAACGAGTTGGGTGCGTATCGGAAGTTGCTGGCCATCTACCAAGCTCAGTTCACTCAATTCCACAGCCAGTTGGGATACGCCTGACACTCGGCCTGCTTTCTGGGCCGTGGCGACCCGACCCATGACAGTTTGACCCCGCCGCGACACGACCCATCCTTGGGCAACGAGCGGCTGCTCCAACACTGAAATGAAGGAATCACCCGGCTGATTCTGATCGCTTGACAGCAACCGGGTGGTTCGCACAGTGAGCAAGGTGCCCGCGGGCAAAGTCAATGCGGGAGCCACCTGCTGGTTGGAAGGGGCCTGATTGTCGTTAGCCCCTTGTTGGACTGTGGCGGGGGGATTGCCCGACTGCCTCGGCGCGGCCAACGCGGACAACGGCATGAGGCAGATGGCTACAACCAACCCGCTCAATAAGATTGTGTGTTTCATATTCATTTCCCCTCTATCCCTCGGCAGTCTCCATAAGTTCGGAGGCGGCCCTCTCGGATTCTGATCTTAATGATGCTATGGCACGGCAAAAGGTTCACTTTTGTTGCGCCCAAACCATGTCCCATGCGACTCCGATTTGCACCTTCATCGCGTCCACGCTTCATGACGGGCTGCGGCTGTCATACCCGGTAACTGAACTGCGCGGTGCCGACGAGCGGATCAATAAGCGGAGCACGCTTAGGGACAGTTGTTAGGTACTGTGGTTCATAAATACGGCAAGGTAATTTTCGGGACGCGGATCGTTCTTGCGCCATCCGTGAAACTATGACAGATCGGGCCTTTCAGAAAACTCGTGATCATCGAGTAGTCGACGAGACGAGGCTGGAGGCCAAGGATGAAGCATATCGGAATGGATCTGCACAGTACAACCACAATGGAAGGGGGAAAATAGTTCTTCGTGGTCAGATCGCAACGACCAAAGCCGAGCTGGAGAAGTTTATCTGTAGCATTCAGGGGCTCAAGAGAGTTGCCCTCGAAGAGAGCCAAATGGCGGACTGGGTGACTCGAATTCTGAAACCTCACGTTGATGAAGTCATTCGGTGCCAACCGCAGTTCAACAAGCTGATCAGCGAATCCGAGGATAAGTGCGACAAGACGGACTCAGAGTCCATATCTGAGTTGCTGTATTTGAACCGGCTGAAGCGAGTTCATCATCCGGAGCTGGTGTATCGGACTTTACGGGAAGCGGTGCGTGCTTACTGGATTGCATCGCGTGAGCTGACGCGCGCAAAGAATCGGGTAAGAGCCTTCTTCCTGTTCAATGGACCGCGCGAGACGGGAAACACAATCTACGCCGTGCGCAACCGGAGTGGGAATCTGGCGAAACTGGAAAAACTGGGAGGCAACGCAAGGCTGGCGCGACTGCTGTACGAACGGATGGATCACTGTCGGCAGCTGAAAGCAAAGCACATCCTCATCCTGCGGGAGTCGGCCCAGCCGGTGAAGGATTCGGTTCGTCTGCTGATGACCATGCCGGCGATCGGTCCCATAAGCGCCTACACGCTGGTCGCCTATCTGGAGGACGGGCGGCGCCTTCCGAACAAACGAAAGCTGTGGCGCTACACGGGTCTGAGCCTGCGGCGGCACCAATCGGGCGGCATTGGGACCGAGGGGGCTTCCCATTCAGGCAACCGCATGATGAAGCAGGTCGCGATGTCCGCGGCGATCACGATTGTCGCACGGGGCGAGAGTAATGCATTGTCGGCGCTATGGGAAAAAGACATCCGGCGGCAGGTGGATCCGAAGCGGGCGCGCCGCAACCTGGCGCGGAAGATGGTTGTGATTGCCCAGCATCTGTTGCGTTCGAAACAGGAGTACAGCGATGAGCGCGTCTGATTGGGTTAGTTCCGCCCGCTGCTTCGGCATGGCATGCGGATGGCCTTCTTTAGGGGATGTCGTGATATGGACTTGCCGGAGATCGTCGATCCTGGGGCATATAAAACGACGTTTTTGAAACGAGAGCATCGATGTTCGCCAGATGCAACGATAGGGGCTTTCGAACTGTAGCTCGCAACATCGGAATCGGAAAGGCTGTGATGATGGCCGGCACAGCGCTCGAGACATGGGTGCCATAAGAGCCACGCATGTGCCGCTTCGCGGTTGCGGGCTGAGGGCCGAAGCGAGCCCTGCGCCAAACAAAAAGCGTTTGGCACAGTGCTCGCAGCGGCCCAATCGCCCGCATTTTTACTGGGCGCCGAAAAAGCCCCATGCTCAATTGGGGGGCTTTTTCGGCGCCCCGGGAAAAAGCGGAGAGGAGCGGTGAGAAGGGGGGTATCTTTTGGTCCCTGCTTTAGGGGCAAGGTTCTCGCGGAAAGCGGCGGCATGGGACACCGGGGGCGAGGGTTTCATCATGGCGGCGGCGACCCCATGATGGGGCGGCACGAAATATCCGCAGACATCTCCTCCAGGGGATGTGAGATATTTAGGGTTGCAAAAAAAAGGCCTCACAGTGTGAAAATGATGATTTGCCGGTCAAACATCCCACACTGGAGGCCAGATGAAGCATATTGGTATGGACCTACATAGTACAACAACGGAAGCATGTGTGCGTAATGGAAAAGGAAAAATCGTCCTGCGTCGTCAGATCGAAACGACGCGGGCTGAGCTGGAGAAGTTTGTCGTCGGCATTCCGGGACGCAAGCGGGTTGCCGTCGAAGAGTGCCAAATGGCCGACTGGGTGACTCGAGTTCTGAAGCCTCACGTTGATGAAGTCATTCGGTGCCAACCGCAGTTCAACAAGCTGATCAGCGAATCCGAGGATAAGTGCGACAAGACGGACTCGGAATCGATATCTGAGTTGCTGTATTTGAACCGGCTGAAGCGAGTTCATCATCCGGAGCTGGCGTATCGGATTCTGCGGGAAACGGTGCGCGCCTACTGGATTGCATCGCGTGAGCTGACGCGCGCCAAGAACCGGTTAAAAGGCTTTTTCCTGTTTAACGGCCTGCACGAGGCAGGAGACAAAATCTACTCAGCGCACAATCGCAGCCGGCACCTGAAAAAACTGGAGAAAGCCGGAGGCCACGTGGAGCTCGGGCAGCTACTGTACGAACGGATGGATCATTGCCGGCAGCTAAAGGCAAAACACATTCGCCTGGTGCGGAAGTCGGCCAAGCCTATGAAGGATCTGGTTCGCCTTCTGATGACCATGCCAGCCATCGGCGCGATCTATGCGTCTACCCTGGTTGCCTATCTGGAGGCCGGGTGGCGCATTCCGAACAAACGGAAGCTGTGGAACTACTCGGGTTTGGGTCTTCGGAATCATGAATCCCGCGGCATCGGCCGCCGGCACGTTTCCCTCTCGGGCAGCCGCCTGGTAAAACACGTCGTGATGTCCGCGGCGGCAACGATTGCCTCCCGCCGTGGCAATAATGCCCTGTCGGAGCTATGGGAAAAGGACATCCAGAACAACGTAGATCCGGAGCAGGTTCAACGGAACCTGGCGCGCAAGATTTTAGTGATTGTCCAGCATCTGTTACGTTCGAAACAGGAGTACAGCGATGAGGGAGTAAGAGGGTAGTTCCGGCCGGTAAACGGCCTCCCGCAGCATGCAGTGCCATGGCTCCAGGAGAAGATATCGGCCGGAACAGGGCAGGCGGAGTCTCGAGGATAAACGTAGGTCCGGTGACCGTTAGCGCCGTAATCTCGAATCCGTGAATAGGCCCGCCTGATTGATGCCCAATATTTCATGATGCCGCCGCGAACTGAGTTGAGGCATGAGTGGAAGAGCAAAAGCGTCGTGGAACCTGCCGCGGTTTTGGAAAAGCGAGCGCGCTGCGATTCGCTTCACACCACGGCGTCTCCCGCGTTTTCTTTCCGGCAATTCCGCGGTGAGTATCCAATAGATGTTTGGCACGATCCGAAGGACCAGTGCTGGTGTGGATGAAATAAGGACCGGCCACTGCAGAAAAAAATAGATGTGCGGCACGCTAAGGATGCATGCCCACGGGGGGTGCAATAATCGAAAGGCCCTTCGGAAGTCAAGAAAAGGGGTCAGACGCTAGAGGAATGTCTTGACTTCCGATCTGTCATAGACGTTTATCCGCGT
>JBEKIX010000134.1:0-7218 GCA_050011535.1 Acidobacteriota bacterium
GGACGTAACAAAATGAGCCGTCCGTGAAAACCGCCGAGTTCAGAGTGGCGAAGAAATTGTCGGTGTACGGAACCACGGAGCCGAGATATTGCTGAACCAGATCCGGGTGATTTTGAACCGCGTCCGAGAAGGAGCAAAAGATGATCCCCAACTCGGCCAGTTTCTCCCGGAACGTGGTTGCTACGGAAACACTGTCGAAGACGGCATCGACAGCGACGCCCGCGAGCAGCTCGCGTTCCCTTAGCGGAATCCCGAGCTTTTCGTAGGTTTCCAGCAGCTGCGGGTCCACTTCGTCGAGACTTTTCGGATTCCCCTTCGTTTTGGGTGCCGAATAATAACTGATCGCCTGATAATCGATGCGGGGATAGTGGATGTTTGCCCACGTCGGCTCGGTCATGGTGAGCCAGTGGCGGTAAGCCCTCAGCCGCCATTGGAGCATGAACTCGGGCTCGTTTTTCTTGGCTGAGATAAGACGAATGACATCCTCATTCAGGCCGACCGGCACCGTATCGGCTTCGATCTCGGTCACAAAGCCGTACTTGTACTCCTGGCTCGCCAGCGCATTGATGTTTTCCGCGGTACTGCTCATAAGACTTCTCCCAATATCGGAGTGATGCGCTCCGTCAAAGAACCTGGAATGGGCTCGACCCGGTCTGGCTGGGCATGCCAACCAGCGGCCGACGGAGCGGTCGGGTCATCTCGGCAAGCGTGATGGTCTCGAGTGCCTGATAGATGGCTTGGTTGATCCGCTGCCAATTTGTGCTGACCGGGCATCCCGTTTCAAGGCCGCACTCGCCCCGAATTCTGTCGTTGCATTCAGTGACGGCGATCGGGCCCTCCAGCGCGAGGATGATCTGAGCTATGGTGATCGCCTCCGGCTTTCGAGCCAGGCCATAACCTCCCTTGATGCCTCGGTGAGATTCCAGCAACCCATGTCGTGCCAATGACTTGAGGATCTTGCTCACAACAGGAACCGGCAGGTGGACCTCGCTCGCGATATCCCGCGCATTGGCCGTCGCGCCCCCATGGCTGGCGAGATGCGTCAGGATGACAATTCCGTAGTCCGCCAGCTTAGTGACCCTGAGCATAAGCCCCTCATCCTCAAAACAGGACTAATCTAGTCTGAAATGCAAAAGCAGTATAGGAGCCCTCAAAACAAATGTCAATAAACACCGCATTTTAGTACTTCCATTTTTCAAAAGGGGACAGTCCCCTTTTGAAATGCTTTTCGGTTAGAATGGGGAGTGCATATCGGTGGATGGTGGAACCGATAACGCGGGTTTCACCTTTAGTTTGTCGAACTGCGATACGAGCTTTTTGCGGGGCCACCAAACACTTTTGCGAGGAGATACGCGATGAAATCCACATGGAAAGTCGGGCTCATGATCGGCGTTCTCTGTGCCGCTTGGCAGTTGATCATGGTGACTTCGGGATGGCTGACGAACCCACGCACATTCAGCCTGTTCTACCTGGTGATTCTCATTCAGATCGTCATTTTGATATGGGGGATGAGGAAGACCGCAGCCGAAAACAAATATGGGAAACAGTTGCTGTTCGGCACTCTTGCCTCATTGATTGCTGCAGTTTTTGTATTTGCGTATGCGTTGTTTCTGATGACGGTGCTGGCCCCGAATCTCATCGGGGAAATCAAAGCCATGCAGACTATGGCCTTGAAGGCTGCGGGACAGACCGAAGCACAGATCGGGATTGCAATGGCCCTGCAAACGCCTCTGATTCAGGCATGCCAGGGTGCTGCGGGAACGATCGTAACGGGAATCCTGGCCTCGGCGGTGATCGCCATTTTCCTGCGCAAGAAGCAGGGCATTTCCTAGGAGGACAGACGTGGTGAATGCAGCCTCAAGCCAGGCAAAGCCGGTAGTCTTGTCCGGGATACAGCCTTCGGGAAATCTTCACTTGGGCAACTATTTTGGAGCCGTGCAGCAGTATCTGGAGTTCCTCAACAAAGGATTCCGATGCTACTACTTTCTCGCCAACTATCATGCCCTGACTTCATTGCGCGACCCTGCTAGGCTGCTTGAAATGACGCGTGCGGTTGCGGCGGATTACCTGGCTCTCGGCCTGGATCCCGAGCGCTGCACGATCTATCGCCAGAGCGATGTTCCGGAAGTCTGCGAGCTGCAATGGTTGCTGACTACGGTAACCCCGATGGGATTGCTGGAGCGAGCGCACGCCTACAAGGACAAAGTGGCGCAGGGAATTCCTGCCGACCACGGGCTGTTTGCCTACCCGGTCCTTCAGGCGGCCGACATTCTGATCGTGCGTGCCAACTTCGTGCCGGTCGGCCAGGACCAGAAGCAGCACGTCGAGATCACCCGCGATATCGCGCAATACTTCAACAGCGCCTACGGCGAGGTGCTCACTCTTCCGGAGCCTTACATACCTGAGGCTGTAGCCGTGGTCCCGGGACGCGATGGGCGCAAGATGTCGAAGTCCTACAACAACACCATCGAGCTGTTTGCGAGCGACGAGGAAATCAAACGTCAGATCTATTCGATCGTGACCGACTCCACGAGGGTGGAAGATGCCAAAGATCCGGATCGCAGCGCTCTCTACGCCATTCTGAAGCTGTTTTGCACGAGCGGGGAACAGGCGGAATGGGCGGACCGCTTCCGACGTGGCGGATTAAGCTATCGGGAAGTGAAGCAGGCGATTTTCGATCACTACATGCAACGGTTCGGCGATGCGCGGGCGCGGCGGAGAGAACTCGCAAGCCGGCCAAAGTATGTGGAAGAAGTGTTGTGCCACGGAGCGGAGCAGGCGCGCCTGGTGACGCGCCCGCTCGTGCGGCAGGTCCGCGACGCCGTCGGCATTCCTAATGCTTAGAGAAATTGGGGACGTCCCCAATTTCTGACTACTTCCTTCCCATGGCGGCCTCGACTTCGGCAACCGTCTTCGGAATGCCGGGTCCCAATACCCGCACACCGTCCTTGGTGACCAGTACATCATCTTCGATCCTGCAGCCGCCGAAAGTCCGGAAGGCGTCCAGTTTTTCGTATGCGATGAAGTCGCGGTGCTGCTTTTCTTCCGCCCATTTATCGATCAGGGCGGGAATGAAATAAATCCCCGGCTCGACAGTCGCCACGAATCCTTCCTCCAGCGGTCGGCTCATGCGCAGGAAGTTGAGACCGAACTGCGCGCTGCGTTTCTCGCCCTTCGGATAACCGACCACGTCTCCGAGGTCTTCCATATCGTGCACATCAAGGCCCATCATGTGTCCGAGCCCGTGCGGGAAAAACAAGGCGTGGGCGCCTGCCTCCACTGCGGATGACGGGGCGCCCTTCATCAAGCCCATGTCCTTGAGCCTCTCGGCGAGGATCCGGGCGGCACTGAGGTGCACGTCGCGGAAGGTGATGCCCGGCTTGATCACTTCGATGGCGCCCAGCTGCATGGCGAGGACGGTTTCGTAGATCGCCTTCTGCGTGGAGCTAAAGTGTCCGCTGACGGGAATGGTGCGCGTGATATCCCCGGCGTAGCCGTTCGGGGATTCGGCGCCCGAATCATTGATCAGGAGTTGCCCACTCTCCAGCTGATTGTTGTAGGAATGGTTGTGCAGCACCTGTCCGCGGACCGTGACAATGGGCGGGAAGGCCATCTGAAAGTTCTCACGCAAGGCGACCGCCTGGATTTCCCCCGCGACCTCGAATTCGAAAATCCCGGGCTTGGTTACAGCCATCGCCCTGCGGTGCATGTGATCCGTAACGCGCAACGCGCCCTCGATCTCCTTGATCTCGATTTCCGATTTGATGAGACGCTGGCGCGCCACCGCTTCCTTCAGCCGTTCCGAAGCGCCGCTGGTAACCTCGCTCGGCTCGATTACGAGTAGCTCGGCAATTCTGAAGAGCGACGAAGCCTGGTAAGGCGGCAGGTAATGTATCTTCAGCTTCTGGCTTTGCGCCTTTGTCAGGTAGACGCCGAGCCGCCCGATGTCCTCGATGGTATCGAACCCCGCCTGGCGAGCCATGTTGAGCCTCTCCTGGCTGGCGCCGCTCCAGATAATGTCATCCATCGTGGTGGGTTTCGAAAACAGAATGTCGTTGTCCCGGTCGGCATAGGAAAGAACCGCCAGGTCCGGTTCCTGAAGGCCCATGTAATAAAGAAAATGCGAATTCTGGCGAAAAGGGTAGGTGTTATCCGTGTAATTGCGCGGCTGCAGCATGTGGCCCAGCCAAAGGATCACGCCATCTCCGACTGCTTCTCGGATCTTGTTCCGCCTGTCACGATAGATTGCTGAGTTCAAGTCTGCGTCATGCTTCTGCGTCATGATTGCTCTCCCTTTTTCTCTCAGATGATTGCGGCGCCAACCCGTTTCTACCTTACCACGCTGGCCCCCATTTAGCCAACTGCCGGCGCTGCATGCATCTTTTTGAGGCCTCGAGGGCCCCCCAATGGGGTATCCTTAGGGCTCGCTCGCGATGCGTTTGGCAGACCTCAAGACAGGTGTTCGCCGTCTTCGGCAATTCTCCAGCGCCGTGGACTCTTGAACAGCTTGCGCATCGCCCGGCAGAGTTTTTGCGAGAATAATGACATAGTTTGTTGCAACGGAGGAATCATACCTTGAATCATGACTATCAGCGCCGCATCCGCGATCTGGCTCCCATGATCGGCAACACGCCTTTGCTGGCGATCGAATTTTCATTCCGGGGCCAGAAGCGAACGCTTTATGCAAAGGCCGAGAACTTGAACATGACCGGCAGCATCAAGGACCGGATGGCATTTTTCATTATGCAGCAAGGCGATGAACGAGGCGACCTGAAAGCCGGCGATGTGATCGCCGAAGCCACCAGCGGGAACACGGGAATAGCTTTTTCTGCCATCGGCCGGGCCCTGGGTCATCCAGTGGTCATTTTCATGCCGGATTGGATGAGCGCGGAACGGATCAATCTCATCAAGAGCCTCGGCGCCGAGATCGTTTTAATCAGCAAGGAGGAAGGCGGGTTTCGGGGAAGCATTCGGCGTTCGGAGGAATTGGCTAGCTCCAGAGGTGATGTTTTCCTGCCCCGTCAGTTTGCGAACGAGGACAATTGCAAAGCCCACTATCTAACCACCGGTCCCGAGATCTGGTGGCAGCTGAGATTGCATTCACTCTATCCCGATGCCTTTATTGCCGGTGTCGGCACGGGGGGTACCATCATGGGTGTCGGCCGCTTTTTGAAGGAAAAACGGCCCTCGATCAAACTCCATCCGATGGAGCCGTCCAACTCGCCGACACTTTCCACCGGGCACAAAGTCGGGAAGCACAGAATCCAGGGAATCTCTGACGAATTCATCCCCCCCATCGTGGATTTGCAGGGCCTTGATTCCGTAATTAGTGTGGACGATGGCGACGCGATTCTCATGGCGCAAAAGCTCGCAGCCGAGCTTGGACTCGGAGTGGGAATCTCTGCGGGAGGGAACTTCTTGGGCGCGTTGATTGCACAGGAGGAATTGGACGCGGACGCGGTTGTGGTCACAATTTTCCCGGACGACAACAAAAAGTATCTGAGCACGGATCTCCTTCGTCAGGAGCCTGCAAAGAATGGTTTCCTTTCGCCTCATATCAGACTCCTGGGTGTTCGTGCAATTAGGAGGGTGTGCCGCACCTGCTGCAGCCCGGAGGAACGCATGGAAGCAGATTCCACGATCTCCGCTGAAGAAGCTCCCCTGCCGCCCCGCCCGAGGAGCGAGCGGGCGAGCAGAGCCAAGGATTGAGAAGGGGAGCTGCGTCTCCTCGCGCCAGATTTTTTCGCTCAAAACAAGGGCATGACAGTTGGATAGAGAGAAAAGGGGCTATGCCAACCCATGCTCTTCCGAGTGCAATCAGCAGCCGTTTTCGGCATCACCGCCTACCCGATCTCGGTGGAAGTGGACCTGAGCTCAGGTCAGAAGCTGAACCTGATGACCGTGGGCCTGCCGGACACGGCTGTCAAGGAAAGCAGCGAGCGCGTTAAGGCCGCCTTGCGCAATTGCGGCTACCCGCTCCCACCACAGCACATCACCATCAATCTCGCTCCCGCGGACGTCAAGAAGGAAGGTTCTGCGTTTGATCTTCCCATGGCAGTGGGCATTCTGGGGGCGTCGGGGTGCGTGCGCACGCAAAACCTGTCCGAGTTCCTCTTCCTGGGAGAGCTTTCGCTGGATGGCACGGTACGTCCCGTCAAAGGAACACTCTCCATGGCGGTGATGGCTCGTGAGCGGGGCATTGGCCATCTGATCGTTCCGGAGGCAAACGCGCGCGAGGCTGCGGTGGTGGATGGGGTGAAGGCGTATGCTGCCCGCTCGCTATCCCATGTGGTCGAGCTGCTCAACGGCAGGGAACCCTGGATTCCTTTGATCATCGATCGCAAGCAGCTTCTGGTTCAGAGCAGCAGCTATGCGGTCGATTTCAAGGATGTCAAAGGGCAATACCAGGCCAAGCGCGCCATGGAGGTCGCGACGGCGGGCGGGCATAACATCATTCTGATTGGTCCTCCGGGATCCGGAAAGACGATGCTGGCGCGCCGTCTGCCGACGATCCTGCCGCCGATGAACTTCGACGAGGCGATCGAGACGACGAAGATCCATTCGGTGGCCGGCCTGCTTTCGGAGAAGGACGGCCTGATCGGGACGCGGCCGTTCCGATCGCCGCACCACACAATTTCCAACGCGGGATTGATCGGAGGCGGCACGGTGCCACGTCCCGGAGAAGTTAGCCTGGCGCACAACGGCGTGTTGTTCCTGGATGAACTCCCCGAGTTCCAGCGCCACGTGCTGGATGTGCTGCGGCAGCCGCTCGAGGACGGCGAGGTCACGATCAGCCGCGCGTCAATGTCGCTTACTTTTCCGGCCTCCTTCATGCTCGCTGCCGCGATGAATCCGTGCCAATGTGGTTTTCACGGCGATGCACTGCACGTATGCACCTGCACGCCGGCGATGATACAGCGTTACCTGGCGCGGATCTCGGGACCGCTGCTCGACCGCATCGATTTGCACATTCAGGTGCCGGCGGTGAAGTACAAGGAGCTGAGGGAAGATGAAAAATCGGAGGAATCCTCGGCGATACTGGCGCGCATCATGGAGGCGCGCCGGCTTCAAAGCGCACGTCTGTCCCCGTTCGGTCAGATCTGCAACACGCAGATGACGCCGAGGACGCTGCGCCGATTTTGCAGGCTTGATGCCGAGTGCGAAAAGCAGATGGAGAGCGCGATCACGAAGCTCGGACTGTCGGCTCGTGCCTACGAT
>JBEKIX010000135.1:0-7177 GCA_050011535.1 Acidobacteriota bacterium
TATGCGGCATGACGCTCGAACCGCGCACGATCTCGCTCGCGGACGAGGCCAATCCGGAATTGCAGGAGATGAAACGGAGGTTCTGGCTCAGCCTTGCTCTCACGATTCCAGTGATTGCGGTTGCCATGGCAGGAATGGTAACCGGAGCGAAACATTGGATGGCTTCCTATGGGAATACAATGGTCTGGATTCAGTGCCTCTTATCTACTCCTGTTGTTGTTTGGGGCGGCTGGCCATTTTTTCGACGCGGCTGGGCGTCAATCCTGAACCGCAAATTAAACATGTTCACCCTAATTGCCATCGGCACAGGAACTGCGTATCTGGACAGCTTGATCGCGACCCTGTTTCCCTCGGTTTATCCGCAGTCATTTCAAGGGCATGGGGGCCAGCCTGCCATCTATTTCGAAGCCGCGGCCGCAATCACGACCTTGGTGCTCCTTGGCCAGGTATTGGAAATCGGCGCCCGCAACCGCACGAGCAGCGCCATCCGTGCGCTCTTGCACCTGGCGCCGAATACGGCGCGGCTCGTGGGCGTCGCCGGCGATCAGGACATCCCGTTGGAGCGCGTCAGGAAAGGCGATCGATTGCGTGTCCGCCCAGGGGAAAGAGTTCCCGTCGACGGCGTGATCGTCGAAGGATCGAGCTCCATTGACGAGTCGATGGTTACCGGGGAACCCGTTCCTGTGGAGAAGCTAGCGGGCTCCCGCGTCACCGGCGGGACCGTAAATGGCGCCGGCGGTTTTATCATGCTCGCGGAGCGCGTTGGAGAAGGGACGCTTTTAGCACAGATTGTACGCATGGTCAGTGACGCTCAACGCACGCGCGCGCCGATTCAGCGCTTGGCCGACAAGGTCTCCTCCATCTTTGTGCCGGCCGTCGTCTCCGCGGCCATTCTTACCTTCCTTCTCTGGGCATGGTTAGGGCCGCCGCCCCGTCTCGCATACGCATTCGTGAATGCTGTGGCCGTGTTGATCATCGCGTGTCCCTGCGCCCTCGGACTGGCGACGCCCATGTCCATCATGGTGGGTGTGGGGCGTGGAGCGCTGGCCGGAGTTCTCATTAAGAATGCCGAGGCGCTCGAAGTGCTCGAAAAGGTCGATACTCTGGTGATTGACAAGACGGGAACGCTGACCGAAGGCCGGCCGCGGCTGAGCGCGCGTGTGAGCCTGCCTCCTCTGTCGGAGAAGGAGATTTTGCGCATCACCGCATCGCTCGAACGCGGCAGCGAGCATCCGCTTGCCGCGGCCATTGTCTCGGCGGCGGCCGAGGAAGGATTGCGGCTGAGCGAGGCTGAAGATTTTCGCGCCCTTCCCGGAATCGGAATCACGGGCCGGATCGAAAAGCACAGTGTCGCGCTAGGGAACCGGAAACTGTTCGATCAACTCGGGATTGACTTCGCGCCACTCGAAGCGAAAGCCGCGGAGCTGAGCGGAGGCGCGCAGACGGCGGTCTACGTTGCCATCGATGGCCACGCTGCCGGTATATTGGCGTTTGCCGATCCCATCAAGCCATCGACACAGGAAGCCATTCAGCTGTTGCACCGTGAGGGACTGCGGCTGGTTATGTTGACGGGTGACATCCGCTCAGCCGCTGAAGATGTTGCGGGCCGCCTCGGGATTGACGAGGTGAGAGCGGGGGTGCTGCCTCAGCAAAAGGGAGAAATCGTCAAGGAACTTCAAGCCGGCGGCCGCATCGTCGCCATGGCGGGAGATGGAATCAACGACGCGCCTGCGCTGGCCCAAGCCAACGTGGGAATCGCCATGGCTACGGGGACGGATGTTGCCATGCAAAGTGCCGGCATCACTCTCGTCAAAGGGGACTTGCGAGGCATCGCCCGCGCCCGCAATCTGAGCCGGGGAACGATGCGCAACATCCGCCAGAACCTCTTTTTTGCCTTCGTTTACAATTCGCTCGGAGTGCCGATCGCTGGCGGCATTCTTTACCCGGCGCTCGGACTGCTGCTCAGCCCCATGATTGCAGCCGCCGCGATGACTTTCAGCTCGATCTCCGTCATCAGCAACGCGCTGCGGCTGCGCCGCCTCGAATTGTGACGGCGCTGCCGCTGGGATTCCTCCGCATCCCGTTTGATTTCCGTAATGCTTAAAACTAACATGGCAGCGGCAGGGAGCGGCAATAGCGATGAACTCCACGATTCTGCATGTCGACATGGATGCCTTTTTCGCCGCCGTGGAACAGCGCGACCATCCGGAATTCCGGGGCAAGCCCGTGATTGTGGGATCGGACCCCAAAGGCGGCAAAGGCCGCGGCATCGTGGCCACCTGCTCGTATGAAGCGCGCAAGTTCGGTGTGCACTCCGCACAGCCTATTTCCCAGGCCTGGCGCTGCTGCCCGCAGGGCATCTATGTGAGGCCGGGCATGGAGAAATATGCCCGCGCCTCCGAACGGATTATGTCGATCCTGCTCGAATTCACCGACATGGTGGAACAAGTTAGCATCGACGAAGCGTTTCTGGATGTCACCGGCAGCCGGAGGCTGCTGGGCTCAGGCGTCGAAATCGCCCGCAAGATCAAGGCGCGCATAGTAGAGGATCAGCGTCTGACGGCATCCGTGGGAGTGGCGGCAAACAAGTTTGTCGCCAAGGTGGCGTCTGATCTGCAAAAGCCGGACGGCCTGGTGGTCGTCGATCCGGGGAAGGAAGAAGAGTTTCTCGCGCCGCTACCCATCGGGCGGCTGTGGGGTGTCGGCGCCAAGACGGAAGCGCTTCTTGCGCGCCTCGGTCTCCGATGCATCGGGGATGTCGCCCGATTCGATCATGCCGAGCTAGTCCGGCGCTTCGGAAAAGGCGGTGCGCATCTTTGGCAGCTTGCTCGCGGAGTCGATGATCGCAAGGTCTCTCCCGAGGAGGGCTTTAAATCGATCGGCCATGAGACCACTTTCGAACGCGACACGGACGACCGGCAACTCCTGCATGACACGATGCTGGAGCTGGCGGAGAAAGTCTCCCAGCGTTTGCGGGCCAACATGGCACGTGGGCGAACCGTCACAGTCAAATTCAGGGAGGCGGACTTTTCCACCTGCACCCGGCGCGTCACCTTGCCCCGGCCCGCCGACACAACCGAAAAGATCTTTCCCGTAGCCTGGAAGCTGCTGCAGCCCCTGATGCGTGAAGGTAAGCTGGTGCGCTTGATCGGCGTCTATGCCAGCAACCTGCTGACAGGAGAGGAAGCAGGCCAGCTGTCGCTTTTTGATCAACCCCCAGAAAACGATCGCCGGCTTGCGCAGGCTCTCGACCGCATCACGCACCGTTTCGGGGACGGCGCCGTCACCCGGGCCGCGCTTATTTCCCCCAAACGCAAAGCGTGAAGCTCGCAAAATGCGTGTCAGGCAACTATTTCACCATTTTCGGGAACGGCACGGCGGATCCGCACGCTGTCCTTGCGCGGATTATCGATGCTCCTGCTCATCGAGTATTTGCTATAATACCATCGTGAGAAGCGAAACAAACAAATTGATAGAGAAGGTACTTAAGCTGCCACCCGAAGCCCACGCTGCCATCGCCGGATCACTTCTCGAAAGCCTGGACGAAACCGTTGATGAGGACACGGAGGCCTCCTGGGCCGATGAGATTGCCCGGCGCGTTCGTGATCTCGATGCAGGAAAAGCGAAGACCATCCTGTGGTCTCAGGCCCGGCGAATGATTCTCGGAGGATGATGGGATCGACACCGGTGGTCTTGCGCGAAGAGGCCATCGCAGAAGCCCACGCCGCCAGAGTCCCGGATCTCTTTTACTTCCAGATCGCCTCGTCGATCTTCTCGAAACATGCGGTGTTCTTCTGGAACTCCTCCCCATCAACCGCTGTCCAGGTACCTGCAAGGTGATCGAGGTCGTGGTACTGCTTGGTCCGCCTTTTTTTATCCAGGCCAAGTGCCGCACGCAGAGTTCTCACCACCGCCGAATTCACGCTGATGCCTTCGCGGCGCGCCAGGTTTTCAAGCCCCTTCTGCACTTCGCCATCGATACCTCGAACCGTGAGCGTCTTCATGGAACACTCCCTTCGATTCCTTCCAGTAAGAGTCCCTCAATAGCCGCGAAATGCCCATCGAGCGTTGCTAGAGCCAATCCGTGCTGCATTGCCGACGCCGCGACCCAGATATCATTGGTCGGTATCGGTCTGCCTTTGTCGCGCAGTTTTTTCCAGGCCGATGCATAAAACTCGGCCGTATTGTCATCCACGACGAGCATGGATACTCGCGGAGAGTCAAGAAACTGATCGAGCTGCTTCCGGTTTTCCCTGTTCTTCTTGCCGCAAATAAATCCGGCAAGAAGTTCTCCCGCAACCACTGAATTGATGCCGATAAAATCGGCTTCCTGAATCAGCACGACCGCACGCGGATCGTCCCGCTTGAATGCGGTGTAGACATTAGTATCCAAAAGAATACGCTTCATGCCGCCCCCTGCGTTATGAAGTCAATTGATGATAGCATAATGACATCACAATCTGCAAGTCGGCTCCAAGAGCACCCTGCGATTCAAACAGCGGGGTGCCTGCCGAATTTGTCCTATTTGATCGGGCCGCCTTTCTTTGTCTGCGGGACGCCGTCGGTCATCCACTGCGGCGCAGGCGTCCCCTTCAGGTAGTGGTCGAAGAACTGCTTCATCCGGATTTGGAAATCCTTCTGGTTCTCCTCCTTCGCCAGATGATGCGGCTCATCGGGATACGAGAGGAAGATCACCTGCTTCCCGTTCCGCCGCGCGGCATTGAAGTATTCGAGCCCCTGGTCCCAGTCCACGGCTCCGTCGGCTGTCCCCTGGAGGATCAGGAACGGCGTAGTGATTTTCGTGACCTGGTGCACAGGCGATTGGCTCTCAAGCAGATCGTGCGCCGTCCACGGGTTCACGTTGGCCCCCCAGCGCCCCTGACCCATTTCGAGGATTCCCTGATTCACCGAGCCGGTCTGCTTGTAGACCTCGTCGTACATGCTCGTGAGGTCGGTGAGCGGAGCGCCCGTGACCACGGCCGCGAAAATATCCGTCTGCGTGAGTATGAATGACGACTCGTAACCGCCCCAGCTGTGGCCCTGAAGCCCGATGTGTTTGGGATCGGCGTAGCCCAGCTCGATCACCTTCTTCACGGCCGCCGTCACGCAATCGAGCGCCGAGAGTCCGGGCTTGCCTATCTCATACACGATATCGGGTTGAAGCACGAGATAACCGTCGCTGGCGTATGCGGACATGTGCGGACGATCGTCATAGACAGGCATCGAGAATGTGTGGTGCGTGTTCGACAGTTGTTCGTAGATGTAGACCAGCATCGGGTACTTCTTTCCCTGCTCGTAATTCGCGGGGAGGGTGAGGGTCGCCTGCAGGCGCTGCCCCTTCGAGTTCTTGAAGTCGACGAGCGTCCGGGACCCCCAGAGGTAATCGGTAATGAACGGATTGGCATCGGTGATCTTGCGCGGTGTTTCAAACGCCGAGTTGGTCACCCACCAGTCGGGAAACTCGGTGAACGACTGCTGGGTGAAAATCACGCGGTCGGCGTACTTCGCCTTCTCGGCCTGCCCGATCTGTTTGTCGACCCAGATGAGCGGTTTAGGCTCCTGGCCAGATACCAGCGTATAGTAGCCGGACTTCTTGGTCCATTCGCCGTACGCCGAGAGGAGCTGCGGTTTGGAAAGATCGATGCCTTCCTCATCGCCGCCACCGCCACCGCGTCCGCCACCGCCGCCGCCACCACGTCCGCCGCGCGCGCCGGCGTCCAGGCGCACGAGCCGGAAGCGGACCTCGTCTGCGTCCCCCTTGCCCTTCGTCAGGTTCACCGCGGCGCCGCCATCGAGCGACAGTTGCCAAATGTCGTACCTGTGGTAGAGGAGCACCGAGTTGCCGTCCTTTGTCCATCCGGCCACGCCGTACGTCGGTTTTTCGGCCGGATGATCGTCCTGCTCGTCCACGAAGCTCTTGCCCACCTTGGCGTCAATCACCGTGTCCTTGGCATTCTCGAGATTGAAGGCATGAACGTGTTTGTCCTTGAGGTAGAGGAACCACTTTGCGTCCGGCGAACTTCCCATGGTCCGCGTGAGCCCTTTCGAAATGAGCGTGCGCTCGCCGGTCTCCATGTTGACGCGATAGTAATCCGCGCGCGTGCCGCCTTCGGACACCTCGCCGCGATACGCGGCATCGTTGCGCCCGATCCCCCAGACTCCGTTCGCCACCGGTGTCACGCCGCGCATATCGTCGTCGCCCAGCACTACGAACTTCTTGGACGCGATGACGAACGCCGCCGGCAATGTAGCGCGCCGGTCCTGCGGCAGTCGGATCATCTGTTCCGATTGGGGTATGGCATCCTTCCAGTGCCAAACATCGACGTTCGCCTGGGGTTCATTGCTCGTGGGTGGCTCCGGCTCCTGCTCCTTGATCCCGACGAAAATCCTGGAACCGTCTTTCGTCCACTGCGGTGTCGCGAACTCACTCAGCACCATTCCCTTTGGGAATCCGTCGGCCTTTGACGGATCAAACTGCACCGCTGCGCCAGCGGCGTTCCCGAGACTTGTCCACGCAAGGAGTATGTTGTCCTTCTGCTTGTTTTCTTTCTTTTTCTCGCCGCGCAACACGGCGAGGTTTAGGCCCTCCGCGCTCCATGAGAGGGCATCGAAGTCGGACGCCGCCGTGGCGAGGACGCGCGTCTCTCCGGTGGCGGGTTGAAAGAGGTAGACGCCGTTGCCCATCTTGTCCTGCGCATCGACCGTATAGGCCAACTGCGTGCCTGAGGAGTCAAATTCGTAGAGGTTCACATTGCCGATGTTGCGATTCATACCGGAAGAGAGATCCCGCAGCACGAGATCCGAGCCCGAAAATGACGTGTCGGCACCCGCGGGGCGGGTGAGCCGTACGGCCAGCCAATGGGAACCCTTGGAGAAGCGGAAGCTCGCAGGATTTGGAATGGAATAGCGCTCGCCGGTCGCGAGCTCGAGCAGCTCGAAGTGCCGCGTTGGCCGTTCCATTGAAGCGGCCCCGGCAGCGCCTCTGGCTCCCGCGCCTCCGCGCCCACCGCCCGGAGTGCCACCCGGAGTCCCGCCCGGAGCGCCGGCCCGCCCAGCACCTCGTGCCCCCGTGGTCCCTGGGGGATTCACAAAGTAACCAATCCAGTGCGAGTCATCAGAGAACTGTGGGCCGCCCCCACCACCTCCTCCGCCGGGACCGCCGGGGCCACCGCGGCCT
>JBEKIX010000136.1:0-7120 GCA_050011535.1 Acidobacteriota bacterium
TCGGAGACCGCCTGCGCATTCGTGAATTGCTGGAGATCATTACCTTGGGTCAGGAAATGGACCTCTCCCGTTTCGGCGCCGCAAACGTGGATCGCATTTCCGCGCTCGATTGTGATGACGACTTGGAGGAATACACCTATCGGGTCGCGGGGTGCGTCGGTGAATTCTGGACGCGCATGTGCCGCGCGCATCTCTTCCCCGGCGTGGAGCTTGACGAAACCTCGCTGTTGATCAACGGAATCCGCTTTGGAAAGGGGTTGCAGCTCGTAAATATTCTGCGCGACTTGCCGCGGGATCTGCGGGAAGGCCGCTGTTACATCCCCCGTGCGCGCCTGGCCGTGCATGGCCTGGAGCCGGCGGCGTTGCTCGACGCGCGTGAGATGGGACGTTTTCGTCCGCTCTATGCAAGCTACCTGGAGCAAGCCAGGGAACTGCTCACCGCCGGCTGGGCCTATACGAACGCTCTCCCTCGCCGAGAGGTCCGCGTCCGCCTGGCATGCGCCTGGCCGATCCTGATCGGCATGAAGACGCTGACGCGGCTGCGCGCCGGCAACGTGCTCGACTGCCGGCACCTGATTAAGGTCCATCGCGGGGAAGTCTACCGGCTTATGGTGATGTCGGTGCTTTGTTATCCAATGCCCCGCGCATGGGACCGCCTGTTCGATCGCGCCGGTGCCGACCCTCGTTAGGGCCTGTCAATAGCCGCTGTAATAATCGATCATCCGGGCAATCGCCTTCTGGCAGACCACGCAGAACTCTTCGCGCGCGTTGGAAAACATCAGGCAATTCATCATGGACCGATATAGGCCTTTCGATGCATAGCCGGCGCCTTCAAAGACGCCGACCTTTCCCGCAAGATTCTCGTACTGCTTGCGAATCGCCGCCATTTTCGCTTCGATGTCGCTGTTCTTCGCCGAATACTTGTCCTGGATCGCCTTGATGTCCGTGTCAGAGGCCTTGTTCTGCCTCGCCTTGTCGATCTCCGCGCGCATGTCCTGGTTGTTCTGGTTCCGTGCGGCCTGCAGGTTTTCCGTCTGGTCCTTGCCATATTCTGTTGGAACGCCGATGCCGGGAGAGAGAAGCTCCTGCCACTTTACGTGCTTCGGATCAAGCAGGGCGGTGATGTTCGGCTCCAGAGGTTCCACACCCTTGGGATAGAAATCGTTGTAGGCAACGTCGGAGGTGTAGTACTCGTCTGCAAGTCCCGCAAACGCATGGCCGAACTCGTGTATGAACGTCTTGAGGCTTAGAGCGTTGTCGACCGTCGTGATGCAGTAGTCGTTGTATATGCCGCCGCCGCCGTAACGCGCGCTGTTGACCAGGATGATGATGGCATCATAGGGCACCTGCGCTGCAATCGAGCGGATAAGACGATTCTCCTCGGTCAGCATGTACCGGTCCGTGCCGAAGGCATTGAATGAGGCATTGAAGGTGGTTTTCCTGAACCGTCCCTGGCGCGGCTCATCCATCGCACTCTCGGGTGAAGGCCGCATGACGCCATAGATGTTGAATTGCCCCTTGTGGCTCTTGTACGGCTCCATGTTGAAGAGATAGTTGGCAAAGCGATCGACGTCCGACTTGAACTTATCGCGCTCGCCGGTGGTGTACCCTTCAGCCAGGAATGCCAGGTCCACCCTCTTGTGCGGTTCGCCGTTTTTCACTGCTTCATAGATGAAATCGTGGGCGTCGACTGTCTCCTTGATGATGTCGACGTCGCTGGGGTCGATCTTTTGCTCGAAGATCGGAATGAGTGCGTTCTGTCGATCCCGGGCTTCGATCACGAGGCGGACCGGATGCTTGGGGAAAGGCACGCGAATGGAGCGTTGGAAGGTTCGCCTCACGCCTTTCAGGGCCGGGTCGGTCGTCCTGTACTCTTCGAACATGCAGTCGAATCCGCGCCAGTAAATCAGGCGGTTGGTAGCCGCATCATACAGCTTGGCCGCGTGGCGCCCGTTGTTAAACGGCTCCAGGAGATTGTCTGAATTCTCCGGCCAGATCCCTTCCTGATAGATCTTGTCGAGTGTGATGATCTCCTCTTTCGCATCTCCGATCTGGTAAAGGTCGACGCGCATCGCCCGGTCGATGAAATAGTCATCGAACGACGGCCTGGCCTGGCCGAAGAAGGTCACGGAACTCAATACAAAGAGAGCGGAAACCATAAAGGACTTCATAGAACCCTCCAAATCGGTGCCAGGTTACTATTTCACCAATTTCCATATCATGAGCGGGACACCGAGCCATTCCCGAAATTGGTGAAATAGTAACCTGGCACCGATTTCAAGGCCGGCTTGCTCTTCGCAATGCTTCGATGCGGGGCGCGCGGCTCTTCGGGCTGTCGAGACTGAAGGAGCGGGCGTCCCCCAGATCGGCTTGCACAAATTTTTCTGTTCGTGCGACTGCATCCTCGAGGTCCCGGTTTTTGGGTATGAACGGCATCCACACAATGGACTGCTCCGCGATGTCATATTCCCATAGGCCAACGAGGCGGCCGCGATCCAGAATTGCATGGCTGGATAGGTCCATCAATCCGTTTTCGCAGAAGACGCTTCGACTCTTGTCTTCAGGCGCGAGCAAGCTCTCGACATCTCTGCGCAAGTGGCTGATGCAGTCGAGGCTGCTGACCAGCACGTACTGAGATTCCTTGGGAACCTTGAACGTCCGGAACTCCTTACAATCCTGAGGGAGCATGAGCCGTTCATCCGCGCCCTCAGGCGGCTCGAGTCCCAATGGGACCACCGCGGCCTTGGCGGTCTTCACACCCAATCCGGAGAACCATTGAAACTCCGCGAGTGTGGCCGGTCCGGCCCATGTGAAAAAACGCCGTGCCAGCTCGGTGAAAGCCTCCTCGGCGGAGAGCTTGAATCGGACGAGCGGACTCTTCTGCCAGAGCACATAGCGATAGCGCTGTTGATCGAGGCGGCCATTGGTAGGAATCCGGCGGATCTCCCCTGCAGCCTGGAGCCTTCCAAGAGCGACAGGCAACGTAGTCGCAAGTCCCTTCTTCTTGCCTGCATCGCCGAGATTCCGTACCGTGCTGCCGCAAGCATTGCGCAACTCCTCGGGCTCCATCGGCCCGCGGGACAGTGCATCAAGGACTGCCGAACAGAGCTTGTCGCGTTCCGCATCCGTCACCCCGAGCTTGCGGGCCGTTTTCCCTTCGTCTGAAAAATCCTGTCCGACCTTCAAAGCCAGGCCGAAATCCGAGGCTGGTACAACATAGGTGCAGCCGCGTGCGCTTGGAAGCTCATGGATTTCCAGTCGCGCAACGGCATCGTCCGTGTCTTGCCGGCAGGTACCGGCGCGCGCGAAAAGGGTCAGATAGGGGCCGACGCCCCCGACCGACCGCGCCCACCCGGTCTCCTCGAGAACCTCCCCGGCCGGCTTGCCCATCATTTGTGAATCCAAGCCCTGTCTGTGCGCCCACCATGCCTGCAGCTTTGTCTTGTCCATAGCTTCGAGGATATCAGAAATTAATTCGGTGTCAGCCTACTCTTTCCCCAATTCTCATGCCAATCAGCAGCTGAACACCTCCCCGGTGAAATTGGGGAAAGAGTAGGCTGACACCGAATCTTGCGCGATTTTTAAGGCGACTAGAAGTGAGTCTGTCTAAGCGGCCTCGCGCGGCTTGATTTCCCGCTCGATTCTTCGAATGGACTGGCGGCGAATGATTTCAAGATCGTAATGAGTCTGCATGTTCAGCCAGTATTCGGGCGTAAACCCGAAGTAGCGCGCCAAACGCAACGAGGTGTCGGCGGTAATTCCGCGCTTTCCCTGAACAATCTGACTCAGCCGGTTAGCCGGGACCCGGAGATCCTTCGCAAGCCGATTGATGCTCATCCCAAGCGGATCGAGCAGATCCATTTTTAGAACGATTCCCGGATGCACCGGCGATCGGAGTTTGACTGGCTTTGTCATTCCCTTCTCCTAATGATAATCGGTGATTTCGATCTCGAATGCATCGCCGTCATGCCATACGAAGCAGATCCGGAACTGATTGTTGATCCGGATGCAGTGCTGTCCAGCGCGGTTACCCTTGAGCGCTTCCAGGCGATTGCCGGGGAAAATCGCAAGATCCGAAAGCATCGGAGCGGCATGAATCTGGACGAGCTCCCGCTCAATGACCTGAGCCAGCTGATGGAAGCGCTTTGAATATCGGCCGCGAAAAATCAGCTCCGCATCCTTGGATCGAAACGATCGAATCACGGTCTTAGTATATGACGTTGTACGTACTACGCCAAGGCTTTCGAGAGATGGGAGCCAGTCCCGAAAAAGTTGTCGAATTCAGTCAAATTGTATTCAGCGAGGCGCTGGTGAATCTGTTTCTCATATCGCGGCACCCTCTTCACGGCTCGTCAAATAGACTCTTATCCCTGATTTAACTCTTTGCCGGTCGATGGTCGAGTCCGGCTTTTGGATGTTTCTCGCAAAGTCCCCCCCGTAGCGTACAATATCGCCATGGAGCGAAAAATCTTCTGGCTGGTCTTCATCCTTCTCAGTCTTATGGCGGATTTATTGCTTCCCTTCTGGTGGGGTTTCCTCGCGACCCTACCCATCCTTTTCGTCGCATGGTGGGTGGCTTACCGCAGCGATTGGTTCTGAGGGGGGTCATATCTTTGATTTTTAGATTCTTCGCCAAATATTGAATATTAAAGAGAGACCCTCTCTGGATGCGTTCATCTCCCAAACGCGCCGCAATTTATATCGCGAAAACCGTAGAACGCTCCATTCACTTCTCAGATCGTCGTTTCTGGACAGCGTGCCGGTTTCCGGTGGCCGACTCACTCGCGCAAGTGCTGCGGATTCAGCTACCCAGGCCCGCGCCAGCCGACTATAATGATAGCAACTTCAGGTGCTTCAGATTGCAGTGCGCGCATTGCCAGTGGAAGAATTCTCCATGATCGGCAACACCATCTCACACTACCGAATCATCGAGGGACGTGGTCGCGGATCGGCTGGAGGTATTTTCCCATGAACAAGAATGGCTGCACATTTGAAGTGGCTGACGTTCCTCTCTCCTCGGATCTCGTCGCGATGTCCCCGGCCCGTGGCGCCATCTTCGACTTGCTCACCCGGGATTTCCGCCAGATCACCAGCGCTTGCTGGGAATTGCCATCTTGCTTTCGCGGAATAGCGAGACATTTGCAGTCGGCCCAGATTGGGCGGCGTGGAATAGAGGCTTGTAGCGGAGAGGACAGGCGGCTGATGACGGGAGTGTCCTTTCACCCGTTGGTCTTCGCCGCTCATGTGTCTTTCTGTTTCCATTATCCGCTGACTTTATCCCCTGACATGATCTGGCTGCTGATAGTCCAAGGTGTGGCAGAACACGTCAACGCCAATGCCAGTAAACTCCGCGCGGAGTTCGTTCAACACCAGGGACGACTTCTAATCGGGATCGACCGAAACGATCTTATACGAGGCCTTCCCGGCCAACCATGGCAGGAAGTTATTGCGCAGTTTGCCGCCAGGATCCGCGACCACATCGGTGAAACGACCAGCGACTTGTTCGTTCCTCGCTTCTCAACGACGGGAGAAAACGAAAAGACGGCGTGTCAAGTCGCGCTTATGTATGGTCTCGGGCAGTATTTCGAGTTAAAGCTGAAGACCATCTGCGGAATTCCACGCATTACCCTCGAAGGCAGACCGGACGACTGGTCGCTGCTGGTTGAGCGCGTCTCTGCCTTTCGGCGTTTCGACCTTGACTGGTGGCTCAACCCCCTGGAAGTCGTGCTCCGCCAGTTCGCACTAGCGTCAGAGGGGGAGGTGAATCGCTCGTTCTGGAACTCCCTTTACCAGATGCAATCCGGAAGTGGAAGCGCGGCATACTCTGGATGGCTCGGCATCTTCTTTCCATATCTGCGGGACAAACAAGGCAACACCAGCCGTAATGATCTCGTCCCGCCGTTGGCCCGCTACCTCAGTGAGGTGAATCGCGGCGGCGAGAAGTCTCAGGACCCAGAAACGCAGCCTTGTTTCCCGCGTCCCTGGTCGCTTCCAAAAGGAATAACGGCCGCTCCATTCGAGTGGGAGTATTACGATCAGACAATCCCAATGGAATTTCTGGGCGGATTCATCGGCGTTGTGCAGGATCAAGAAACCCTGGCCCTGCGCCCCGAAATTGGCTGGGCAGTTCGCGACAAGCCAAAGGCGCATCAACGCCTGGTTGACGATGATGACCTGGGCATGTGGCCCGTCAAACCGTCCAACCCTCCTGCCAACCCCCCTTCGGGCCCTCCTCCAACTCGACCCCCTGCGACCGTCCAGAGTCCCCTCTCGAAGGGGTTGCAGCGTTTCGGTTCGTTCGATTGGCACAGTGCATTGAAAAAACTGTGGCAAGGCCGCCCATAAGCCGGTGTCTGGTGAGCTCCCGGTGGCCCGCCGGGACGTCCGTTCGGGACGCACCCCCGACAGGCTGAAACGGATTCAGCTACCCTGGACCGCGCGAACGCGACTATAATGACAGCAAATTCAGGTCTTTGTTATTGCAGTGCGCGAAGTGCCATTGGTGGGATTCTCCATGATCGGCAGCACCATCTCGCACTACCGGATCATCGAAAAGCTCGGCGCAGGCGGCATGGGCGTCGTCTACCGCGCGGAAGACACGAAACTCGAACGCCAGGTCGCCCTGAAGGTGCTGCCCGATATCTTCTCAATTGATCCTGAGAGGCTGGCCCGCTTCGAGCGCGAAGCAAAGCTGCTGGCGTCACTGAATCATCCGAACATCGCGTCAATTTATGGTTTGGAGGAAGACGCCGGCAAAAGCTTCCTCGTGCTGGAACTGGTTGAGGGGGAGACGCTGGCGCAACGCATCGCCAAAGGGCCGCTGCCGGTTGAGGAAGCTCTGGAAGTCTGCCGCCAGATCGCCGAAGGCGTTGAGGCTGCCCACGAGAAAGGGATCATCCACCGCGACCTTAAGCCGGCCAATGTGAAGATCACGCCGGAAGGCAAGGTCAAGGTGCTGGACTTCGGGCTGGCGAAGGCGTTTCACGATCGGCCCACCAGCGCGGAGTCGCCCACGATTTCCGAAATGACACGTCCAGGCGTTCTGCTGGGCACGGCGGCGTACATGTCACCCGAGCAGGCGAAGGGCAAGACCGTCGATAAGAGGGCGGACATCTGGGCG
>JBEKIX010000137.1:0-7082 GCA_050011535.1 Acidobacteriota bacterium
TACACCTGCCAGCTCATGCTCCTCCACATGCTCGCCGACTGCCTGCGCGGCGGCAAATGCGAGCCGCTTCGGCGTGTCCCGGAAGACGCCCACGCGGCTCTGGGACTGGCGCCACGGATCGACGCAATCATCGAAAGATATCGATTCGTGGACCGTTGCGCCGTAGTCGGCCGCGGTTTGAACTATGCCAACGCATATGAGCTCGCAATCAAATTGATGGAAACCTGCTACCTCATTGCCATGCGCTTTTCGGCCGCGGATTTTATGCACGGTCCCATCGCCATGGTGCAGCGGGATTTTCCGGTGATCCTCCTCGCGCCTTCAGGCAGGGCTTTCCGTGACCTCTTAGCGCTGATCTCCCGATTGAGGGAACTTCAGGCCGACACGCTCGTCATCTCGAGCGAGAACAGCGCGTTGAAACAGGCAAGCTGCTCCATTAAGATGCCCGCTCGGATTCCGGATCTCTATTCGGCAATTCCTTACATTATCCCGGGACAGATCCTGGCGGCGAAACTTTCGCTCCTGAAAGGCCTGAGCCCCGACCGCCCGCGCAGTCTGGCCAAAATCACCAAAACTCTGTAGTGATTCTGGTTAACGGCGCCCTGCTTCACGCGCCTGCGCGCAAACTGCAAAACAGCCGGCTGTCACGAATGGCGCGTAAGACGATTCCAATTACCCCTAATTAAGCGCCATTCCCGGCTGTCACTGAACTTCCGGAGCGGGTGGTTCGGTGCCCGGCCGAGATGATGGATTGCCAGCATGATCGAATCCTCCCAGCCCCCGGCAGTTCTGACATTTTCCGCTACCGTGCGGGAAGCAGGAAGTACACTGCTTCCCTTTCTGCAGCCCCAGCCTCCCGGTGCCATGGCACACGTGGCAGATGCCGGTGCCCTTGCAATGCGTGCATTTCTTGTAGTCTTCCGTCACGTCCTCAACCTTTCTTTCTCGTGGCGCCCGGCCCGACATCCTGGCAGCCGGGGCAATAATAACTGCTGCGATTTCCCTGTCGTACGCGAAGAATAGACGCGCGGCAACGGTGGCATCGCTTTCCTTCCCTCTGAAACACCTGCAAAAAGTCCTGGTGGGCGCCGGGCTCTCCATCCGCACCCACGAAATCCGAAAACGTGGTGCCGTGATTTTCAATGGCTGCCTTCAGGATCGCGCGGATGGCGCGCGCAAGCGCTGCCGCCTCCTCGCGGGTCACCGTGTGGCAGCGCCGTTGGGGATGCAGCCGCGCGTGGAACAACGCTTCACACGCGTAGATGTTACCCAGTCCGGCAATTTTTCGTTGGTCCAGCAGAAATGCCTTGATCTCCCTGCGGCTTTGCGCGAGCTCCGCCGCCAGCCAGGCCTCCCGGAACTCCCGACTCAACGGATCTCTGCCCAGGCGCTGTATCTCGGGGACCGCGGACAGGCTGGCTGCTTCGCTGAGATCCATGAGCCCGAACCGCCGCGGATCGCGGTACTGCATCTCCCAGCCGTCCGTGAAACGAATCGTCGCATGGGTATGCCTGGGGCGCTCCGCAGGGCTCGAGGAAAGGAACAGCCTCCCGGACATTCCCAGGTGGATCAGCCAGAAGGCATGCGGGTCCATTTCCAGGATCAGATATTTGCCGCGCCGCTCAATGCTGCGAATGAGCCGGCCTTGCAGGTGAGCTGCAAGAGCCGCGGGCATCGGCCGCCGCAGGGATTTGCCCGAAAGGCGGACTTCGCATATGCGCTTGCCGGGAATTGTGGCGCGCAGCTTGCGCGCAATGGTCTCAACCTCGGGCAATTCTGGCATAGGATATTAGCAAGACAGTGAAGCGGGGAGGACATCCATGAACGATGAAACCGAGAACACCGCGTTCCCCAACCCCGGAGTTCCGTATCCCGGAGGAGCTGCAAGCGAGTACTTAGCCATTGTGTCGCGATAGATCCGCAGCAAACGGACATGGTATTCGAGCGGCACGTTTTGAGGCTCCTTCCCCAGCGCGCTGAGCGGCTCTACGCACCAGGTCGTAAACCTCGGTGTAATGCCGTGACTCATGAAAAAGTCGAGCCCCTCCTGTGTCGATGCAATGGCTTCTTCTACGGTCGCAAATCCGGCGGGTTTGGACATTTCGACTCCGGCGACGAAGTTCGGAATGACGCGCTCGGGGCCGAATACGCTCGCGGCATCCAAAATCCGGCGCAGCCATTCCTTGCGTCCTATGTAACGGGCTTTGCCGGCACACAGGATATCAAACAACTTTTCATCCCAGATCTCGAAGTTAGGATGGTAGATTTGCACTCCGACGTCACGAAGCTTTTGAGCCTCATCCTTGCGCAGCGCCTGAACCACGACCTTGCTGATCCAACGCCCGGGAAAGCGCTTCTCGATGGCTTCCGGATATTGCGCGTAAAAATCCACCTCTGACATCTCTTCCAGCTTCGAAGTGACGCTTCCTCCCGTCACGGTGTAGGCCTTGCTCTCGCTGTCGGTGGCGGCGATAATCTCGAGGGCCTCGAGGATTTCGGCCACCGATTTCACCGGTGTATAGGGCCTGCCCGACCTTTTCTGCTGTCGATAGTTCTCATTGATGTCGCAGTAACGGCATTCCTCCTGAGCGCCGAAGTACTGGCAGAGACGGAAGACGGTCAGGTACAGAAGATAACCCCATTCTATCGTTGGGGCGATGTCCGTGATCGGCTTGCCGTTCGATATCCTGCGATCGTAGTATGCAGGAGACTGCTGCAGCTCGACGCGTGCCACGGCGTTTCCATCCAGTTTTAGAACCAGGTCTCCACTTTCTGATTCGACTCGATAAGGAGAATCAGGATTCAAGCGCACGGACACGATGACCGGCTTGAAGTTAAATACCCCTCCCGTAAGCCGGATCTCTTCGGGTGCTTTGACATTCTCACCCTGGTCCATGCCGGAGATCGGCACCATGTCGAAGGAGAAAATAAAGTAAGCCTTGCGCTTGTAACCCGCGGCTACTTCCAGTGCCTGGGGACTCCAGCCCATTCCGCGGCGCAGGAGGTCCTCCTTGAAAATCGCTTCGATAGGCACATCGGAATAGTGCAGTGAGAGTTGCTCGATGAGTTCCAGTGGCGCCAATTGACTTTCAACGGTTTGTGGCATGGGATTAATGTATCAGATTGGAAACAGGCTGCGAAATCCCGAAGTTTGCCCGCCGGAGAGACTTTTGGCGGCGCTGCGGCGTCGTGCGGTCTTGAATCAAAGATCGTCAGGCGAGCTCGTATCCCCGGCTTCAGTGTCGGCGCCGGCCTGGCCCGACGCCGCCTCCGCCGCGGCCTCCTCCGCAATCTGATCGAAATCCTCGCCGACGTCTTCGCCCATTTCCTTGCCCATTTTTTTCATCCACCGGGCCACGCTCGCGGGATCGTTTTCATCCAGCCCGCTGAGGCTGGTGGGATCGGCCAGAGATTCGAGCCGCTGCTCTTCCGATTTTGGTGACGAAAATCGCGAGAATAGTTGTTCCAGCTCGGTGCTGCCGCAATGCTTGCAGACCGCGCGGAAGGAGGCGGGCGTAAGAACCAGAAAGCTCATCTTCCGTTTGCACTTCAGACAAGAGTATTCGTAGATCGGCATCGATTTGCGGGCTTCCGTTCCTCAGAGTTCAACATCTCAATTCACCTCAGGGGAGTATAGCGCGGAAAAGTCGCCGCAAACAAGCCGCTATGGCTTCTTGTGCCCACGCCGAAAAGTCCCGCTCTTGCCGCCTTCCTTTTCGAGTAGCCGGACCCGATGGATAACGGCTCCCCTTTCCACCGCCTTGACCATGTCGTACAGAGCAAGTGCGGCGACAGAAGACGCCGTAAGCGCCTCCATTTCCACCCCGGTCTCGCCCGTACAAGACACAGTAGACACAAAACGCACGCCGGTCTTGAGGATTTCGGCTTGCACGTCCACATGGGTCAACAACAAGGGGTGGCACAGAGGAATCAGTTCGGGAGTCCGCTTCGCGGCCATGATTCCGGCCAGGCGGGCGGTTGCGATTGCATCGCCCTTCGGCAGCCTCCGCTGGGTGATGAGCGCGATGGTTTCTCGCGAGAGCCGGACAAAAGACTCAGCAACAGCGCGGCGGAGCGTCGCCGGTTTGTCCGTGACGTCCACCATGCGGGCGTGCCCTGCGGAATCGATATGGGAGAGCCTCTTGGCGTTCATCCGGCACATACCCTGGAAACATTAAACACACCCGGTGACTTTGGTGTGTTTTGTCCTCTTCGCGGTTAATCTTCCCTCTTTTCTTTCCCTTTTTCGACCACTGATTCACTGAACTTCTTCAAGCCGTCGGCAAATTCCTTGAGTCGCTGCTCTACACGATGATTAATCGTATTTGGGGGATAGGTGCCGTTCTCTTTCACTCCCGCTGGCATGCCGGTGAGGAGTTCGATTCCCTCGTCAATCGATTGCACGGCGTAGATATGGAATGTTCCCTCACGGACAGCCTCGACTACATCCGGCCGCAGCATCAAGTTCTTGATGTTTTGAATCGGGATCATGACTCCCTGGTCCTTGGTCAACCCTTTTGCTTTGCAGACATCATAGAACCCTTCGATCTTTTGGTTTACACCGCCGATCGGCTGAATCAAGCCGTGCTGGTTGACTGAGCCCGTCACGGCGATTCCCTGGCGAATAGGAACTTTCGACAGACTCGAAAGGAGCGCGTACAGCTCCGTGGACGAGGCGCTGTCGCCATCAACACCCTCGTAGGACTGTTCGAAGCAGATGCTGGCTGACAGCGCCAGCGGGCGCTCCTGCGCGTAACAGGCTCCGAGATATCCGCTCAAAATGAGCGCAGCCTTTTCATAGATTTTCCCGCTCATCTTGGACTCTCGCTCAATATCGAGAACCCCGCTCTTGCCCATGAACGTTTTCGCCGTGATGCGCGAGGGCTTGCCGAAGCGGATGTCGCTGAGGTCAATAACCGCCAGCCCGTTGACCTGCCCTACCGCTTCCCCGGTAACATCCACCATGATGGTGCCTTCAGTAATCAACTGCCGGATGCGTTCCTCAACGAGGTTGGAACGCAGGCATTTCTCCTCTATGGCGCGGTCCACGAATGCGGCCGAGACGACCTTTTGTCCATCCTGGGAAGCCCAATAGCTCGCCTCGCGCACGATGTCGGCAATATCGCTGAAACGGGAGGAGAGCCGTTCCTGGTCGTCTACGAGGCGGGAGCCGTACTCGATCACCGCGGCGACCCCGGAAGGATCGAAGTGCAGCAGGTTCTCATGGCGACAGCGGTTGCTGATGAAGGAAGCATAGCTCAGCAGCGATTTCTGGTTTCGCTCCATCTCGGAGTCGAAGTCGGCCTTGACCTTGAAGATCTTTCGGAAATCCTCGTCCTCTTCGAAAAGCAGGTGATAAATCCACTGGTTCCCGATCATGATCACCTTCACATTGGTCGGGATCGGGCTGGGACGCATTCCCACCACGGGCACCAGCCCATACTGTACGCTCGGGTCCTCGATGCGGACCTCCTTGTTTTTCACCGTGCGCTTCAAGGTTTCCCAGACGCCGACGTTCAACAACACATCGTGGGCATTGACCACCAGAAATCCGCCGTTGGCCTTTACATAAGCCCCCGCCTGAATCATCGTGAAATCGGTCTGCAGAGTGGCCTGTGAAACCCATCGGTCAATGCGGCCAAACATGTTGTAGTAGGTCGGATTGGTTTCTATCACCACCGGGGCACCCTTGACCTCGGTATTGTCCACGACAATGTTGACCCGGTACTTGAGGAACGGATCAGCGGGAGGGTCGAGGCTCGGTCTTGTCGGAGCCGCGGAATCCTGCTTCTGCCCTTCCTCCGTGAAATCCTCGAGGTGGGACAGGATGTAGTCTTGAACGCTCTCCAGGTAAGAAGCAACCTCGGGCAGACCCGTGTGCTGCTCCTTGATGCTCTCTATTTTCATTCCCACGACATACATGCCAACGCGACGATTCAGTTCATTAACACGATCGCGGCTCGTTTTGTTAATATCGCGCACTTGGCGCAGGAAACCGTTGATTTCCTGCTGTAACGCCTCCCTGCGCCCTTCGATGTCATTCTTGGTCTTATCAGGTAGCGCTTCGAATTGCTCCGGAGTCAAAGGATTGCCCTCGACGACCGGGACTAGAGACACACCCATCTTGGAGATGTCGAGTGAAAACCCTTCGTCACGAGCCTTCTGGGAGAGTTGCGTGAACAGAGACTGCTGCTGGTTCTGGTTTTCATGAAGCAGTGCATGGAGGCTTTGCTCATACTCTTTGCTCTCGAACGCCTTCGGGATCTCTGCCTTCAGATGGCGCACGAGTTCATCCATCTCAGTTCTGAGTAATTTGGCCCTGCCGGCAGGCAATTGCAGGACAGTGGGCATGCCTGGCTCGCGAAAGTTGTTCACGAAACACCAATCGTCCGGAGTGGGAAAGGACGACACGATGTCGTCGAGAAACTGCTTGATCACTGTGGTCTTGCCGGTGCCTGTTAGGCCGCTCACATAGATGTTGTATCCCGGCGAAGCGATTCGCAGGCCGAAGCGTATCGCCCGCATGGGCCGCTCCTGCTCCACAAGTCCTTTGAGTGGAGCAATGTCAGCCGTAGTCTGGAAAGGAAACGACGAGAAGTCACATTGCCGGCGCAGTCGTTCCGCGGATACCTCGCATCGGTGGTTCATCTCACTCCTCGACAAATCATGACTCTGCACGGCGCCCGCTCACGACCGGTTATCGCTTGTAGCCGATCCTGCGGAGAAATTCCTTGCGATTCTGTGCGTCTTTTTCCGTTTCCACACCTTTGGGAGAGGCGCCGTCGATCACCCCCAAAATGCCGCGCCCCTGTTCTGTCTCTGCAACGATCGCGTTTACAGGATTTGCCGTGGCACAGTAAACACCGCAGACCTCAGGGCATGACTTTACGGCATTCAGCACCTGGATAGGAAAGGCCTCCTTAAGGAGAATCACAAAGATGTGACCCGCGCCCAGACTGAGGGCGTTTTCCGCCGCAAGATTCTTCAGGGCGTCGTCATTGCCCTCTACCCGAATCAGGCACGGTCCGGAGGCTTCACAGAAGGCGACGCCAAACCTGGCATGCGGGCAGCTCGTCGCGATG
>JBEKIX010000138.1:0-7035 GCA_050011535.1 Acidobacteriota bacterium
CAATCGTCAAGACTGTCGATACTGGACAACAGGTGGTGCACTGTGGTGGCTCCTCCATATTGTCCTTTGTCCCACAGAGCATATCCGAACATGTCACAGCAAAGCTGAATGTGCCGGATGACGTACTGTTGCACCTCTTCTGAGCCGATGGCCCGGGCACTATGCAGCAGCCCGTAAAGCGTGACGCCCAACGGGTAATTCCAGCGGCCATACAAGGGATTCTCGTTATAGGGCCTGACCCAGGTATCGGGCGCATCGAGACGCCAGTAGACAGCCTGTCCACCGGTCGTGAATATTCTGCTCAAATTCCTCAGTTCCTTCAGGTCAAGTTCCATCGACCGAGGAAAGGGACCAAGGTAAACCCACGCCTGGGAAGTCCCCTTGATGTTGCATGGGCTCTTGAAGGGTACGACTTCACTTCCATTTTGCATGGAGAGTTCAAAGCCCCAATTCGCTCCTTGGCAAAAGCACTTGACCATCACATCGTGATCGCCAAATGGAACTCCGATATCAGCGGCAATCTCCCCCGATAAGGCAGCGCTGTAAACCCGCTTATTCTCGATGTATACCTCAATCGGGCCGTGGTGGCGACCGTTGAGGGCATACCTGCAGGTGCCCGGGTGGCGGCAGAAGATTTTTGCCCAACCTACGGCAACAGAATCGGGTAGCAGCCCATAAATGCGTTGCAGCTGAGCCATTCTTAGTTTTGAAGCATCCCACGCCCGTTCTGGATGCCAGATGAGACCCGTCTGCCTTTCGCTCATGCCTGCACCGGGGAGGACCGAAAGATCGAGCGTCATCGGATCGGTAAAAATCCAGCCTTCTTGTCCCTGTCTCTCTTCTGTGGGCATGAGGAAATAATAGGGAAGCTTGCCGAGCCAGGTGCCAAAGATGCCGCCAAAACCGGCGCGGGTCTTTTTAAACCGGATGACCAGATGATTCCATCCGATCTGCAATGGCAGGACCAGGGATTGCCTGACATCGCTATAACGCTCCGAAAAGATGTTGGATTTGAAGACAATGTTCCCGTTGCAATAAATGGTGATAGGGCCAAAGCAGGTCACATCGAACTTCAATTCTGTTGGCGCATCGGACCAATATTTTGCCCAGGCATATACCAATTGTTCGGGTTTTGCCTCGGGAAACATCTGATTGAAGTCCGCCTGATAGCGGGAGTCCCGGCCTCTCAAGATCCCCCTCTTGCTGTAGGCCCGGAATGTCAGGGGATGAGGCGGGTTCTGTCCCACGTATCTTTTGACAATACCGTCGAGCGTGTTCTCTATTTGCCCGCCGGTCCGAGCGGACATGCTCTGGTGATCTTCAAAATAATATCCCATGGTTTTCCCGTTTGATCGCGTTTTTCAAGCGCGGCTCGATCCGAAGTGTCCCATTTCACATGCGGTTATCCTGATCATGCGCAACGAGATGGTCAAGATCTTTCTCTTCTGGCAGCATTTTGGGACTTGTCGCCGGCTGCAATGTCTGAATCACAGAGATAGCAGCTTTTTTCTTGACAGGAAAAAGTAAGCAGCATAGCATCGTTTTCAAAATGTGAATCGAGGGATTTCGCATGGTGGAATCACCTTCTCCGCCGGGCGGCCAGCTTCGACACAGTCTTGGCTTACCACTGAACGAGATTTCGTCGCTGGATTCGCACCAGGTGGCTGATCCGACACATCTTACCAAGAGCATCCGCCTGCCGTATCTGCCCAGCCCTGAGGGTTTGGCAGGAATGAGCACCGCTGAAATCCGTAGGCGCTTCCTTCTCGAAAACCTTTTCGAGTCGGACCGAGTCGTCATGTACCACTCGGAACTTGATCGCGCCACTGTGGGCAGTATCGTCCCTGGTTCGGGACCGCTTGAGCTTCTGGCGCCGCCAGAATTCTCGTCGGATTTTTTCGCGCAAAGAAGGGAACTCGGCGTCTTTAACATCGGAGGTCCGGGGATTGCGCGCGTTGATGGAATTAGCTTTCGGTTGGCGCCACGGGACGCCATTTATATCGGGTGTGGCAGCCGGGACATCCGATTCGAGAGCGAAGATGGGAAAAAGGCGGCGCTGTTTTACTTTGTAAGCTTTCCTGCACACGCGAGTTATGAGACACAGCTTGTTACCACCAGCGATGCTGAGTCGGCGGTGTTGGGAACGATTGCTGGTGCGAACTGCCGGACGCTCCGCAGGTACATCCGTCCGCCGGCAGTCAAAACGTCTCAGCTGACGATGGGACTAACTACTCTCGTTGAAGGGAGCGTCTGGAACACGATGCCCGTTCACCGGCACGCGCGCAGGTCCGAAATCTACCTGTACTTCGACTTGCCGGAAGATGCCGTCGTCTTTCACTTCCTTGGGGAACCCAGCGAGACCAGGCACGTCTTAGTGCGGAACCGGCAGGTTGTGATTTCGCCAAGCTGGTCGATCCACGCCGGCGTCGGCACGGCGCACTACTTGTTTATCTGGGCAATGGGTGGCGAGAACAGGGAGTTCTCCGACCAGGATCAAATCCCGATGGAGGTGCTGGCATGACTTGCAGATGGCCAAGTCTCCCTCGAAGAGTCCTGCGGCGGCCATCAATCCCTCAGCGTTCAAAGATGTGTTTCTGTTGCAATAAATGCGCAGTCCGTATGACCGGCAAAAGCGCCAATCAACAATAGCAAAACCATGGATGCCAAGGCTTCACTGGTGACAAACGATAAAGGACTCCGCCGGTCAATATTTTTGCTACCTGGCTTGTGTCTCATTGCAGTCAATGTGTCCGTTTGTCTCTCCTTGATTTTAGCTCTCCCGTAATGGAGATTCCGCATCGGAGGTGGTTCATGACAACGATTTTTCGTCCAGCACGGTGGACTTTCTTAGCTGTGCTTTTCCTAGTCCTCGCCTTCACGAGCAGCGTTCTGGTCCCTCGCTGCTTTGCCCAAGCTGTCAATGTGGCCCAGGTCGGCGGTGTTATCTCGGACCCGAGTGGCGGCCGTGTTCCGGGCGCGCAGGTCAAGATAACCCAGACGGAAACGCAACTCGGGCGCACGACCGTTTCGGACGCTCAGGGCCGATATATGTTCCCGGGTCTGCCGCTTGGGCCGTATCGTCTTGAGGTTAACGCGAGCGGCTTTAAAGCCTACGTGCAATCCGGAATCGTCCTGCAGGTAGGCAACAATGTCCAGATCAACGTGGCCATGCAGGTCGGCGCGGTTGCCGAAACCATCGAAGTAACGGCGGATGCTGGCATGGTGGAAACCAAACAAAACACGGTTTCACAAGTCATCGATGCACAGCGCATCATGGACCTGCCGTTAAACGGCAGGGTGCCCACGCAGCTCATCATGGCCGCCGGAGCGGCGGTATACAACGTGCAGCCTTCCGGGCAGGATGTAGTCGGAAGCAAAAACTTCTACAGCTCTGTCACGGTTTCCCTCGCCGGCGGCCAAATCAACTCAGTGAACTACCTGCTGGACGGCGGCGACAACAACGACTCGTTCACGAACGTGAACCTGCCTTTTCCATTCCCCGACGCATTGCAGGAATTCAGCGTCCAGACCAGCAGTCTTCCGGCGCGGTTTGGGTTGCATCCGGCTGGAGTGGTCAACGCGATCACGAAATCGGGAACCAACGCCTTTCATGGGAACGTTTTCGAATTCCTTCGCAACGGCGACCTCAACGCGCGCAACTTCTTCGCGACCGCGCAAGACAGCCTGAAGCGGAATCAATTCGGCGGCACTATCGGCGGCCCGATCATCCATGACAAACTTTATTTCTTCGGCGGCTTCGAGGGAACGTTCAACCGCCAGGATCCGCCCCAGACGATCAGTTATGTACCCAACCAGGCGGTTTTGAACGGCGACTTCAGCACCATCGACGGCGCCAGTTGCGTCTCGGGTGGCAAGGCTAAGAGTGTCATTGATCCACTCACCGGTCTGGCGTTTACGAACAACCAGATCCCAACCTCCCGCTTCAATCAGCAGGCCCTCAACCTGATAAAACTCATTCCGCTGTCGACCGACCCGTGCGGCAAGGTCACCTATGGCATTCCCAGGACCGGAGACGAACAGCAGGTGATCGGGCGCGTGGATTGGGCGCAGAGCGCCAAAAACAACACTTATGGCCGGTACTTCATCGACGATTACAACAACCCTGCTTTCTATGACGGCACGAATCTGCTTACCACCACCCAGTATGGAAACACGCAACGCGTGCAAACTTTTACCTTGGGCGATACTTACACAATCAGCACCACCACCCTGAACTCGTTTCACGCCACTTGGACACGGCGCCGGAACAATCGAGGCTCGCCGCCAAATGATATCAATCCGTCGACCCTGGGAATCAACACGCCTTCGCCGGTTCCGAACTACATCCAGGTGACGGTCAGCAATTACTTCAGTGTTGGTTGTGGCACGTGCACAAATGCATGGTTCAACGTCAACACCGTCCACCTTGCCGACGATGTAGACCTCATCCGGGGCAAGCACCAGATCGGCTTCGGGATCGATTACATGCGCAACCAGTTCAACTCCCTCAACATATGGAATTCGAATGGCAGCTTCACCGCCAATGGACAGTATGCAAGCGGCAAGACTATGAATGATGCGTTGGCTGCCTTCATGCTTGGCTATTTGAGCGACTTTACACAGAGCGCCAACCTGCAAAACGCGACGCGGGCCACGATACTGGCATTTTACGTTCAGGACAGCATCCGGATATCACCGCGCCTGACAATTAACGCAGGCCTGCGCTGGGATCCCACGCTGGCGCCTTACGACGATCAGGGCCGGGGCGAAAGCTTCTCCCAGGCCGCTTTTAACGCCGGAACAAGAAGCACTGTTTACACCAATGCCCCCCCGGGCTTGCTTTTCTACGGCGATGCGGGAATTCCCAAGGCCTTCCAGAATAACCACCTTCTGAATATTTCGCCGCGCATCGGGTTGGCTTGGGATCCAACCGGAAAAGGCCGCCAGACGATTCGTGTTTCCAGCGCCATCCTCCGCGACACCGAGGAGATGTTCTATAACGAACGCCAGACCACCAACACTCCTTACGGCACATCGATTGATGAGCCGTATCCGGGAGCGGGAGGCTTTACGAGTCCCTGGGCAAATTATGCGGGAGGCGCTCCGTTTCCGCTGCCCTCACCCATCCCTAAAACCTACAGCTTCCCCAATGCCGGATCTTACGTCGGGCTTCCCCTGGATATGCAGCCCCCTTCTATGTTGCAGTGGAGCCTGAGCTATCAGCGGCAGTTTGGCGACAATTGGATGGCATCGGCCACCTATCTCGGCAATAAGACAACCCACGTATGGGCTCCAGAGGATATGAATCCCGCGGTGTACAACGGCACCAGCGCCACTACCAACCTGAGAAGACGGCTGTATTTGCAGAATCCGACGTACGGGGTAGCTTACGCCCAGTACACCTTCTCCGACCAGGGCGGCAATGCCAACTACAACGCCATGCTGCTTTCGCTTCAGCACCGGTTCTCGCAGAACTTCACCTTCCTGAGCAACTACACATGGTCGCATTGCCTCAGCGATATGGATTTCAGGGGTGAGCTCTCAACAAGCAACGCATACCAGAATCCTTATAACCGCGCCGGGGATTACGGAAACTGCGGTTTCGACCTCCGCCAGCAGATGAACACCTCGCTGGTGGCAATCAGTCCGGTCAAGGGTAATGGCTTTGTTGGCCGGCTTCTCGCAAACTGGCAGCTTTCGCCGATGGTTTCCATCCGCAGCGGCCTGCCCATGCTCGTGACAGATGGCACGGACATTTCGCAGACCGGGATCAATGATGACCGACCCAACCTGGTGTCCAGCAGCATATATCTCTCCAGTTCGAATCCCGTCAATTATCTCGATCGCACGGCATTCGCAACTCAAACCGCGGGAACATTCGGGAACTTTGGAAGGGATGTTGCGATTGGGCCGGGCGCGATCAACTTCGACCTGGCATTCAGCCGCACGTTCCATTTGAGCGAACGCTGGCAGTGGGAGTGGCGCTTCGAGGCCTTCAATGTTATCAACCACACCAACTTCAACGCGCCCGCCCTGTCGCTGAGCAGTTCCACGTTCGGCGTGATCACAAGCGCAAACGATCCGCGTATTCTGCAGTTCGCCATGAAGGTGAAGTTCTAATATGGAGCAGGCAGCGGCCTGAGCCGTGTTGGCTATCGGCGGTTTCTGTTTGTTGCTCCCGCGCCGGCTTATGCGTAAGCCGGCGCGGGCTGTTTTTGCGGTCTATCGCGGAGTTCGTGTTTGATTGGAACTTACCATGCAAAGGCGGAGGCGGTCCTGGATGCGCACGCTCCTCCTGTCGGTCTCGGCTGCGTGCTTGATGGCGGCCCTCGCAGTACCATGGGTGAACCCGGTAAGATCGGATCGCTTGCGCGGATCGTCGGCCTGGGTGCCGGATAACGGCGACGGCACATTCAAGAATCCTATAATTTATGCGGATTATTCCGACCCCGATGTCATCCGCGCCGGAGATGACTTTTACCTGGTTGCCTCGAGTTTCAACTGCTCGCCCGGCCTGCCTGTGCTTCACTCGAAGGATCTGGTCAATTGGACGATTCTAGGGCACGTGTTTCAAAGGTACCCTTTCGAGACATTCAATTCACCGCAACACGGAAATGGCGTCTGGGCCCCAAGCATCCGATATCACCAAGGCGAATTTTATGTCTACTTTGGCGATCCTGATCTGGGGATTTTCATGGCCAAGACCAGGAATCCTGCCGGTCCCTGGGAGCCGCTCGTCTGCGTTCGGGAGACAAAAGGCTGGATCGACCCATGCCCCTTCTGGGACGACGATGGCAACGCCTATCTGATACACGCGTGGGCCAACAGCCGCGCAGGCGTCAACAGCATTCTCACCATGCACCGCATGAGTCCCGACGGCACCAGGCTTCTGGATGACGGCAAACTTGTATTCGATGGGCACGCCCATCACCCGACGATCGAAGGCCCCAAGCTGTATAAACGAAGCGGCTATTACTACATCTTTGCTCCTGCGGGCGGCGTGACCGGAGGATGGCAAACCGTGCTGCGATCGAA
>JBEKIX010000139.1:0-6661 GCA_050011535.1 Acidobacteriota bacterium
CCCAGCTTTTGGGACCTGGGATCGGATGGCGCTCAATTGCAACGCACGAAAATCACGCGGTCAGAGCCTTGGTAAAGGATTCACTGCACTGGGAGAATCCTGGCCGGAGGAATCAATATGACGAAGCTTACCTATGCGAAACGGGAGAACCTTTCCAAGGATGAATTCGTGTTTCCCGAAACCCGCCGCTACCCGATCGGAGACGCCGCCCACGCCCGCGATGCCCTGGCCCGGTCCAGTGGAAAACCCGAGCACGCCGCGGTGGTGTCGGCAGTACGGCGAAAGTATCCGGAGATCGACATCGAGAAGTAGAAGGACCGGGGAACAGTGAGCGGGTACCCGGAACTGAGCTTCAGCCATACTGGCCAATAACCCTGAGCAGCTACAAGCTGCTCGATCACACATAAGAGACATAATGTTGGGGGCCCTGTCGGTGGCTTGGAGGCTGGACGACTTTATTCGGCTTCGATGAGCCCCGCCCACAATGCGGATGCGTTTAGTCCTCAGACGGCTTCCGTTTACCTATGCTCAGTCAGAAGCCATTGCGCAATCTCAGCACCCTGAACTGCGGTTAATGACGGATTTTCGCAAAAGACCTCCGCCGTACAAGGGCAGAGGTGTGCTGGGAATTCCAAGTGGCCGTAAAACCGGCTACCAAGAGAAGTGACTTCCGAAGCTGAGCGCGGGCTGGAAACCATGTGGAAGCGTAGCCGACTTTTCGGCCAAGTGGAAAGTTCCGCACCGAAAATCAGTGAACACTACGGCGTTTCCGGCGACTAATCACCTGCGGTCACTTCTAAAATGCTCTCAATGAGTGCATTGGCCTGTTCTCGTCTGCCGAAGATCAAGCGGATGCAGATCGGCGTTGACGATAAAGAGTTGGCCAAATGCTACCGCATCAGCCTCACCGGCCTGGATGACCTGGTTAGCCACACTGCAGTCTTCGCTGCTTGCGGACTTTCGATCCTCAACCGGCGGCGATGATCCACGCGCGCGCTTGCGCGGCCTCCGACGCCGGGAACACTCTCATCGCGCCGGGCATAAGGAAGCTAAAAAACCGCACCGTCTGCTTGATCCATTCGATGTCCGTGACAACCGCGACTCGCTCCCAGCGCGTGAGGTGTTCCATCCCAACCTTGAAGTCCTCCCAAATAGCGCCGGGATCATATCCGGCGAAATCCGCGGCGGTTTCATAGTAGAGCCGGATCTTGTCCTGCCTCTTCAGCACATTTATAACGGCCGGAACCACGACCGCGTCATAATCCCTTTTTGTTACGTGCCCTTTACACACGAAGGCGAGAACGTTGTCAGGAAGGCTGTTTAGCTGCTCAATCATGGGACATCCTTCATTGTGCGTTTTGTAGTGCAAAGTCGCCGCCCTTGCGGCAGGTCCATTTTCCTTGCAGACAAATTCCGGCTCTACCGTAGTTGTTGCGTCTGGTTACTGCAAGCAACACTCTGTCAGTTACCCGCTGGCGTGCGAACGATTTCAACGGAGCATTTGGCGTGGCGAGCGACGGATTCCGCCACGCTTCCCAACAGGAAGCTCTGAATGTCTCTTCGCCCATGCGAACCAACCGCAATGAGATCGGCGTGCCATTCCGCTGCAGTATCGAGGATGCTTTCTTTGACGTCCCCCACTTTGACAGCGGTGTGTGCCTTGAATCCCGCTCTACGCAACTTGTCCGCAACTCGCTCGACCAATGCATGGGCCGGCTTTTTCTGATCTTCCAGCTCGGGAGCGTAGCCTTGAGCCATTTCTGGAGGAGCCACGGGCTCAACCGGTTGCAGCACGTGCAGAACCAGAACCTCCGTATTCTCAGGCCGAAATTGGTTCACAACAGCCCGAATCACATTTTCGAAGAACTTTGAATCGTCAATTCCTATCAGAACTTTCATCACTCCTCTTCCTTAAAAAGCAACAGGGCGTGCCATCAGCCGGGCGGCGAAAGAGAAATGATCTTGTCTCTTTGTGGGCATTGCCCAGTCTATGCCGCGCCATTTCGGCTCTAGACAAGGTCTCCGCATTTATGTCGTAAGTATCGAATAGGCGGCTATGGAAAGCCGGTCACAATTGCTCATCCATGAGACTCTCGATCTCGGGCCGGTATCCGCCGCAACGTCCAAAGGGAACGAAAAGCGCAAACCAGTCAAGTGCTCACAAAGCATAGCGGCACAGGCCCCAACGACGAGTGCAACGACCGGTGCCCCCACGATTCCCCAAGACAAACCGCAAAGCCGCTGCAGAGCTCACGGCACTAAGGCGCTCGAATGGCCACAACGGCGGCATCATTTTAGTGGCTTAGTACTGCAAGAAGAGATTTCAGATTGAGCTGAGATGCGCAATCATCCGGATGAGCCTTTTCGACAGTTTTCGATATTGAGCAAAATAGTACAGACTATTGTGTCGCTCCGGGCGCACGAATTGCATTATTACGACAGTCGCTTGGCTTGGCGAAGAGGTAGCTCAGATGACAACCAACTCGAATACGCCAATCCCTTCAGGACGACGGTCACCCTGGTTCCGAATTGGACAATTCCTGTTTGTTGTTGTCTTGGCAGTTGCCTTTTATCTGCTTGGCTTAAGCATGGTACATCACCGCTTTTTTCGAGGCGGCTATATCAACCAGCACGGCGTCCTCAAACCATAGCAGGAACTGCAGAGAGTCTTGGTCGCAGCTCCGAATGACGCCAAGTTACGGATTCCCTGGCGTGAAGATCTCATGCGAAAGGCTCACTCGCAAAGTGATATGCTGCGCCGTCTCCCGCTACTGTGAGCCGATGCGGTCGATGCCATAGGCATCCAGCACATCGGGCAACATTACGACACCTTCCAGTTTGTGAATATCCGCCCGGTGGATGACCTGCAAGACATCGAGATGGCACTTGCTCATGCGTTCGAGAGCCAGATGCAGGGCATGATCTGTGTGGAGGTGCGGAACTTGGAGGGTTTCCACAAGGTCTTTCAGCGGCTGTTCCTTTCTCCCATCGACAAAGGCGCACCCCAGCGTCTCTCTGGTCAGCATTCCAAGAAAGTAATCCTTCTCAGCCACAGGCCAGGTACGGAGCATACCGGCACGAGCTTGTTCGATCACATCCTGGACACGCATTTCAGCGGGGAGAATCTCGGGAGTCTTCCGCATGATCTGAAGCACAGTTCGCTTGTTGGGTTCGTTGCGAGTGCTGTGGCTGGGCAAATGAATCCCATCCTGATGGGCCAGTGCATCGTAGATGGGCTGCTTCTGAAATCGGGAAGAGATGAAGAAGCTGGTCAGGTTTGCGATCATCAGCGGCACGATGACAGCGTAATCCCGCGTCATTTCAAAGATCATGAGCACCGATGTCATAGGTGCCCGTACACGCGCCATCAGTTCGCGCTTCGCGCCCGTCTGCTCGAACTCAAGACAACACTTCTTATTCTTAATTCGCTTTTCCGCGTAAGCAGAATTTAAGGAGATTTAGTGCCGATGGTGAAACAGGTGGTGGGATAGGAGGGTCGTAAACGCAAGGTAGAGCAGGGCGCCCAAGGCCATGATGCCGAGGAATACAGCAGTTCCGAGAGTATTCTTCATATGCCATTTCGCCAACTGCGAGCGTGTTGGTTGCCACCAAGGGGTTTCGGTTTTTGGTTTAGATTCGTCCATTGCTTTCGGTTCTCCCTTTGATTCTATGCGTAGACTGGACGGAACGCTCCAATAAGCAGGACCTCTGTATCAATCAGGGGCTTCACAAGCGGAACGAGTGAGGTGATGTCGATCCTGGTTTCATCGTCTGCCATACGTCGTCAGTTCGCCTTCCATCGCCAAGGTAGCGGCTTTCCTTGGCCTCTTTCTCTAATACTGGAGAAATGGAAAACATAGGGAAGTTTTTATGGGGCAATCCGCGCTGGGGATCGGGACACACAGAAACCACTTGCTTCGCTTTCCTTGCAACTCCGACAGAAGCGAGTAGGCTACTCTAGCGGTTTCTCTACCTTCTCTTCCTAAGTGGGAGGGCTGTTCTCTATATCTAATCGCGTAGCGAGGATGAAAGAAGGGTGGAAATACTTGAAGAGCTGGTGTTCCTGGAAGAGAAGGTATGCAAACCACTTCGAGTAGCTACTTCGTGTCTCACATTCCAACCCCTACTCGGTCATGAGATCGCGGGACACTGGCCGACTTGAACGAAGCCGCTGCGGCGGCGGACGCTTGCGCGTGTACCCGAGCTGACATGGGTGGCTAACGACATAGTTTTGGTCACAGAGAAGGAGGATCTCTGTGAACCAACTACGTCAGCTCATGCTTGAGGAGTTGCATCGCCGCAACTTCGCCGATACAACGATCCGCACCTACCTGCACGGCGTGACGCACTTCAGCCGGTACTTCCGGCGCTCGCCCGATCAACTCGGTCCTGAGGACATTCGCAAGTATCAGGCGATGCTGTTCACCAGGTTGAAGTACAGCCCGAACACCGTTATCCTGCGGCTGGCGTCGCTGCGTTTCTTCTATATTCATGTTTTGAAGCGCAACTGGAGCATCGCCGAGACGCCCTATCCGAAGAAGCTGCGTCACCTGCCAGGGGTGCTCAGTCAGGAAGAAGTTGCGCGACTGATCGACGCGGCCGATACTCCTTTTCATCGCATCCTGCTGATGACGATGTATGCCACCGGAGCACGCCGCGCAGAAGCGGCCCACCTGAAGGTCAGCGATATCGACAGCCGGCGGATGGTGGTTCATATCCGCGAGGGCAAGGGCGGCAAGGACCGCGATGTCATGCTGAGCCCGAGGCTGCTCGAAGAACTGCGCGCCTACTGGCGCGGACTCCGGCGCAAGCCGAAGGAGTGGTTGTTTCCCGGCAACCGCTGGCACACATCCAGCCAGCCTGTGACCACCAAGGTCCTATGGTCTGCCTGCCAGATCGCCGCCGAACGCGCTGGTCTCGACAACAGGCGCATTCATCCCCACACTTTGCGCCACTGTTTCGCGACCCACCTTCTTGAAGCCGGCGCCGATCTGCGCACCATCCAGATCCTGCTCGGCCACCGCGACCTCGAAGTCACTACCGTCTACCTGCATCTGTCCCAACGGCATCTCAGCGCGACCGCCAGCCCGCTCGATGCGCTCACGCTCTCTTCTCAAGGAGAACAGAAGCACAGTTGAACAACCGGCCTCTCGTGGAGATGGCCGACATTGTTCGCTGTGCTGGACAAGCCTTCGTGGAACACAGCCGCAGGTGGATCACCTGGCAACACCGCAAGGTGCTGCTGGCCATCGTGCGCTGCCGCACCGCCGCGCTGGGCGGACATCGCGACCACTGCACGGGCTGCGGACATACGACCAGGATCTCCTACAACTCGTGTCGAAACAGGCATTGCCCAAGATGCCAGGGCAACGCGCGCCGGCGCTGGCTCCAGGCGCGCGAGCGGGAACTTCTGCCCACACGCTACGTCCATGCCGTCTTCACCCTGCCGCGCGAACTGGCTCCGCTCGCGCTGCAGAACAAACGCCTCATCTACAACCTGCTCTTTCACTCAAGCGCTGAGACCTTGCTCGAAGTCGCTCGCGATCCTCGGCATCTTGGTGCCGAGATCGGTTTCTTCAGCGTGCTGCACAGCTGGAATCAGCGCCTTCAGTTTCATCCTCATATCCACTGCGTCATTGCGGCCGGCGGTCTCGCTCCGGATCGCGCAAGATGGATCCCCGCCCGGCGTTCCTTCTTCCTGCCCATCGGCGTGCTCAGCCGCGTCTTCCGCGGCAAGTTCGTCGCCGGACTGCGCAACGCCTTCCATCGCGGTGAGCTCCAGTTCCACGGCAGCCTGCTGCATCTTGCCCAGCCACGCGCTTTCGCCGCATGGCTGCGCCTGCTGTTCCGTCATGACTGGGTCGTCTACTCCAAGCCGCCCTTCGGCGCCCCGGATCATGTGCTGCGCTATCTCGGCGCCTACACCCATCGCGTCGCCATCTCCAACTCCAGGCTGGTCGCTCTCTCCGATGGCAACGTCACCTTTCGCTGGCGCGATTCCGCGCATGGCAACAAGAAACGGCTCATGACTCTGGATGTCGACGAGTTCCTGCGCCGCTTCCTGCTCCATCTGCTGCCGCCGGGCTTCGTGCGCATCCGCAACTTCGGATTCCTCGCCAACCGCAACCGCGCTTCGCTCCTGCCGCGATGCTTCCAACTCCTCAGCGGCGCAGAGAAGATGACTGCTTCGCTGGCAGCACCGTCCACCGATCAGACTCACTCTCTCTGGAACTGCCCAGTCTGCGGCGCAGCCATGCGCGTCGTCGAACGGCTCTCCGCTGCACAACTCCTGCTTCGCTCCCCACCGCAACCGCAACGACACACAGCATGAAGATCTACCCGCATTCTCGGCCTTTGCTCGTGCTTCGGCGCCTACGCGGATTCCTTGCCTCATCTGGCCCGGATTGCCCCGCCGGCTATCTCTTCAGCCCTCGACTGGCAGCTCATCGCGGTATTTCAGCACACCATTTCACAGTCAAAGCGGCACATCCTACCCAACTCAGACCGTGCCTGTTCCCTCTGCTCCGCCGCAGACCCATTCAAAGTACATAGCCTTCCATGAGGGCGGCTTCCTTCAAGTCGCTGTATCAGAAGCGCCCCTCCAAGACCATGCACCTGCGCACTGTTGCGTGGCGGGGCGCTCCAGATACAGCACTAAGAC
>JBEKIX010000140.1:0-6546 GCA_050011535.1 Acidobacteriota bacterium
CGGCTCGCGATGCGCTTCTCTCCATACCCGATTACATCGTGGCGCGTGACCGGTGACGCCACAGCCGCAGCAATAAACTTTCCGGGAAAGAACCGCTGATGGGCGCTTGGGCTGCCCTATTTTTTGCTCACGGGCGTAGATCCGGGGAGATCCTGTATGACCAGTTTCCTCGGCTGGGTGGGGTTGATTGAGGTGCTATCGGAGGACTGTTCCGTGAGGACCTCCAGGGTAGCGAACGATTCCACCGCCTTGTTTTTGAGTACCTCCTGCATGAACTGCATCCAGATTGGCAGGGAGACCACCGCTCCGGCTTCCTTGTCCCCAAGCGTCCTCTTAGAGTCGAATCCAACCCAGATGGCGGTCGTGATCGAGGGGCTGAAGCCGACGAACCAGGCATCAGCGAAGTCATTGGTGGTGCCGGTCTTTCCTCCGAGGGGGCGATTCAGGGCTCGGGCCGCCTTGGCTGTGCCGTTCTGGACAACATCTTGAAGCAAGCCGAGCATGCGCTGCGCGATTTCCGGGTCGAGCACCTGGTGGGTTTGCGGTTCCGTCTGCTCTTTCTTGACATGTTCGTAATCTTCGATCTTCCGGATGAAGTAAGGCTTGGGCTGGCGCCCGAGGTTCGGAAAGACCGTGAAGGCTGTGGCCATCTCCAGCGGAGTGGCTTCGCAGGCGCCGATTGCCAGAGGCAAATACGGCTCCATCTGGCCTGAAAGTCCGAAGCGCCTCGCCATTACCAGAACATTCTTGATCCCCAGCAAAGAGGCCAGCCGGATGGTAGGCACGTTGCGCGATTCGATCAAAGCCTGTCGCAGAGTGATCTGACCCTCGTACTTTCCGTCGTAATTGACTGGCTGATAGACTCGTCCCAGAGAATCCGTAAAGCTGATCGGAGCATCAAGAATCGTACTCTCGGCCGACCATCCTTTTTCCAATGCGGTCGAATATACAATCGGTTTGAATGTCGAGCCGACTTGACGCATGGCCTGCGTCGTACGGTTGAATTCACTTGTCTCGAAGTCGTAGCCGCCGACCATGGCTTTGATCTCCCCGGTTGCATTGTCCAGCGTGATCAATGCGCCCTGTACTTGGGGAATCTGATCCAATACGGCTGTTGCGGTCTTATGGATGTCGTCGAGGGATGTGATCTGGATGGTCGCAAGGTCGCCGGGTTTGAGAATCGTGGAAGGCACTTTTGCCTTGGTCCAGGCGATTTCCTTCGGGCCCAGAGTAGTGCGATACTTGCCGAAACGTATCTTTATCTCCGGGTCGTCGACGCTTTCGACGAGTCCGATGACAAGGTCTCCCGGCCTCAGAGTCGCGCGCCAATCCGGATTGGTGTACGCATCGAGTGAGACAGAAGGATCCTTGAGCACGTTGTCGACCGGGCCCCGCCAGCCGCGCTGTTTATCATAAGCACGCAACCCTTCATGCAGCGCTTTGTTCGCGGCGGTCTGCATTTCGATGTTTAATGTCGTATGGACGCGCAGGCCCTGCCGCCAGATGGTATCCGTCGTATAACGGTCTGCCAGGGATTGGCGGACCCATTCGACGAAATAGGGCGCAAAATCCGTATTTCTGGTGTGTGGCTTCAATAGGATGGGCCTGGCCTTGGCTTCCGCAGCGGTTTGCCGCGAGATCATTTGCTCGGCGACCATCCGATCCAGGATGTAATTGCGGCGTGACAGCGCGGCGTCCGGATGAAGGATCGGAGAATACATTGCGGCGTTTCTCGGCAACCCGGCAATCAAAGCGCATTCATCCAATGTGAGATCTTTCAGTTGTTTCCCGAAGTAATTGTCTGCGGCGGCGGCGACACCAAACGTGCCGTGCCCGAAATAGTGCTGGTTGCAGTAGAGCGTGAGGATCTGCTGCTTGGAGTAGCGCTTTTCGATCTGCCAGGCGACCAGCAACTCCTTGACCTTGCGGTCGAATGTCTTCTCGGTATTTCCCATGAGCATGCGTGCCAGCTGCTGAGTGATCGTGCTGGCGCCTTCCGCCCGCCTCATTGAGACGACGTCTTTGACAAGGGCCCGGAGCGTCGACAGGTAGTTGATGCCAGAGTGGTTATAGAACTTATCGTCCTCGGCGGCCAGGATCGCAAGCTGCAGGTAAGCTGGGATTTCCTCGTAGGGGACGACGATGCGCCGCTCGATGGCGAACTCACCTATCACTTTGTCATCGTCGGAGAAAAGATCCGTGATGACGTCAGGCCGAAAGTCTTCGAGACTCTGGATCTTCGGCAAATTGTACTGATATCCGATCAAGACGCCGAATGCCACCCCTGCCAGAGCAAAAAACAATACGACCACTCCGTACAAGAGCCAGAGCCACCGCGGCAGCTTGCGCCGTTTGCGCTGAATTCCATTTGCCGAAGCCATGACGGAGCGAATTATAGCACCAACGCGAATGATGCACGACGATGGGCGGGTGACGCGTGGTAACTGTTGAGCATTTTTCTGAGACTTGGCGGTTAATTCGGTCGTCGATCCGAAAACACTGTACCCTTTTGCTGCTAAACAGTTGCAGCGCGTGAGAGGTAACTCGAAGACACGTCACACGTCTCGCGTCACGGGGCGCGCTTCAAAACTCTCCCGCCTCGGCATTGGCCGCTTCGTGTTGTGAGGATTCAGCGGCTTTCGAATCAAGAAAAGTCACGCGGGCCGCAATGATCTCGGTCGTGTAATGTTTCTCGCCAGGCGGTTTTTCCCAGGAGCGAGTTTGCAGCGACCCTTCGACGCAGACCAGCTTGCCCTTATGCAGATACTGATTGCATTGTTCCGCAATCTTGCCGAAGGCGACAATGCGATGCCATTCGGTCGTTTTCTCTGCCGGGCCGTTGCCGTTGCCGGGATGGAACTGATCCGTGGCCAGGCTGAAGTTCGACACTCGAGTGCCGCCGGCGGTGACGCGATCGTCCGGTTCTCTCCCCAGACGTCCGATGAGAATCACTTTGTTGATACTGCCCATATGTCCTCCAGTTGCCCTTGAAGGCCCTCTTGCAGCGCTTCATTGCGCTGCGGCGACGGCCCCCGCAGGAGCTAACTTATCTAACGGCCGGACCGCTGCTTGAGCGAAGAAATCTGGCGCTCCGGGCGGGTGTTTCCGGATTGCGGAGAATCGTGATCTCGCATCCGCCGTATTTGATCCGGCTATTTGCTTGACAGCTATGACCCTGTTTGCTACATTTGTTCGGTTTTTCCCTATGGCTCTGGCGCTCTGTCCGAGGTAGGACTAGAGGAGCGTTTAGCCGTTGGAAGGTAAAGGAGAAAAAGGTTTGCCGACCTTCAATCAGCTGGTTCGATCTGGCCGAAAGAAGATTCGTTACAAGACGAAGAGTCCGGCTTTACAGGGGAGCCCGCAGCGGCGAGGAGTCTGTACCAGGGTGTATACATCAACACCCAAGAAACCAAACTCAGCTCTTCGCAAAGTTGCTCGTGTCCGGCTCACGAACGGGATTGAGGTAACTACCTACATCCCGGGTGTCGGACACAACCTGCAGGAACACTCCATCGTTCTGATCCGCGGTGGACGTGTCAAGGACCTTCCTGGGGTTCGCTACCATGTGGTGCGGGGGACCTTGGATTCCGTTGGAGTCCAGGAGCGAAAGCAGTCCCGTTCCAAGTATGGCGCCAAGCGGCCCAAAAGCTAAACACTCCTTCAAAAAGCCGTCCTCGTGACGGACTTGCGCCTTGCGGGAATCTTCGGAAGGCATTTGCCAGAGCCGACGCATTTTGCTCTCTGGGGTAGCATTTCTCATCCCGTGACGGATGGGAAAAAACGAAAATGAGATAGAGGTAGCGGGAGATCTTCAGGTATGCCGAGGCGTAGAGAGGTACCGAAGCGGGAAACCTTCCCGGATCCAGTGTACAGCAGCACCCTGATCACCAAGTTTGTCAACTGTATGATGCTCGCGGGGAAGAAGAGTGTGGCCGAGGGCATTTTTTACGGGGCGTTGGATTCGATCAAAGAGCGTGCGAAAGAGGATCCGGTCAAGGTGTTCAAGAAAGCGATGGATGCCGTCAAACCGGTCCTCGAGGTGAAATCCCGGCGAGTCGGAGGCGCCACGTATCAGGTGCCGATCGAGGTCTCGCAGGACCGGCGCACATCCCTGGCGATTCGTTGGATTATCGGAAACGCACGCTCGCGCAGCGAAAAAACGATGCAGGAAAGACTCGCTGCTGAAATCCTGGATGCCTCGAACAATCGCGGTGGCGCAATCAAGAAGAGGGAAGATACGCATCGCATGGCCGAGGCCAATAAGGCATTCGCCCATTATCGGTGGTAGTGAGGTTTGACTAAGGTGGCACGTCTAGTACCGCTGGAGCGGACCCGAAATATCGGAATCATGGCGCATATCGATGCGGGTAAGACAACTGCGACCGAACGAATCCTCTATTACACCGGCATCACACATAAGCTCGGTGAAGTGCACGAAGGTACTGCCACGATGGACTGGATGGAGCAGGAACAGGAACGTGGCATAACCATCACATCCGCTGCGACCACATGCTTCTGGGGAGACTACCGCGTCAACATTATTGATACACCCGGACACGTGGACTTCACTGCCGAGGTGGAACGCAGCCTGCGGGTGCTCGACGGCGCCGTTGCGCTTTTCGGGGCTGTGGAAGGGGTCGAGCCGCAATCGGAAACCGTTTGGCGGCAGGCGGATAAGTATCATGTACCGCGCATCGGCTTTGTCAATAAGATGGACCGTCCCGGAGCGGACTTCCCGCGCGTGCTGAGCATGATGAAAAGCCGCCTGGGGACCGTTCCCGTTGCGGTACAGATCCCATTCGGCATTGAAGATCAGTTCCGCGGCGTCATCGATATTATCCTCCAAAAGGCAATTGTCTTTAGAGAGGAAACGCTGGGTGCGGATTTCGCCGTGGAAGAGATTCCGGAAGAATACCGCGAAGAGGTAGCCCGATACCGCGAGCAGATGATTGAAGTGATTTCGGACGTCGATGATCGCCTCATGGGGAAATATGTCGCCGGCGCCGCGCTTTCCGAACAGGAGATCGTTGCCGCCCTGCGAGAGGGAACCATTGGACTGAAATTCGTGCCGGTCCTCTGCGGTGCGGCGTTCAAGAACAAGGGCATTCAGCAGTTGCTCGATGCGATCGTCCATTTTCTTCCGTCCCCGCTCGACGTTCCCGCTGTACGAGGCATTGTGAAAGGGGATAAAGAACCTCCCGTGCGCCATGCTTCGGACGACGAGCCCTTCGCCGGATTGGTCTTCAAGATCATGACCGATCCCTTCGTCGGGCAACTGGCCTTCTTCCGAGTCTATTCCGGGCAGGCGCAGACGGGGGCGACGATATACAACTCTACCAAGGATTACTCTGAGCGCGTGGGGCGGCTTTTGAAAATGCACGCGAATAAGCGCGAGGAGATCAAGGAAGTATATGCCGGAGACATCGCGGCGGCGGTGGGCCTCAAGAATGTCAGCACCGGCGATACCATCTGCGATAAGCGACACCCGATCGTGCTCGAAGGGATTGAGTTTTCAGCCCCCGTGATTGCCGTTGCCATCGAGCCCAAAACCAAAGCGGATCAGGAGAAACTGGCGATCGCTCTTGGCAAGCTGATCCGCGAGGACCCGACTTTCAAGGTGCATACGGATCCCGATACCGGCCAGACGATCATTGAAGGTATGGGCGAGCTCCACCTCGAGATTCTCGTCGACCGAATGGTGCGGGAGTTCGGAGTGGCTGCCAATGTGGGGAAACCGCAGGTCGCATACCGGGAGACTATCCGGCAACGCGCCGCGGCGGAAGGCAAGTTCATTCGCCAGACCGGCGGGCACGGACAGTACGGGCACGTCAAGATTGCGATTGAACCGAATGCGCCGGGGGCGGGCTTTGTATTCGAGAACGAGATCGTCGGCGGCGCCATCCCTCGTGAATATATTGCGCCTACGGAGCAGGGGATACGGGAAGCTCTCGAAACCGGTGTTTTGGCCGGATACGAAATGGTGGACGTAAGAGTCACGCTCCTCGACGGCACCTATCACGAGGTTGATTCTTCGGAAATGGCATTCAAGATCGCCGGCTCCATGGCTCTGAAGGAAGCGGTCAGACACGCAAAGCCCGTATTGCTGGAGCCGATGATGGATGTCGAGGTCGTCGTGCCGGAGGAGTTCATGGGCGCTGTTACGGGCGACCTGCACGCGCGTCGAGGCCGTGTCGAATCAACGGATGCGCGCATGAGTTCCACCATCATCAAGTGTAAAGTTCCGCTTTCCGAGATGTTCGGCTACTCGACTGATTTGCGGTCTATGACCCAGGGACGGGCTACCTATTCCATGCACTTCTCGCATTACGAAGAAGCGCCCAAAACCGTAAGTGAAGAGATCATATCGCGGGTCCGCGGGAAAGCAGTAACCAGATAGGCAGGTTTGGAGGTTTCTATGGCGAAGGAAAAATTCGATCGCAGCAAGCCGCACGTGAACATAGGGACGATCGGGCACATAGATCATGGGAAGACGACGTTGACATCGGCGATCACGCAGGTACTGCACAAGCTGGATCCGAAGGTAGC